>DASUPL010000281.1:0-10526 GCA_036281155.1 Solirubrobacteraceae bacterium | reverse complement strand
AGGAGGTCGACGATCCCCAGCCGCACGCCGTTGAGGCCGACGGGGACGCCGCGCTCGAACTCGACCTCGACGATCTCGGCCTCGTCGGGCGCGTCCTCGGGCCGCGTCACGAGCTGGAAGACGTCGTCCTCGGGGGCGTGGTCGAGGTCCTCGATCCAGCGCCCCTCCGAGGAGCGCCCCCAGAGGTTGTCGTCGATCGAGTAGGGCGTGGTCTCGCTACCGCCCTTGACGGGGATGCCGTGCTCGCGCGCGTAGGCGATCTCCTCCTCGCGCCCCATCTGCCAGGAGCGCACGGGCGCGATCACCTTCAACTCGGGCGCGAGCGTGGCGATCGTCGCCTCGATGCGCACCTGGTCGTTGCCCTTGCCGGTGCAGCCGTGCGCGATCGTGTCGCAGCCGCTGTTGCGCGCGTACTCGACGGCGAGCTTCGCGATCAGCGGCCGTCCGAGCGCGGTGAATAGCGGGTAGCCGCCGCCGTAGAGCGCGTTCGCCTTGATCGCCGGCGCGAGGTACTCGCGCGCGAATTCCTCACGCGCGTCGACGACGTGGCACTCCAGCGCGCCGAGCTGGATCGCCTTGCCTTCGATCACGCCGTAGTCCTCGCCGGGCTGGCCGAGGTTGACGGTCAGGCAGACGACCTCCGCTTTGTAGGAGTCCTGGATCCACTTCAGCATCACGCTCGTGTCGAGGCCGCCGGAGTACAGCAGCAGCACACGGTGGACATGCTCGGGGTCGGCCTCGTAGGAGGCGGTGCGCGTCGTGGGGATGTCGGCGGCGTCGCTCACGGGCGCGAATCGTAGCGGCGGGCGCGTTCCATCAGCGGGTGGCGGATCGCGCCCTCGCTGAATCCAAGCTTCGCGTAGAGCGCCTGGGCGTCGGCGGTGTGCAGCATCCAGTGCAGGTCGCGGCACGGCCCCGACTCCACCAGCTCGCGCACGAGCGCGAGCCCGAGGCCGCGTCCGCGGTAGGCGGCGAGCACGTACACGTCGGCCATGTACGCGAGCGTCGCGCCGTCGGAGACCGCGCGCGCGAAGCCGACGAGCTTCTCGCCGTCATACAGCCCGACGACGCGCAGCGAGCCGACGATCGTCCGCACGACGAGCTCGCGCGAGCGCCCTCTGCCCCAGTAGGACTCTTCGCTGATGAACGCGTGGACCGCGTCGACGTCGATCCGCGCGCGGTCATCGTCGAGCTCGAGGCCGTCGGCGAGCGGCGTGCGCACGGCTCAGCCTTCCAGCGCGAGCGCTAGCCGCCGCAGAGCCTCGTCGACGTCGTTCTCGTCGATCGTGAGCGGCGGCAGCAGCCGCACGGTTGTGGGGCCGGTGGCATTGAGCACGAGGCGCTGCTCGAGCAGCGCGCGGCGCACGACCTCAGGTGCGGGGATGTCGGTCTCGCAGGCGAGCATCAGCCCGCGCCCGCGCACGGCGAGCACGTGCGGCAGGCGCTCGAGGCCCGCGTGCAGGCGGGCGCCCAGCTCGCGCACGCTCGTGAGCAGCGCGTCCGCGGCGGTCAGCTCCAGCGCGGCGAGCGCCGCGGAGGCGACGACGGGGCCGCCGGCGAACGTCGAGCCGTGGTCGCCGGGCGCGAGCACGTCGGCGAGCGCCGGTCCGGTGACGAGCGCGCCGATCGGCAGCCCGCCGCCGAGCGCCTTGGCGACGGTGATCGCGTCGGGCACGACGCCCGTCTGCTCGTACGCCCACAGCGTGCCGGTGCGCCCCATGCCGGTCTGGATCTCGTCGAAGATCAGCGCCGCGCCATGCTCGTCGCACGCCGCCCGCGCGGCCTGCAGCAGCTCCTCGGAGAGCACGTGGACGCCGGTCTCGCCCTGGATCGGCTCGAGCAGCACCGCGGCGGTGCGCTCGTCGACGCTCGCCGCGAGCGCGCCGGGGTCGGCGGCGACGGCGCGGAACCCCGGGACGAGCGGCGCGAACGGGGCCTGCTTGGCCTCCTGGGGCGTGGCGGAGAGAGCGCCGTACGTGCGCCCGTGGAAGGCGCCGTGGACGACGACGACGTCGCCTTCGTGCCTGGCCTTGCGCGCGAGCTTGATCGCGGCCTCGTTGGCCTCGGCGCCGGAGTTGCAGAAGAACACCTTGCCGCCGAGGCTGCTCTGCGACAGCCGCGCGGCGAGGCGCATGGCGGGCTCGGTGTAGAAGAGGTTGCCGACGTGCATCAGCCGCCCAGCCTGCTCGCGCACGGCGGCGACGATGTCGGGGTTGCAGTGCCCGAGGCTCGTGACGGAGATGCCGCAGAGGAAGTCGAGGTACTCCTCGCCGTCGGCGTCCCACAGCCGCGCCCCCTCTCCGCGCACGAACTCGACGGGGTTGCGCGCGTACGTCCCGATCACGCTCTCGCGCTCCAGGGCCTGCAACTCGGCGAGGCTCACGGGGCGATCTCGATCTTGGTTCCGATCCCCGCGTCGGTGAACAGCTCCAGCAGGAGCGAGTGCGCGATCCGCCCGTCGAGGATGTGCGCGGCGCTGACGCCCTCGTCGATCGCGGCGACGCACGCCTCGAGCTTGGGGCGCATGCCGCCGTCCATGCTCGCGAGGGACTCCTGGACCCGCTCGGCGCTGGCCTGCCTGATGAGGCTGTCGGAGTCTGAGGGGTCGGCGAGCCAGCCGGGCACGTCGGTGAGGAAGACGACCTTGTACGCGCCGAGCGCGCCGGCGACGGCGCCGGCGGCCTCGTCGGCGTTGATGTTGTAGGAGTTGCCGTCGCGGTCGGCGCCGACGGAGGCGATCACGGGGATGTAGTCGCGTGAGATGTGCTCGATCACGCCTGTGTTGACGCGCTTGATGCGCCCGACGAAGCCGATGTCCTCGCCGCCGGGCGCGGAGCGCCTTTCGACGTGGAACAGGGAGCCGTCGTCGCCGCAGAGGCCGACGGCGGGTTGGCCGTGGCGGTTGACGCGCAGCACGATCTCCTTGTTGACCTTGCCGACGAGCACCATCTTGGCGACCTCGACAGTGTTAGCGTCGGACACGCGCAGCCCGCCGACGAACTCGACGGGCAGGCCGAGGCGCTCCATGTACCCGGTGATCTCGGGGCCGCCGCCGTGCACGACGATCGGGTTGAGCCCGACGTACTTGAGCAGCACGACGTCGCGCGCGAACTCCTCGCGCAGCGTTGGGTCGACCATCGCGGCGCCGCCGTACTTGATGACGACGGTCTTGCCGTGGAACTCCTTGATGTAAGGAAGCGCCTCGAGCAGCGTGCCCACGTCGCGCATTCCGACCCCCTCGCTCATGTTGTGTAATCCGCGTTGATCGTGACGTACTCGTGCGAGAGATCCGAGAAGAACACCTCTGTCTCGACCCCATCGCCGGGCAGGTCGACCTCGTACTCGACCTCCAGGCGCTGGACCGCCGCGGCGAGGGCGGGCTCGTCGTAGGGGATCGCGGCCCCGGCCGAGCAGACCTGCATTCCCTCTATCGATATATCGACCGCGAGCGGCGCGGTGCCCGGCAGAGCGCCGCCTACAGCCTGGACGATCCGCCCCCAGTTGGGATCTCCGCCGTGGAGCGCTGCCTTGACGAGCGGCGAGTTGGCGACCGCGCGCGCGGTCGCCTCGACGGCGTCGACGTTGCCGCCGCGGACGATGACGCGCGCGATCCGCTTCGCGCCCTCGCCGTCGGTGACCATCATGATCGCGAGCGCCCGCAGCAGCGAGTCGAGTGCCTCGCCGAAGCGCAGCTCGTCCTCGCTCTCGGCCTCGACGTTGACGCCGCTCGCGCCGGATGACATCAGGATCGCGGTGTCGTTCGTGGACAGCTGCCCGTCGACGGACGCGCGGTCGAAGGAGCGCTTGACGCACACGCCGAGCAGCAGGTCGGCTGTGGCGGCGGACATCGCGGCGTCGGTCTCGACGAAGCAGAGCATGGTGGCGAAGTTCGGCGAGATCATGCCCGCGCCCTTGCACTGCGCGCTCAAGCGCACCGTGCCGGAGGGCAGCTCGACCTCGAGGTTGGCGCGCTTCTCGAACAGGTCCGTCGTCTGGATCGCCTGCTGGAACTGCGCGTCGCCGTCGCTGCTGAGCAGCGGACGGGCAGCGAGGATGCCTTTGAGCATCGCGTCGACGGGCAGGTGGTGGCTGATGGCGCCGGTGGACGCGAGCGCGACCTCGGCTGGGTTCACGCCGACGGCTAGCGCGGCCGCGCCCTGCGTCTTCGCCGCGTCGTCCAGACCGCGGCGTCCCGTGGCCGCGTTGGCACAGCCACTGTTGACGAGCACCGCGCGCAGCGCGTCGAGCTGGCAGCGCTCCTGGCTGACGAGCACCGGCGCGGCTGGCGTGCCCGTGGCGGTGAACCGCGCCGCGCTGACGGGCACGTCGGCGTCGCACACGAGCAGCCCCACGTCGGGGTTGCCGCTCGGCTTCAGCCCCGCCGCGACGCCCGCCGCGCGAAACCCCGCGGGCAGCCCGGCGTCGGAGCCCAGTTCGCGCACGTGCGTGGGCGCGGGCACCCAGCGCGAGCGGAAGAACGGCAGCGTCGCCTGATCGTGCGCGCTCACAGCAATCCCCTCGTCTCGGGGAATCCGAACATCAGGTTGAGGTTCTGCACCGCCTGGGAGGAGGTGCCCTTCCAGAGGTTGTCGATCGCGGAGAACACGAGCACCTTGCCCGTGTGCTCGTCGGTCGCGGCGAAGATGCGGCAGTAGTTGGTCTGCGCGACCTCGCGCACGCCCGGCGGCGCGTCGACGACCTCGACGAACGGCTCGTCGTGATACGCGGCGGCGTACAGCTCTCGCAGCTCCGCGGCGGCGACGGGGCGCGTGGGCGTGACGTAGCAGCTGGCCATCTCGCCCTGGTCGAGCGGCACGAGGTGCGCCTGGAACTGCACGTTCAGATTGGCGCCGAGCAACGCGAGCTGCTCCTCGATCTCGGGCGTGTGGCGGTGCTCGGCGACCTTGTACGGGAGGATGTTCTCGCCCGCCATCGACAGGTGCGTGGTGTCGTCGAATACGCGTCCCGCGCCGGAGACGCCCTGCTTGGCGTCGATCACCGCGTCCGCGACGAGCCCCGCGCGGGCGAGCGGCGCGAGCGCGAGCAGCGACGCGGTCGGGTAGCAGCCGGGGTTGGCGACGATGTTCGCGGCGGCGATCCGCTCGCGGTGAAGCTCCGTCAGCCCGTAGACAGCCTCGCTGAGCAACTCGGGGCGCGGGTGCACGCCGTACCACCGCTCGTACGTGGCGAGCGACGCCAGCCGGAAGTCCGCGCTGAGGTCGATCACGCGCGCGCCGATCTCGCGCAGCGCGGCGACCGTCGGCGCGGCGGCCGCGTGTGGATAGGCGACGATCGCGGCGTCGATGCCCGCGAGGCTCGCCATCTCGAGCTCCTCGATCGCGAGCGGCACGCGGTAGCGCGGGTACACCTCGTGGAGGGTCCTGCCCACCTCCGAGCGGCCGGTGACGCCCACGAGCTCGAAGTCGGGGTGGCGCCACAGCAGATCCGCGGCGAGCGCGCCCGCGAAGCCGGTCGCGCCTGCGACGATCACCTTCGGGCCGTTCGGCGCCGAGGGCTGTGCGATCTGGCTAGCCACGCAGCTCACCCCCCATCTCCGCGAGGGCGGCGACGATCTTCTCGCGTACGGGCGCGATGTCCTCGTCGGTGAGCGTGCGCTCGAGCGAGCGGAACGACAGCGCGAGCGCGAGCGAGCGACGGCCCTCGCCCACCTGCTTGCCGGCGTAGACGTCGAACACGCTGACGTCGTCCAACTGCTTCCCGGCCGCGCCGCAGACGCGGTCGAGCACGTCCGCGGCGGCGACGTCCACTGGCAGCGTCACCGCGAGATCCTGGCGCAGCGTGGGGAACGAGCCGAACGCCTCGAAGGACACCACCTCGGGCGCCGCGGCGGCGAGCTTGCCGAGATCGACCGCGAACGCGGCCGTGCGGCCGAGGTCCCACGCGTCGGCGACGAGCGGGTGGACCTCGCCGATGAATCCCAGGCGCACGCCGCCGGCACCGGCATCCGTACGGGCACAAGCGATCACCGCCGCGCTGCGGCCGGGGTGCAGGAACGGCCACGTGGCGGGCTCCACCGACCAGTCGACGTGGAAGCGGTCGAGCAACGACGCGAGCAGCGCCTTGGCGGCGAAGAAGTCCGCCTCCGCCGGCTCGCCACGCCAAGACCGGGGCGTGAGTGACCCGCTCAGTAGCGCCCCGAGCCCGTGGTGTTCATCGACCAGAGAGCCTCCGGCGGGCACGTCGTGGGACGCCGCGCCGGCAGAGCCGGCCTCAGACACGATGCCGTTGCCTGAGTCGCTGGGCGCGGCGTGATCGGAGCCGTCCTGCGGCGCGGCGCGATACACCGTCCCCGACTCAAAGATCGCGATGTCTGGCCCACCCCGCGCGACGTTGTGCTGGGCGGCGTCGAGCAGCGAGCCGAGGAGCGTCGGGCGCATGATCGATTGGCCATCCGACAGCGGGTTTTCCAGGGCCACGACGCGGCGCAGCTCGTGCTCGGCGGGCAGCCGCAGCCGGTCGAGCAGGCTGGGCTCGGTGAAGCTCCAGCCGACGATCTCGTGCAGGCCGCGCCCGACGAGCGCGTCCTCCGCCGCGCGGCGCACGCGTTGGGCGTGCGTCAGCTTGCCCGCCGCGCCGCGACGCGCGGGCAAAGTGGCGGGCAGGCTTTCAAGGCCGTCGATCCGCGCGACCTCCTCGATCAAGTCGATCTCCCGCGTCACATCCTGGCGCCGCAGCGCCGGCACGCTCACGTCGAGTCCGTCCTGCGCCGGCTGTGTGGCGAAGTCGAGCGCGCCCAGGATCTCCACCTGGCGCTGAGTCGAGACAGGCACGCCGAGGATCGCCTGCACGCGCGCCTCGCGCAGGCGGATGGTCTCTACGGCCGGCTCTTCCCAGCCGACGTCGATCGTGCCGGGGGTGACGGTCGCGCCGCACAGCTCGACCAGCAGCTTCGTGGCGACGGCCTGCGCGTGCATGCACTGCTCCGGCTGCAGACCCTTCTCGAAGCGGCCTGACGCCTCGCTGCGCAGCCCGAGCGCCCACGATGCGCGGTGGATGTTCGGGCCGCTCCACGTCGCGACCTCCATCAGCACGCGCGTCGTGTCCGGCTGCACCTCAGAGCGCGCGCCGCCCATCAGCCCAGCGATCGACGTCGGCCCGTCGCCGTCCTCGATCACGACCATCTCGCCGTCGAGCGTGCGCGTCTGCCCGTCCAATGTCTCCACCTGCTCGCCCTCGCGCGCGCGGCGCACCGTGAGCGTGCCGCCGGCGACGCGGTCGAGGTCGAACGCGTGCAGCGGCTGGCCGCTCAGCAGCATCGCGTAGTTGGTGATGTCGACCACGTTGTTGATCGTCCGCTGCCCAGCCGCGCTCAGGCGTGCTTTCAGCCACAGCGGCGAGGGCGCGATCGTGACGTTCTCGAACACGCGCGCGGTGAACCGCGGACACAGGTCGGGGCACTCGACGCGCACCTCCGCCCCCGCGACCGGTCCGGCCGAGCCGAGGTCCTCGCTCCAAGGCGCGAGGGCGAGCGGCGCGCCGGTGGCGGCGTGCAGCTCGCGCGCGACGCCGAACACGCCGAGGCAGTCCGGCCGGTTGGGCGTGATCTCCAGCTCGATCACGTCCGTCGAAATCGGCAGCACTTCCGCCAGCGGCGTCCCCGGCGCGAGCTCCGCGTCGAGCGTGAGGCCGTCGAGGACGAGAATCCCCTCCCCACCGGAGCCGATCTGAAGCTCGCTCTCGGACAGGATCATCCCTTCGGAGAGCACTCCTCTGAGCTTCGCCTGCTTCAGCTTCGTCCCGTCCGGCATCACCGCGCCGGGCCGCGCGACCGCGACCGTGTGACCGGCGTCGACGTTCGGAGCGCCACACACGATCGTCGCCAGCTCCCCGCCCTCATCGCCCAGCTCGACCGTGCACACCTTCAGCCGGTCCGCGTCGGGGTGCTGCTCAGCCGTGAGCACCCGCCCCACGACGAAGCCGTCGGTCGACGCCACACCGTGATGGTGGATCGCCTCGACCTTCGTGCCGCTCATCGTCAACCGCTCCTCGATCGCGCGCACGTCGAGATCGGGGTCGCAGTATTCGCGCAGCCATGGCAGCGGAACCCTCATCCGAACTGCTCCAGGAAGCGCAGATCATTTTCGAAGTAGAGGCGCAGGTCAGGGATGCCGTGCTTGAGCATCGCGATCCGCTCCACGCCGAGGCCCCACGCGAACCCCTGCACCTTCTCGGGGTCATAGCCGGGCGCGTTCGCGTCGGTCGTCGGCACGTGGGAGTAGACGTTCGGGTCGACCTCGCCCGCGCCGAGCACCTCCAGCCAGCCCTCCCCCTTGCACAGGTAGCAGCGCGCCCCGTCCTTCAGGAACCCCTTGCCGTCGCAGTGAAAGCACGACACGTCGATCTCCACGCTCGGCTCGGTGAAGGGGAAGAAGTGTGGGCGCAGGCGGATGTCGCGCTCGTCGCCGAACACCGCGCGGGCGAACTGAAGGAGCGTGCCCTTGAGGTCCGCGAGCGTGATGTCCTCGTCGACCGCGAGACCCTCGATCTGATGGAACTGTGGCGTGTGCGTCGCGTCGGAGTCCGGGCGATACACGCGGCCGGGGATCACCACGTACAGCGGCGGCGGGTGCGCCTCCATCGCGCGCACCTGCATCGGCGAGGTGTGCGTCCTCAACACCATCTCCGGCGATACGTAGAACGTGTCCGTGCGCGCCCGCGCGGGGTGCGTGGGGCTGTGGTTGAGCGCATCGAAGTTGTAGTGGACGCTCTCCACCTCCGGGCCCTCCATCACCGTGAAGCCCAGCCCCAGGAAGATGTCTTCGAGCTCCCGCCGCGTGGCGGTGAGGACGTGCAGGCGCCCGATCGGCTGCGGCGGGGCGCCCGGCAGCGTCACATCGACCTTGTCAGCGTGCAGGCTCGCGTCGAGCTCGCGTGCGGAGAGCTCACCCGCGCGCGCCTCGATCAGCGCCTCGAGCGCCTGGCGCGCCTGGTTCGCCGCCTTGCCCACCGCGCCGCGCTCGGCCGGATCGAGGCTCGCGACCTCGCGCAGCATCCGCGGCAGCTCGGCCTTGCGCCCGAGGTAGCGCACCCGCAGATCCTCCAGCGCCGCGCTCGAATCCGCCGCGGAGATCGCCGCCTGCCCGTCCACGCGCAGTTGCTCGATGCGATCGATCATGACGCCGGCACCCTAGACGGTCGACGGGTCATCTCATAAAGCGCCGCCGTCGCCGCCATCGCCGCGTTCAGCGACTCTGAGGCGATCGGGAGGCGCGCGGCCCGATCGCACGCCGCCACAACATCGTCCGGCAGCCCGTCCCGCTCGGCGCCAACAAGCAGCGTCACCCCGGCGCCGACCGCGTACGCGGTCGGGCCACTCAGCGCATCCGTCGCGTCCGAGAGTGCATTCGCCCGCTCGCCCGCCACATTCTCCGACGGTCCGCGCAACGTCTCCTTCGCGTCCGCGACCAGCGCCACGCGCTCGCCCGGCAGCTCGCCGATATCGTTCACCCGCGCGAGCGCGACGGTGAAGATCGCGCCCATGCTCGCGCGTACCGCCTTCGGCCCGTACGGATCCGCGCAGTCCGGCCCGAACGCCACGCACGACGCGCCGAACGCGAGCGCCGAGCGCAGGACCGTGCCGACGTTGCCCGGATCGCGCACCCCGTGGAGATACACGCACAGTGGCCCCACCGCGGGCCCCCAGCGCTGCTCGTAGACCCCGATCACACGCGTCCCCGAACCGAGCGTTGAGGCCCGAGCGAGCGCGGAGCGCTCCACATCAAAAAAGTCGTCACCGCCGAGACCCGACCCCGCCAGGCGAAAGCCCTCCACCGCTGGACATCCGGCCTCGGCGGCCGCGACGATCAGGTCCTCGCCCTCGGCCAGGAACGTCATCGTGCGCGCGCGCTCGCGCTTTGAGTGCAGACGACGCACTGCCTTCAACCGTGGGTTCTGTTGGGATGCGATCTGGCTCATCTGTGGGGCTCTCTCGTGTTGCTCTACCTGCTTTGGATATGAAAAAAGGCGCCGTCCCTTTCAGGAGCGACGCCCGGGAGGCTGTCGAATCGAATGCCGGGTCCCCGGCTGGGCCGGGAGTCAGGCAGCCGCCGACGCCTCGCGGGCGACCTCGGCGATACGTCGGAAGGCCTCGGCGTCACGCACCGCGATGTCCGCCAGCACCTTGCGGTCCAGCTCGACGCCCGCCAGTTTCAGGCCGTGCATGAACTGCGAGTAGTTCATCCCGTTGATGTGCGCCGCGGCGTTGATGCGCGTGATCCACAGCCTGCGAAAGTCGCGCTTGCGGTTGCGCCTGTCGCGGTACGCGTATTTGTCGGCCTTGAGCAGGGCCTCCTTCGCGCGCTTGTAGTTCGAGTTCGCCTCGCCCCTGAAGCCCTTCGTCAACTCCAGCGTCGCGCGGCGCTTCTTGCGCGCGTTCACCGACCGCTTCACCCGCGTCACTTGCCCACCCCCAACATCCGCTTGATCCGCGGCACGTCATCGTCGTGGATCATCTTCGGGCCGCCCAGCGCGCGCTTCTTTTTGGGCGACTTCTTCTCGAGGATGTG
>DASUPL010000280.1:0-5254 GCA_036281155.1 Solirubrobacteraceae bacterium | reverse complement strand
GCCGCACGCCTTCGGCGACTTCGAGCGAGTGCGCGATGAACACCTCCGTGTCGGCTTCGCGCAGCGGTTCGGTGCCGCCGCCGCGCGAGACCTGCAGCGCGGACTCCGACAACGTGCCGCTCTGGAACGTGACGTTCGCGGTGGCCGTGTAGGACTTGCTCTGACGCGCGTGGTGAAAGGCCGATATGTACGTGCACACGGCAATCACGCCGACGGCGATCATCCAGCGTCGGCGCAGGATCGTCAGCAGCCTGACGCGCGTGTCGCGCTCGCGCATCTGCTCCCAGCGCTCACCCGCGGCGCTCATACCTCGTCCGTTCCGTCAAAGCACATGCGGTGGATGGTAGCTCCCGATCTGGTCGGTCTCAGTAGCATCACGCGCCATGCACAGAGGCTCTCAGGCCGCCCTTGCCCTGTTGCGACGCACGGCCCGCGCCTCGGCGGCGCGCATGGGCCGCCAGGAGCAGGCCCAGGAACTCGCCGGCAGGGTTCGCGAGGTCTTCGATCCCGCCCAGCGGCGGGAGCTGCGCGACGAGCACGCGCTGCACGTCGCGCTCTGCGCGATTCTGCGCGAGACCTCGAGCGCGATCGACATCGGCGCCAACCAGGGGGCCGTGCTCGAGTCGATCCTGCGCGTCGCGCCGCACGGTCGGCACATGGCCTTCGAGCCGATACCCGACCTGAACGAAGCGCTCGTGAGCAGGTTCCCCGGCGTCGACGTGCGCCAGGTGGCGCTGTCGGACTCCTCCGGCAGCGCCGAGTTCTCCCACGTCCTCGACGCGCCCGCCTACAGCGGGCTGCGCGAGCGCAGCGACCTCCCCGAGGGCGTCGGCGGCGTGCGTCGGCTGCAGGTGCGCACCGAGCGCCTCGACGAAGCGCTGCCGGAGGGTTACGTCCCGACGCTGCTGAAGATCGACGTCGAGGGCGCCGAGCTGCAGGTCCTGCAGGGCGCCACCGAGACGCTCGAGCGCCACCGCCCGTTCATCCTGTTCGAGCACGGGGCCGGCGGGGCTGACCTATACGGCGCCCACCCGAATCAGCTCTTCGACCTGCTCGACGGGGTCGGCATGCGGATCTTCGACCTCGACGGATCGGGCCCGTACTCGCGCGAGCGCTTCGAGCAGACGTTCACAGAGCCGATCTGGAACTTCCTCGCCGCGCCGCGCTAGCGGCACGGGCGCTCGCGGCGCGCGAGCTAGGCGCTCGACGAGCCGACGAGCCCGGCGTACAGCTGTTCGTAGCGCGCGGCCATGACCGTGTCGGTGAAGCTCGCGTTCGCGACCTCCCGCCCGCGCCGCCCCATCCGCTCGCGCAGCGACGCGTCGGCGAGCAGGCGCCCGAGACGCTCGCCCAGCGCCGCTTGGTCCTCCGCCGGCACGACGTAGCCCGTGTCGCCGTCGAGGACGGCCTCGGCGACGCTGCCCACGTCGCCCGCCACGACCGGCAGCCCGGCGTGCATCGCCTCGAGGATGCCCAGCGGCATGCCCTCCCAGCGAGACGGCAGCGCGAACACGTCGAACGTCGGCAGGTAGCGGCGCGCCTCCCCGCTCCACCCGGTTATCAGCAGACGATCGCCCACCCCGAGGCTGGCGGCGAGCGCCGTCAGCGCCTCGCGCTCGGGCCCGTCGCCGACGAGCACGAGCGTCGCGTCGGGCAACTCCGGCAGGCAGCGCACGAGCAGGTCATAGCCCTTCTGGTCGGCGAGGCGCCCGAGCGAGCCGATCACCGGGCCGGGCGCGGGCGCGGGGAGCGCCTCCAGGGGTGCGTTCGGCACCCCGTTGGGTATCGCCAGGACCGATCCGGGCCGCAGGCCCGCCACCTCCTCGACCGTGCGCGCGACCCGCTCGCCGACGGCCACGTGCGCGTCGAGGCGGCGCGCGAGCAGTTGCCGGCCGTAGCGGCGCGCGCGGCGCACGGCGCTCGAGATCGGCAGGTGGTCGACCGCCACGACGCGCACCCCCGGAGTGAGGATCCCCGCCAGCTCGCCGTAGCCGCACGCCCACGGCCACGCCTGGTTGCCGTGGAGGATCGTCGGTGCGAACGCGCGGACGGCGCGCACGTGTTCGAGCAGCGCGCGGCGGTCGGCGATCCCTTCGGGCGTCCTGACCGTCCTCACGGCGACCCCCGGACGGTGGGCGGCGATCGCCTCGCCCACGGCGGTCGAGGTGCAGAGCACGCCAGCCTCGATCTCCGGCGCGAGCGCGCCCAGCAGGTAGCCGAGCGCCAGCTCGGCGCCGCCGGCCTGCTGGGACTCGGTGTAGAAGAGCAGCCGCGGGGGGCGCGCGGAGCTCACGCGACCATGCGCTCGTAGAGGTCCACGACGGGCCCCGCGGCGGGCACGGGCGTGTGATTGGCGATGAAGCTCGCTCGCGCCCGCGCCCCGGCCGCGCGCCGCGCGTCGGGGTCCTCGAGCAGCGCCACGGTGGCCTCGGCCAGGCGCACGTCGTCCTCCTCCACGACCACCCCGCCGAGGTCGCCGAGCCCCTCGGCTCCCTCGCGCGTGCTCACGACGGGGACCCCCAGCGCGAGTGCCTCGAGCACCTTCACCTTCGCCCCGCTTCCTGCCGTGAGCGGATACAGCAGCACTCCCAGCTCACGCAGGAAGTCGCTCGCGCTGGGCACCGGACCGCGCCACTCCACGCCGGTGAGATCGGCCCCCGCTCCGAACGCAGCCGCCTCCATGCCCGCGCCCGCGAGGATCAGCCTCGCGTCGGGACGGCGCTCCAGCACGAGCGGCCAGACGCGCGTGAGCAGCCGTCTCACCGCGTTCGCCGTCGGCGGCCAGCTCGCGGTGCCGATCAGTCCCGCCACCGGCTGCTCCAGCCGCGCGCTCGGCGCGTAGTGCTCGGGGTCGAGCGCGAGCGGAGCGATCGCGATCCGCTCGCGAGGCACCCGACCGGGCAGCCCGTCGGCGACCTCCCGCGAGTTGACCAGCAGCCAGTCGGCGCGCCTGCACGCGCGACGCTCGGCTCGCAGCAGCTCCAGCGAATCGCGATCCTCGGGCTTCCAGAGGCGGCGGATCTCGCGGTCGCGCAGCGTCAGGCAATGCAGCTGCACGACCGTCGGGCGATCGAACACGCGGATCGTGCTCGCCGCGTGGACCTCGATCAGATGGACGATGTCGGCGTCGGCCGCCAGCGCTTTCAGCCGCTGCGCGAAGCGACCGTGCGCGAGACCGCCCGCGGGGTTCGCCAGCCGGTCGCGTCGCACCCGCCACGGCGACAGCGACTCCACGCGCACGAGCTCGACGGGCAGGTCCTGCGGCGCCTTCGCCGGCTCTGCCGCGCTGTCGGGCGCGAGCGCCTGACAGTCGATCCCGCGGGCTGTGAGGCCCTGCAGCAGCGCCACGGCGCAACGCGCGGCGGCCCTTCCCTCGCGCAGCGGGGGGAACGGCATGACGACCAGGACGCGCAAGGCTGCAAGAGTATGACGCATATGCTGACCCGGGCCAAGGCGCTCCCAGGGCGGTTTCTCCATGGGGGAGCGGCCGGCGACGCCGGCTCGGTGGGGGGTCGGCGGATCGCCTCCAACGTGGCTCTCCAGCTGCTCGCGCAGGTGATCACGATGGCGTTCAGCGTCGTCACGGTGTCGCTGACGGCGCGCACGCTCGCCCGCGACGGCTTTGGCGTGTGGAGCGCCTCCTCGAGCTACACGGCCCTGTTCGGCGTGCTGACCGACCTGGGGCTGACGATCGTCGCGTTGCAGCGCATGGCGAGCGAGCCGGAGCGCGAGGGCGAGTGGCTCGGCGCGCTCGTGGCCGCGAGGACGGGGCTCTCGCTGCTGGCGGCGGCGATCTGCGCCGCGTCGGTGCCGCTGTTCCTGTCGAACCCGCATCACACCCACGCGGTCGTGCTGATCCTCACCTTCACGATCCCCTCGGCGGGGGCGGGCGCGCTGATGAGCGTCTTTCAGGCACGGCTTCGCGGCGGACTCGCGCTGGCGCTGACCGTGCTGCAGAGCGCGCTGTGGCTCACCGCCGTGATCCTGCTCGCCCGCGCGCACGCCTCCGTGGTCGCGTTCGCCGTCGCGTATGCCGTGCTGATCGCGACCATGGCATTGATCCAGGTGCGGGTCACCGCCCGCTACGCGCACATCGCCTGGCGTGCCGGCTTGAGCCTCGTGCGTCCGCTGCTGCGCGTGGCGATCCCGCTCGGCGTGGCCTCGGTGATGATCAGGGTCTATTACCAGATCGACTCCGTGCTGCTGCTGCAGATCGCGGGCGCGGGCGAGGCGGGCATCTATGGCGCGGCGTACGGGTTCCTCGGCCCGCTCACGTTCCTGCCCGGGGCGATCCTGTCGTCGTTCTTCCCCGTGCTCTCCGCTGTCTACGAGCGCGATCCGGAGCGCGCGCGCCGTCTCGTGCAGATCTGCGCGGACGCGATGGCCGTGATCTCGCTGCCGATCCTCGCGGGCACGATCGCGCTGTCGGGGCCGATCGTCGAGCTCCTGTTCGGCGCCGCGTTCCAACGCTCGGCTGGCGTGCTGCCGATCCTGATGCTCGCGTTCGTGTCGATCTGCTTCGGGACGCTCGCCGGCTTCCTCGCGCCGCTGTTGAACCGCCAGTGGCGTCTGGCGCTGTACTCGAGCATCGGCGCGGTCGCCAACGTGGCGCTCAACCTCGTGCTGATACCGCCCTATGGCGCGCGCGGGTCCGCGTGGGCGACGGTGGCGACGGAGGTCCTCACGATGGTGCTGATGCTCGGCACGAGCCTGCGCGCGCTGCGGCTGCGACTGCTGCCGTGGAGGACGTTGCGCACGGTCGCGCTCGCGGCCGCGATGACCGGCGTGATGATCCTGCTGCGGCCGCTGGGGCTCGTCCCGGCCGGCACTCTCGGCGTGCTCTTCTACGTCGCCGGCCTGTTCGTCGCGCGCGTCGTCGACCGCGACGAGCTGCGCGCGATTCGCGCCCAGCCGCTCGACCGATAGCCGCTCAAGCGCCCGCGGTGTCCTGCCGATGGAGGGGATAGCATTGTTCCGCCGTCGCGAGCCCGGCTTCACGCCGCGCGAGTGAGGATCCGCGGAGGCCAGACGGCGAAAGCCACGACCACGACGGGGTACACCGAGATGGGCAACACAACGTTGGTGACGGGCGGCAGCGGCTACATCGGAGCGCTGCTCGTGCAGGAGCTGCTGGAGAGCGGGCGCGAGGTTCGCGTGCTCGACCGGCTGCTGCACGGCCAGGAGGACATCGCCGCCGAGCAGGAGCGGGCCGGCGTGACGGTGATCCGCAGCGACGTGCGCGACGCGGACGCCC
>DASUPL010000279.1:0-3630 GCA_036281155.1 Solirubrobacteraceae bacterium | reverse complement strand
GTGCACGCGGTGTAGCCGTGGGCGCTGACGACCACGGGCGCGGTCGAGCGCAGCGAGCGCACGATGTCGGGGTCGTCGAGCTGGTGGACGTGCACGGCGTCGATCGGATGCGCGAGCGTCTCACCGAGCCGCTTGTACATGGGCGCGTCGGCGTCGAACAACGCGGAGCGCTCGTGCAGCGTGACCCCCGGGATGTCCTCGTCGAACTCGATTCGCGCCGCGAACACGTCGACCCGCACGCCATGCGCCGCGAGCGCGGCGGCACTCGCGATCACGTGCGCCCCGACCCCACCGTCGCGTGCCCAGCGCCGTGTTACGAACAGCAACGACTGGGCAAACATCGATGCAAGAATACACTCGTGCGGCTTGTCAATAGGGGCGTAGGGGCGGTGTCGAGACGCCTGGACCGACCCGAGCTGCTGGCGGTGTTCGAGCCGCGGGCGCGCCAGGCGCAGCGCGAGGCGATCGGCATCAACGCGGCGCTCGCGACGGCGCTCGGCGGCGCTGCGACATACGTGGACGTGGGCAGCAACCGCGGCCAGGTGCTGCGCGAGGCGGTGCGCGTGGCGCCGCGCGCCCGCCACATCGCATTCGAGCCGATCCCCGCTCTGGCGCAGGAGATCGCGCGCGCGTTCCCGAGCGTGGACTGCCGCCGCAAGGCGCTGGGCAAGAGCGCAGGATCGGCGGAGTTCTGCCACTTCACGCAGCTCGACGGCTGGAGCGGCCTGCGGCGCAACCCCGAGATCAGCGACGAGCGCGGCAAACCGGAGCTCATAACGGTGGAGGTCTCGACGCTCGACGCGGAGCTCGCCGGCCTGACGCCCACGGTGATCAAGATCGACGTCGAGGGCGCGGAGCTGGCCGTGCTCGAAGGTGGGCGAGCGGTGCTCGCCAATGCCCACCCGCTGCTGATCTTCGAGCACGTCCCGGAGACGGCTGCGCTATACGGCGACGCGCCAGACGCCGTGTGGGAGCTGCTCGCCGAACTCGACTACGAGGCTTTCTCGGCGACCGGCGACGGCCCCTTCACACGTGCGAGCCTCCCGCGGAGCGCGAGCGTAGTCAACTGGCTCGCACGCCCGGGCGTCGGGGTCGTCTAGGCCCGCAGGCCTCGAGGCCATGCGCTCGCTGACGCGCACACCCCGGCTGCTCGTGCTGACGCCGGACTTTCCGCCCACGCCCGGTGGCATTCAGCTGCTGACGCACCGCATCGCGACGGGCGTCGCGGGCCTCGACACGCGCGTGCTCGCGCTCGAGGAGCCGGGCGCGGCGAGCTTCGACGCGCGCGGCGACCTCGCGGTCCGACGCGTGAGGGCCGACGGCAGGCTCGGGTCCGGTCGCATGGTGGCGCTGAACGCGGCCGCCGTGAGCGAGGCGCGGCGCTTCCGGCCGGACGTGACGCTGAGCATGCACGTCGTCGCGAGCCCCGCCGCGGCGCTGATCCGGCGCGCGCTGGGCGCGCGCACGGTGCAGTACTTCCACGCGAACGAGATCGGCGGCAAACCGCGGCTGACAGCGTTTGCGGCGCGCAGGGCAAACGTGGCGGTGGCGGTCAGCTCCTACACCGCGGGGCTGATCGCAGCCACGGGTGTCGTGCCGGCGCAGCTGAGGGTGATCCCGCCGGGAGTGGATCTGCCGAGCGATCCCACGGTCGAGCGCGGCTCGCACGCGCAGCCGCACACTGCGCGTCCGACCGACGGCGCCGAGGTGCCACAGGACCGCGCCGAGCTCGACCGGGCGGTGCGCTCGACGCTGCTGACGATCGCGCGGCTGAAGGACAGCTACAAGGGTCACGACGTGTTGCTCCGTGCGCTGGCCCTGGTGCGGGAGCGGGTGCCCGACGTGAAGCTGGTGGTGATCGGCGATGGGCCGCTGCGCGGGGATCTTGAGCGACTCGCCGGCGCGATGGGCGTGGGCGAGGCGGTGAGCTTCCTGGGCGCCGTCTCGGATGAGCAGCGTGATCGCTGGCTGCGCCGCGCGGACGTGTTCGCGATGCCGAGCCGGCTGCCCCTGGACGGGCTTGCGGGGGAGGGCTTTGGGATCGTCTACCTCGAGGCTGCCGCGCATGGCATGCCGGTCGTGGCGGGCGATGTGGGGGGAGCGCTCGACGCGGTCGCGGACGGCGTGACGGGACTGCTCGTCGACCCGACCGATCCGCGGGCGGTCGCGGATGCGCTGATCCGTCTGCTGCTCGACCGCGAGCTTGCGCGGCGGCTGGGTCGCGCTGGCGCCGAGCGCGCGAAGGGCTTCGCGTGGTCGCTGATAGCGGCGCGCGTGCAGGAGGTGCTGCTCGAGCAGGTCTCCCGGCGCGACCCCGGCAGAGGGCGGGGCACATGAACATTGCGTGCGGCATGAACGTCGAGGACGCCGGGCGAGGCCGATGAGGGTCCTGTACGTGAACCACACGGCGGAGGTCAGCGGCGCGGAGCACTCGCTGTTGAGCCTGCTCTCTGCGCTTGGCGACAGCGTCGATCGGCGTGTGGCGTGCCCGCGCGGGCGTCTTTCCACAGCCGTCGAGGAGCTGGGGTTACCCGTGAGCACGATCGTGGGCACGGCGGGGAGCCTGCGACTGCACCCGCTGCACACCCCGCGCGCGCTCGCGGAGATGAGCGTCGCGGCGCTGCGGGTGCGTCGCCTCGCCCGCGCGCAGCGTGTGGACGTGGTGCACGCGAACTCGATTCGCGCGGGGATCGTGCTCGGCCTCGCCCGGCTCGTCCCCACGGCCACCGTCGTGCACGTGCGCGACTGCCTGCCGCCGGGGCCGGTCACGAGCGCGACGATGCGCCTGATCGCGGCCACCGCGACGACGGTGATCGCCAACTCGCGCCACACCGCCCGCTCGCTGTCCGCGGCCGCGCCGAACGCGCGCGTGGAGGTCGTGCACAACCCCGTCGACCTCGAGCGCTGGAACCCCGAGCGCATCGACCGCGCGCGCTCGCGCGCCGCCCTGGACAAGGCGGGCGAGCGCAAGGTGCTGCTCGGCGTGGTCGCGCAACTGAGCCCGTGGAAGGGCCAGGACACAGCGATCGAAACGCTGCGTCTGCTGTGCGAGGAAGGCGTGGACGCGCACATGCTGCTGATCGGGTCGGCCAAGTTCGTGGCGCGCGCGACACGCTTTGACAACGAGTCCTACGTCGCGGGGCTGCGAGCGCGGGTCGCGCAGGCCGGCCTGCAGGAGCGGGTGTCGTGGCTTGGCGAGCGCGAGGACGTGCCAGAGCTGGTGCGCGCACTGGACGTGCTGCTGCTGCCCTCCAGCGAGGAGCCGTTCGGGCGCGCGCTGATCGAGGCGATGGCTCTGGGCGTGCCGGTGGTCGCGACCGAGGTCGGCGGGCCGCGCGAGATCGTGCACGACGGTCGCGAGGGATATCTGCTGCCGCCGCGCGAGCCCGCCGCGTGGGCGGCGGCGGTGCGCCGGATCTCCGAGAGCGCCGACGGTGGAGCGGCGATGGGCCTCGCGGGGCGTCGCAGGGTGCGGGAAGCGTTCACCGCCGAGCGGCACGCCGCGGCGATACTCGACGTATACGAGCGTGCAACGGCGCGGCGCGCGGCTTGACAAAGCCAACCCGCACCCTAAAGTTCACATCTGCTGCGCGGCACTTGGGCTAGTTTCAGCCAGCACGGATGCTCCTC
>DASUPL010000278.1:0-10007 GCA_036281155.1 Solirubrobacteraceae bacterium | reverse complement strand
CGCTGATGCAGTCCGACGCGGTCGGCACATACCACTGGATGACCCACGGGCAGTTCCTGAACGCGGTCGCGCTCGGCCAGGTCACCCTCGGGCCGTTGACGCAGACGGTGGCCGTCGTGGGCTATGCCGCCGCGGGGCTGCCGGGTGCGCTGCTCGCCGCGGCGGTGGCGTTCGCGCCGTCGTTCTCCTTCGTCCTGCTTGGCGCGGCGCGCTTCGAGCGCGTGCTCGTGGACGAGCGCGTGCGCGGCTTTCTCGCCGGCGCCGCTCCCGCCGCCGCGGGCGCGATCGTCGGCGCGGCGGTGCCGCTCACCGCGGCGCTCGGCGAGTGGTGGCAGTACCCGCTGCTCGCGGCCGCGGCCGTCGCGCTGCTCGTGCTGCGCCGCGGCGTCGTCCCCACGCTCCTGCTCGCCGGTGGTGCAGGCGTCGCGGCGGCGCTGCTGGGCGCCCCGGTTCCGCACTGAGCCCATCCACGCGCTGCTGAGCCCACCGGCGCGTGATAGTCGGACACACCCGCGCGGATCTTCACAGTCGCTTCACACGATCGTTGCCGCTTGGTCACAAAAGATCGCCCTTTGCAGGGAAATCTGACTGGTATGAACGTTCGGGGAACGACAGCGCAGCCGCAGCGGCCGACGACGCGTGTGGACATGCACTGCCACTCGACCGCCTCGCACGAGTCGCGCCTGGGTGTCCAGCGCGCGGTGGGGCTGCCCGAGTGCGCGACGCCGCCGCGGGAGGTGTACGAGCTGGCGAAGCGGCGCGGGATGGACTTCGTGACGATCACCGACCACGACACGATCGCGGGCGTGCTGGAGATCGCCGGTCGTCCCGACGTGTTCGTCTCGGAGGAGCTGACCGCGAGCTTCCGCGGCGAGCCGCAGGCGGTGCACGTGCTCTGCTACGGCATCTCGCCGGATGATCACGACTGGCTGCAGGCTCACCGCGGCGACGTGGAGCTGTGCGCGGCGTACATGCACGAGCGGGAGATCGCGTGCGCGCTGGCGCACCCGTACTACACGGTCGCCGCGCCGCTGAGCGCGCGCCACCGCCGCCGTCTGGCGGAGCTGTTCGGCGTGTGGGAGATCCGCAACGGCGCGCGTGCGCGCGAGCTCAACCGGCCCGCGGCGACGTACGTGGCCACGCGCGACGGGATCGGCATCGGCGGCAGCGACGACCACGCGGGCGTGGACATCGGGCGCACGTACACCGAAGCGCCAGCCGCGACCACGCCGCGGGAGTTCCTCGCGCACGTGCGCGCGGGAGACGTGCTCGCGCGCGGCGCGCAGGGCAGCGCGGCGAAGTGGGCGCACGCGGCGATCGCGCTGGCCGCGCGCTCGCTCGAGCAGGGCCCGGAAGGGGCCGTGAGCAGCGGGCGTCCGGACCCCCAGAGGGTGATGACGATGCTGCACCGGCTGCTGCGCGAGGGCGATCTGCGCGAAAGCTCTACCACCGCCGGTGGCGCCGTCTCGCCCGAGGACGCTCGCTGCCTGCTGCGCGCGTGGCTTGCGGCGGTGGAGCTCGACCACCTCGACGCTCCCGGTCTGATCGCGCTGATGCAGGAGAAGTCCTTCAGCCACTCGGGCCTGTTCCGGCGCGCGTGCCGTCTGCACGAGCGCAAGCTGCGCGCGGCCGTCGAGACGGCCGTGAACGCGGCGACGGGTCAGGCAGACGTGATGAGCGCGGCGGAGGGGCTGTTCGAGGCGTGCATAGCGGCGATCCCGTACGCGCCCGCCACCGCCTTCCTGGCGGGAGAGCAGGCGAAGGTCGCGGCGATCCCGTATTCCGGCCGCGAGGACGGCGAGACGCCGCGGGTGGCGATCCTCGCGGACGGCATCGGCTCGACGCACGGAGTCACGCGCACGATCGAAGAGATCCGCCAGCGCGGCGTACCGGGCTTCGAGATCGAGGTGGTGGGCACCGACCCGGAGGTCGACCGGCGCCTGTCGGCGGTGACGGAGATCGACGTGCCCTTCTACCCGGGCCTGCGGATCGGCGTCCCGAGCCTGCCCGGCGCGGTGCAGACGCTCACAGACGGCTGCTTCGACGCGATCCACGTGTGCTCGCCGGGGCCGGCTGGGGTGGCGGGCGCGCTCGTGGCACGCGCGCTGGGGCTGCCGTTGGTGGGCAGCTACCACACCGAGCTGACCGCGTACGCGGGGTTGCGCTCGGGCGAGCGTCGCGTGGCGGACACGATGGCGATGGCGATGGCGGCTTTCTACGGCGCGTGCGACGTGGTCCTCTCCCCCAGCGCCGCCGCCGATGAGGCGCTGGCCGGGATCGGGATGGCGCCGGAGCGGGTGCTGCGCTGGGATCGCGGCGTGGACACGTCGCGCTTTCGCCCCGCGCTGCGCGACTTCTCGCGAGGTCGCGCGAACGACGAGTCGATCACGGTGATGTACTCGGGGCGGATCACGCGCGAGAAGGGGATCGACCTGTTGGCGGACGCGTTCCTGCTGGCGCGCGCGTGCGATCCGCGTCTGCGCCTGCAGCTGGCGGGCGGCGGCCCCGAGCGGGAGCGTCTGCGCGAGCGCCTGGGCGAGAGCGCGAGCTTCCTCGGCTGGCTGGAGGGCGATGAGCTCGCGGCCGCGTACGCAGCGGCGGACGTGTTCCTGTTCCCGAGCTCGACGGACACGTTCGGACAGGTGATCCTCGAGGCGCAGGCGACGGGCCTGCCGGTGATCGCGGTGGCGAAGGGTGGTCCGCTGTCGCTGGTGGAGCACCGCGTGAGCGGGCTGCTCTGCCAGGCGGACGCGGCGCGGCTGGCGGCGGCGCTGCTCGAGCTGGCCGACTCGCCGCTGCTGCGCGAGCACCTCTCTCGTGGTGCGCTGCGCGCGGTCGCGCAGCGCACGTGGGAGCGCACCCTGGAGCGCCTCGCGGACGGCTACCAGCGGGTGCTGGGCGGGCCCGTGTCCCAGCGGGCTCCAGGCGCCGACGTGCACGATTGCGCGGCGTAGAGATGGTGCGTGTGCGCTGCTCCACGAACACCGGGCGCACGATCGCGGTGGCGCTGCACGGGATCGAGCCGGCTACGTATGAGCGCTGTGCGGTGATCCGCGACTGGCTGGAGGATCATGGCGTGGGTCGCGTGACGCTGCTGGTGATCCCGGCGCGCGATCTGCATCCGGTGGGCGAGCGCGCGCCGGAGATGGTGGACTGGCTGAGCGAGCGCGCTCGCGCGGGCGACTCGATCGCCCAGCACGGCTTCCAGCACGTCCGCGCGCGCCCGACCGCGACCGCACGCGAGCTGCTCGCGCGCACCCCTGCCCATCGCGGCGGCGAGTTCGTGGGGCTCGACGTGGGAGAGACGCGCCGGGCGGTGGACGCGGGCTGGCGCGTGCTGAAGCTCGCGGGCATCGAGCCGGACGGGTTCGTCGCGCCGGCATACGCGTACACGGCCGCGCTGCGCAGCACGCTCGGTCAGCGATTTCGCTGGTGGGCGGGGCTGCTGCGCGTGCACCGCGTGGAGGAAGCGGTCGCTGCGGACCCCATGCTCGCCGTCAACGCCATTCGTGTCGGGCACTCGCACGTCGGCCAGCTCGCGCCGGCGTGGAGCCTCGCGTCGGGCGGGCCGTTCGCGCGCGTGCTCTCACCGCCGCTCGTACGTATGGGCTCCCTGCTCCCGACATCGACGCTGCGTCTGGACATCCACCCGGACGATCTGCGCCACGCGCATCACATGATGGCGCTGGAGTGGGTGCTGGGACGCGTGGGTTCGCGCCGCGCGGCGGTCACCTACCGCGAGCTCGCGGGCGTCTGACCAACGCTCTCAGTTCTTTGCGGCGGTGAACATGCCGGGCGAGAATGGCTTGACCGCGGGCAGCGCCGCGTAGCCGAGGTGTCCCAACCCGAACAGGTCCTCGATCGTGCGCAGCAGCGAGAAGTGGTTGAACGGCTCCTGGCTGGTGGCGCCGGCTTTGACGTATGGCGAGAGCAGCAGCGCTCCCACCGTCCCGCCGCCGCGCGGCGAGAGGCCGACAGTGAGGTTGGGGAAGCGCGGCTGCCCGCAGCAGGAGCTGGAGTCGGCGAATTCGCCGCTGGAGGGCGCCTGATCGACCGTGATCGCGAGCAGGCCGTCCCGCTTGTACGCCTTCGACGCGGTTATCTCGGGCACGATCCTCTGCAGGAACGCGTCCGCCGGGCCGAGGCCCGCGGGAGCTCCGGCCGTGCACGGAGTGGGGTTTCCGTCGTGACAGCGGTCTGGAATTATTAGAGAGAAGCTCGGCGTGCGCGAGGCGCTCCGGAGGTCTGGCTTCAGCCGATCGAGCCCGACGTCGTTCGCGGCGCACGACGGCGTGTCGACGAGCGACTGGAAGTAGACGAGCGGGTTGCGGAAAGTCGCGTACGCCCCCGTGCCGCCACTCGTCGCGGACGTCGGATCGGGTTGTCCGAGCGCGGGGTGCGCGCACGCGCCCGCCGTAGCGCCACCTTCGTCGATCCCCTGCACGTAGGCACGCCATGTGAGGCGCTTGGCGGTGAGCTGTCCGGGGAGCGTCTGCGTCGAGGGTGGATATACGCAGCCGTTGCCGAGCGCCTGTTCGGAGGCGCCGATCGTGGCGGGTGAGATCGCGGCGTACGTGGCGCAGTTGGCGGCCGTGTCCGCCGTTGGTCCCTGCCCGCTGAGCAGCGCCACTCCGTTGGCCAGCTCCTCGTGGGCGACGGCGTCGTAGCGGGTGAGCAACTCGCCCTGGCGCTCGAGCGTGTGCGCGAGGTAGCGCGCGGAGGATTCGGGCCCGAACACGGCCGCGTAGGGCTGGTTGGAGAGCACGATCACGAACACGTGCTTGATCGCGGGGAGCTTGATCGCGGGCGCTCCCGCCGCGGCCTCCCCCGATCCGCCTGCTCCGTGCGAAGCGCCCGGCTTGCGGCTCCTCTTCTCGTGCGAGGGAGTCCTGGTCTTCGCGGCTGATCTCTTCGTGGCGCCCGCCGCTGGGGCGGGTGTGGGTTCCGCTTCGACTTCCGGCGGTTCGCCGCCGGCCGTGCTGGAGGACGATGTGGGCGCGCTGGACGCCGACGGCGCCGTGGTTGGGCTCGCGACCGTCACAATCCGACCGACCGATGCCGCGCGCGCGTCCTGCGGCTGTCTGGTGGTGCGCCCGATGAGCACGCCGAAGCCGAGGAAGACGAGCACGAGAAACGCCGACACCTTCGCCGACGGCAGGCTCAGCCCGAGGCTCATCCGTGCGGAGCGCCGCTGGGCGGACGCTCCCCGGCGAGGGCGCCGCGCTCCAGACGCAACCGGCGCTCCACCTCCGCCAGCTCGCCGTCGCGCTCCTGCAGGATCGCCGCGCGGCGCACGAGCACGTCGAGGCGAAAGTGATCGCGGATCGCCATCTCGTAGGCGAGCCCGCCGAGATCCCAGCGCAGCTCGCGCACCTGCTCAGCCAGCTCGTCGCGCCTGCTGTGTAGATCTGAGCGTCCGTTCGAGTCGACGATCGTGCCCATGCGTCAGCCGGTGGAGACCACGTCGGGGAGGTTCTTCGATTTTTCCGCATAGCTCTTGCCCTTCGCGCCTTTGAGGCCGTCGAGGACCGATGCGGGCGCGGGGTGCTTGACGCTCGAACCGACGCGCGAACCGCTGGAGTGCTTCGCGGCCTTGGGCGCGTGGCGAGCGGAGGGCGTCGCGTTCGCTTCGGGGGACTGCTGGCTGCCTGCGGGCGCGGTCAGCGTGATCACCTGCGGCGTGGGTTGCGCGGCTTGCGTGGGGTTGCCGGAGCGTCCGATCAGCACGCCGACGCCCATCGCGAGCAACAGCACGCCGATGCCGGCGATCACCGTCGCGGCGCTGCTCTGCTGTGCCGCGCGCTCGACGGGCGGGATGCGCGGCGGTTGCGGCGGGGTCGACGGCGGGGCAGACGGCGGGGCCTGTGTGTGGAGCTCCGCGCTGTGCGGGTCAGCGAGCGGGGCGCCGCCGTGCGGCGAGCAGCGCTCGCCGCACTCGAGGCAGTAGCGCTGATCGGAGGCCAACGGCGAGCCGCAGCCCGCGCACCCGGCGAGCACCCCGGCCGCGGGCCGCGTGGGAGTGGCGATCGATTCGATGGTCGGGGGCATGCCTTCGGGTCTGCGATCCGGGTTGCGCCCGGCTACGGGCCATCAAGCGCACTTGCGCTGCTGCTCCTCGATTGTCTGCTGCTCGCTCGCCCGCGAGGTGATGATCCTGTGAAGAACCCTGGGCGCGGGGACCTCCTCGACTAGTGTGCGATCGCCGAGGCGCGCGGACGCGCACAGCCCGGCCGCCAACCAGAGTATGAGCATCCAGGCACCGACTATGAGCAGGAGAGTCATGGCGCGCTCCGGGTTCGGGAATCAGTTCCTCACTAAATATATCAGCTTTGTTGTTGTGATGGCCGTGGCGCCGCTGCTCGCGCTGCCCGCCACCTCGCCGGCGAGCACAGTCAGGATGCACGCGTCGACCGGAGGCGCGACCCACCTGCGCGGCACCACCGGCCTGCTCACCGGCCTGGTGTTCCCCGCTGGCACCGAGACGAGCTACTACTTCCAGTACGGCCCGACGACCGCGTACGGCGCACAGACGCCCACCCTCTCGGCGGGCACCGGCACGGCGAAGGTCCCCGTGGGCCAGCCCGTGGCGAGCCTGACACCCGGCACGACCTACCACTTCAAGCTCGTCGCGACCGCCGGCGGCGTCGTGTTCTCGGGACGCGACAAGACGTTTCTCGCCGGCGGCGCGGCGCGGACGCGACTCGCCTTCCGGCTCGCCAAGCCAGCGGCCGCGAACGTGTTCGGCGCTCCGTTCCTCCTCAGTGGCGCGCTGACGGGGTTGGGCAACGCCAACCAGCCGATCGCCTTGCAGGCGAGCCCCTACCCGTATCTGGAGCCGTTTGCGAACGTCGGCGCTCCAGCAACCACCAACTCGCTCGGCGCGTTCTCCTTCCGCATCCCGAACCTCGCGACGAGCACCCAGCTCCGCGTCGTCTCGCTCGGGAAGCTGCCGTTGTACAGCCCGGTGATGACCGCGCAGGTGGCGCCGAGCGTCGTCCTCCACGCGCGCAGGACCAGGCGCACGGGGTTCGTGCGCCTGTACGGAGTCGTGTCCCCCGCCAAGGCGGGAACGACGGTTCTGTTCCAGTTGGAGAAGGCGCTCAGGCCGAGCGGCGACTCGGAAAGCTCCACCCGCTACGTGACGAGCGCGAGCGCCAGGCTGAGGCGAGGCGGCAAGACGTTCTCGCGCTTCAGCGCCGTCGTGGAAGTCCGCAAGGCGGGCCGCTACAGGGCGTTCGTCAAGCTGGGCAAGGGCGCGTTCGTATCCGGCGCCAGCAACAGCGTCACCCTGCGCAACACCGCGCCCACGCGAGGCAGGCGCCACAAGCACAAGCGCTAGAGAGGAAGGCCCAGCCGGGAGGGTCAGCCAGCGCTGAGCAGGCCGCGGGCGGCGAGCAGGGCCATCACGCGCTCGACCTCCTCCTCGACCGTTTCGTGCGAGCTGCCGAGCACGAGGTCGGGCGTGCAGGGCGCCTCATATGGCGCGCCGACGCCCGTCAGGCCGGCGAGCTCGCCGGCGCGCGCTCGCGCGTACAGGCCCTTGGGGTCGCGCTGCTCGCACAGCTCCAGCGGCGCGTCGACGTGGATCTCCAGGAAGCCGAGGTCGTCTGCCGAGTGCAGCACCGCGGCCGCTTCGCGGTCGGCGGCGTAGGGACTGACGAGGCTGACGAGCGCGATCGTGCCCGACTCCGCCAGCAGTCTCGCCACGTGCGCGGTGCGGCGCACGTTCTCCGTGCGCGCGTGCTCGTCGAAGCCGAGATCGCCGTTGAGCCCGTGACGGAGGTTGTCGCCGTCGAGCAGGAACGCCGGCTGGCCGGCTTCGATCAGGCGCTCCTCCACGGCCGCGGCGACCGTCGACTTGCCCGCCCCGGGCAGGCCGGTGAACCACAGCGTGGCGCCGCTGTTGCCGAGCGTGCGCCAGCGCCGCTCGCGCGTCATGCGCGTTCCCTGCCACTTCACGTTCGGGCTGCGCTCGGTTTTGGACTCCGCGATGCTGCCCTCCACCTCGGTGTCCAGGACCACGCCCGCGGCGACCGTTTCGTTCGTCGCCTCGTCGATCACGATCAGGCTCCCGGTGACGCGGTTGCGGCGGTAGGAGTCGAACACCAGCGGGGCGCTCAGCTGCAGGTGCACGCGCCCGAGGTCGTTCAGCTCGAGCGTGGTCGCGCTCTCGTCGCGGCGCAGGCTTTCGACGTCGATCTTGTAGCGGACGTCCACCCCGCCGACCATCGCGGTGCGCGTGGTGTGCTTGACGATGTAGCGCCTGCGCGGGCTCAGCGGCTGCTCGGACATCCAGCACAGCAGACACTCGAAGCTGTTCGCGACCGTGGGCTGGTTCTGCGTGCGCACGATCACGCTCCCGCGTCCCACGTCGATGTCGTCGGCGAGCCTCAGCGCGACCGACATCGGCGGGAACGCCTCCTCGACGGGGCCGTCGAACGTGTCGATCGCGGCGATGCTCGTGTGCTGCCCGCTCGGCAGCACGACCACGTCGTCGCCCGGGCGCATCACGCCACCGGCGACCTGCCCGGCGTACGCGCGGTAGTCGGCCACACCACTCGCGGGCGGGCGGATCACCCACTGCACGGGGAAGCGAACGTCGATCAGGTTGCGGTCGGAGGCGATGTGCACGTGCTCGAGGTGGTAGAGCAGCGGCGGTCCCTGATACCAGGGCATCGACTGCGAGCGCTCGACCACGTTGTCGCCGAGCAGCGCCGAGATCGGGATGAACGTCACGTCCGGCATCTCCAGGCGCGCGGCGAAGTCGTCGAAGTCCTCCACGATCGCGTCGAAGATGCCTTCGTCGAAATCGACGAGGTCCATCTTGTTGACGCACACCACGATGTGCGGGATGCCGAGCAGCGAGCTGATGAACGCGTGGCGCTTGGACTGCGAGATGACGCCCTTGCGCGCGTCGATCAGCACGATCGCGAGATCCGCGGTCGAGGCGCCGGTGACCATGTTGCGCGTGTATTGCTCGTGTCCGGGGGTGTCGGCGATGATGAAGCGGCGCTGGGCGGTGGCGAAGTAGCGGTAGGCGACGTCGATCGTGATGCCCTGCTCACGCTCGGCGCGCAGCCCGTCGGTCAGCAGCGACAGATCCACGAAGTCGTGGCCCATCCGTTCGCTGGCCTGCTCCACGTGCGCCAGCTGGTCGCTGAGCACCTGTTTGCTGTCGTACAGCAGCCGCCCGATGAGCGTGCTCTTGCCGTCGTCCACCGAGCCCGCGGTCGCGAAGCGCAACAGGTCCGCCGGGCGCTCGGTCAGGCGCTTGAACGCCTCCGCCGCGCCGTCGCCCAGGAGCGACTCGGCGTTCTCCCCGGCCGCGGGCGAGGAGCCGTTGCCATTGATCAGCACACCGGATGAACGGCCGGGAGGGCCCGAAAGTTGCACTAGAAGTACCCCTGCCGCTTGCGATCCTCCATCGCGGCCTCCGTCGCGCGGTCATCGGCGCGCGTCTGGCCGCGCTCTGTGATCTCCGTGGCGGCGATCTCCGTCACGACCTGCTCGAGCGTCGCGGCGTCGGACTCGACCGCGCCGGTACAGCTCATGTCGCCCACTGTGCGGTAGCGCACCGTCGCGGTGAACGGCTGCTCGCCGTCGAGCAGCTCGACGAACGGGCTGACCGCGTACAGCATCCCGTCGCGCTCGAACACCTCGCGGTCGTGCGCGAAGTAGATCGACGGGACCTCGAGCTGCTCCTCGGCGATGTACTGCCACACGTCGAGCTCGGTCCAGTTGCTGATCGGAAACACGCGCACGTGCTCGCCGGGGCCGACTCGGGCGTTGAAAAGGCTCCAAAGCTCAGGCCGCTGATTCTTCGGATCCCATTGTCCGAACGCGTCACGAAACGAGAAGATGCGTTCTTTGGCGCGCGCCTTCTCCTCGTCGCGCCGCGCGCCACCGATCAATGCGTCGAAGCGGTGTTCCTCGATGGCTTCGAGCAGGGTCACGCTCTGGTGCCCGTTGCGCGATTCCAGCGGGTCGGCCAGTCGCACGGTGCCGCG
>DASUPL010000277.1:0-5231 GCA_036281155.1 Solirubrobacteraceae bacterium | reverse complement strand
AATTCTCGGCGAGCCGATCCTGCCAGACGAACTGTGGAATCCGGACGCCATCCTCAAGGTCGAGGACATCCGTCATCGGGAGATCACCCGTGAGCGCGTCGACAAGGCGGCCGCCGTGCAGATGCTGTTCGAAGACGCGCTCGTGCACATGGTGGAACACCTGATTCACGAGACGAGAAGCCACCGTCTCGTCTTGACCGGCGGCACGGCGCTCAACTGTGTCGCCAACATGCGCCTGCTGGAATGCTTCGACGAACAATGGTACGAGCGCAACCTCGGCCTCGAGGGCACGCATCTACACCTCTGGGTGCCGCCGGTACCGGGCGATGCGGGCACTCCGATCGGAGCGGCGTACGCGTTCGCGATGCGCGCCGGAGCAAGTCCCGGCCCCCCGATGCGACATGCCTTCTTCTGCGGCCACTCCGCCAGCACATCATCCATCCGCACAGCTCTCAGCGCTGAGCCGACCGTCGCCAGCATGTCGCTGGGCGACTGCGCCGATCCCGATGTGCTGGCACAGGTGACGGACCTGCTCGCGCACCTCGTCGCCAGCGATCGCATCGTGGGTCTCTATCAGGGCGTCGCCGAGACCGGGCCGCGCGCGCTCGGGCATCGCAGCATCCTCGCCAACCCGTGCAACCCAGACACCCGGCGCCTGCTCAACGAACGCGTCAAGCACCGCGAACTCATCAGGCCGCTCGCGCCGATGGTCACACGAGCGGCCGCCGAGCGTTTCTTCTACCTCGAGCGGGGCGCGTCGGACGACGACTACAACGCCTACAACTACATGGTCTTCACCGCGCGCGCCCGACCGGAGGCGCACGAGACGATTCCCGCCGTCATCCACCGCGACGGGACGGGGCGGATACAGATCGTACGCCCCGAGATCGACCCGTTCTGCCACGAGTACCTGCTCGCGATGGAGCGCAAGGTGGGCGTGGCGGCATCGGTGAACACATCGCTCAACGTCGGTACGCCGATCGCGCACACGCCAGAGCAGGCGATCACCGCGCTCAAGCGCGCTCGGGGCATGGACGGGTTGCTGATGATCGGCAGCGACCAGAGCGCGACGTTGGTCTGGCTCGAGGATCGCGCCGACGCGCGCGAGCGCCTGATGGAGGCCGTTCGCGCGTGGACCGACGAGACCGGCGCCGCGCTCCCGGACAGCATCTACGCTCAGCCGGCTTGAGCTGAGCGCGAGGCGCTACCCGGGCGAGAACTCGCGCTCGGCGGCGGTCCTCACAGTGGATGTGCGCGAGGTGGAGGCTTTCGCCGCCGTGCCCGCCGACACCCGCGCGCTCGTCGCTAGTGGGTGTTCGCTTCCCGCTGCTATTCGAGCGCTCGCGCTCGACGCCCGCTCCGGGCCGAACTCACGGCTGGCCTTACCCGCGGGCGTGAGCTTCGCCGTCCCCGAGCGCGCGCCATCCGCACCTGACTGGCCGTCGGCGGCGCGAGTCCCGACCGCGGCGGTGCGAGCCGCGGCGTCGAGCGCGTGCGCGGTGTGACGTCGGTGAGCTGGAGCGCGCCGATCGTGGGAGCCCTCCTCCAGAGCCACGCAGCCCGCTCCCACGCTCAACGCCAGCACGCAGCCGGCCGCGAGCTTGGTGGCGCCGGCGAACAGCCAGCCCCCGCCGGCGAGACCGCTCGCGCCGGCCCCCGCGCCGGCCGCACCCGATGCCGACAGCGCGCCGACGCTCACGCCGCCGCCGGAGACCTGTGCGAGCGCCGCGGCGCCGAGCCCCCACGGCAGGAACACCGGTGGCAGCGTCGCCGCGAGGCCGCGCAGCGAGGTCACGTAGGCGCGACAGGACGGACAGTCGCCGCGGTGTAGGAGCGCGAGCTGGTATCGCTCGCCGTCTGGATCGAGAACGCCGTAGGCGAACGCGCGCATCAGCGAACCCTGCTCCTCGCACCAGCCGCCGTCGCGGATCGTCTCGACGAGCGCGCCGACCTTGCCGGCCACGCCCGGCCGGCCGGTCCCGGCGCCCTCCATCAGCTTGCGCATGCGCGCCTCGCTGACGCCCATCCGCTCGGCGGCCTGCGCGCGCGAGAGCCCCTGCAGGTAACAGAGCACCGCCGCCTCCCGCTCGCGTGCGCCCAGGCGACCGCGCAAGCCCTCGAACAGCTGGCGCAGCTTGGTGCGGTCGTCGATCTCGCCCGCCAGATCCGGCTCGTGCGCCGCGAGCTTCGCGCGACCGTGCGAGACGTCCAAGTCGAGCGGCCCCAGGTCCCCGCCTCCAGGAGCACGACGGCTGCGCGCGCGGTGCTCGTCGACGGCGCGGCGGAACGTCACCAGCGCCAGCCAGGCCGCTGGGTTGTCGATCTCCTGGCCGTCGAGCACGGCCATGTAGAGGCCCTGCCAGGCGCTTGCGTAGCAGCTCTCGAGATCGTCCTTGTCGAGCGTCACGCCAATGCCCCGCAGCCGTGCGCGCGCCGACGTGACCACTCCCGCGCGCAGCGCCTCGAACTGGCCGCGCAACAGTCGCTCGGCGCGAAAGCGGCGGACGTTCAGGGGACTCATGCGCGAAGCTTACGAATACTGCGGACTTGGCGAATCCAGGTCGGGAATCGCCGCGACCTTGGCGAATCCGAGCGCGCGATCAGCGCGGAGTCGGCGAATCGAAGCGGGCGATCTGCGCGAGGCTCACGGCTCGCATCGCCTCGCCCGCGCGGTGCGCTCGGTGCCACTCGACGACGAGCGCCAGCGCATCGTCCAAATCCCACCGTGGGCTCCAGCGCAGCTCGCGCTCGGCCTTGCTCGAGTCCAGCGCGAGGTGATGCGCCTCCGGCGGATTGTCTCCTTCGTCGAGCTTCCAATCCAATGCTCCGTCCCACAGCTCGCCCAGGCGCTCCACGATCCAGCTGACGGTGCGAGCATCGCCGGCGGATGGACCGAAGTTCCAAGCTTGCGCCGCGCCGGGGCCGTTCCACAGGGCCTGCGCCAGCAGCAGATACCCGGCGAGGGGATTGAGCACGTGCTGCCACGGCCGCACCGCGTGCGGGTTGCGGACCAGGAGCGTCTCGTCGCGCTCGCCGGCTCGGACCGCGTCCGCGATCAGCCTGTCCTCGCCCCAGTCGCCGCCGCCGATCACGTTGCCCGCCCGCGCCGTCGCCAGGCGCGGCGCGCCGTCGGTCGAGAAGAACGACCGCCGGTAGGCGGATGCCACCAGCTCGGCGCACGCCTTGGAGCTCGAATACGGATCCTCGCCGCCGAGCGGATCGTCCTCGACGAAGCGCCTGGAGACCTCGCCGGGATTCTCATAGCTCTTGTCCGACGTCACGACCACGATTGCCCTCACCTCGGAGCCGACCTCGCGGATCGCATCGAGGACGTTGACGGTGCCCATCAGGTTGACCTCATACGTGAGCACCGGGTCGCGCAGCGAGCGCCTCACCAGCGGCTGCGCCGCGAGGTGCAGCACGACCTCTGGATTTGCTTGCGCGACCGCGTCGCGCACCGCGTCAGCGTCGCGGACGTCGAGCGCGAGCTCGCGCATTCCCGCGCCCACGTCGGCGAGGCCATACAGCGACGGGCCGCCGGAGGCGCCGCGCGCCAGGCCGATCACCTCAGCGCCGAGCGACTGCAGCCACAGCGTCGTCCACGCGCCCTTGAAGCCCGTGTGGCCGGTCACGAGCACGCGCCGTCCCATCCAGAAGTCGGGGTCTATAACCACGGGGGCGGGTATCTTCACGCAATCGCCACTCCGCCCGCTCGCACCCCCTCCGCCACACCCGCCCCGGAGCCGCCCGAGCGCGTGGCCGTGCTCGACATTCCGCTGGCGGTCTCCGACTACGACGAGGTGATCGACTGGATGGAGGCGATGGTCGCGGCGGACGCGCGCGGGTACGTGACGGCGGCGGCGGTCAACCTCGTGATGTCCGCGCACGAGGACCCCGAGACGCGGGCGGCCACGGTCGGAGCGACGCTCGCGGTGCCCGACGGTCAGCCGCTCGTGTGGGCGCTGCGCGCGCTCGGCCATTCGCGGGCCACCCGCGTGTACGGGCCCGACCTGATGGCCCACTTCTGCGCGCGCGCGGCGCGCTCGGGGATGCCGATGTACCTGTACGGCGGGCGCACGCCGGGGGCGCTCGAGCTGCTCGAGACGAAGCTGCGCGAGCGCTTCCCCGGGCTGCGGATCGTGGGCGGCTTCTCGCCGCCGTTTCGCGACCCCACGCCGGCGGAGGAGCAGATCACGATCGACGCGATCGACGCCTCCGGCGCGGCGGTGGTGTGGGTCGGCACGGGCCAGCCGAAGCAGGAGAAGTGGATGATGAGGATGCGTCCACGTCTGGCCGCGCCGCTGCTCGTGGGCGTGGGCGCGGCGTTCGACTTCCACGCGGGGCTCGTGTCGCAGGCGCCTGCATGGATGCAGAGAAATGGCCTGGAGTGGGTCTATCGCCTCTCGCGAGAGCCAAAGCGCCTGTGGCGGCGCTACGCCCGCTACAACCCGCTGTTCGTGGTCGGGTTCGCGCGCCAGTACGCGCGCCACCGCCTCGGCAAGCGCGCGTGACGGCCATCCCTACCGGCGGAATGCCCGTATGCGCGCCGCTAACCTTCTGCCCTATATGAGCCCCTCGCAGCGCACCGCCGATGTCGCCGTAATCGGCCTCGGACGCGTAGGACTACCGCTCGCGCTGTCCTTCGCCGACCGCGGCCTGGAGGTCGTGGGTGTCGACAACGACCCCGTGCGCCTGGGCGCGGTGCGCGAAGGCACGATGCCGTTCGAGGAGACCGGCGCGCAGGCCGTGCTCGACCGCGTGCACGCGAGCGGGCGCCTGTCGCTGTCCGAGCGCGTGGCGGACGCCGCGCGCGCGCGCCAGATCGTGATCACGCTCGGGACTCCGTCCTTCTCGCACATCGAGATCGACATGCGCGACATCCGCTCCGCGCTGGACGACCTCCTGGGCGTGCTCGCGCCGGGGCACTCGTTGATCCTGCGCTCGACCGTCGCGCCCGGGACGACGGACTTCGTCGCGGGCTACCTCGCCAAGCACCGCGGCTTCGAGATCGGCGAGGAGGTGTTCGTGGCGCACGCGCCCGAGCGCATCGCCGCGGGGCGCTTCCTCGAGGAGATCGACACGCTGCCGTGCATCGTCGGTGGTGTCGGCTCCGGTTCCGGCGAGCGCGCCGCGTCGTTGTTCTCAGTGTTCGGCGCGCCGATCGTGCAGACGACGCCAACCCAGGCCGAGCTCGCCAAGATCTGGGCGAACATCCTGCGGTACGCGACGTT
>DASUPL010000276.1:0-7722 GCA_036281155.1 Solirubrobacteraceae bacterium | reverse complement strand
GACTACATCGAGACCTTCCACAACACCACAATGACGCCACAGCGCGCTGAACATGCTCACACCAACCGAATACGAGAACCACTACCAATCAACCACCGCCACCGCCTGACCCCAAACCCACAACTCCGCAAAAATAGGGGGGGGGTCGTTTGCGCGGTCTACTCCGTTATAGGCAGCGGGGCGCTACCTGACGATCGTGAAGCTGAGCTGCTTCGGGCTTGAGCGCTGGCCGGCGGCGTTTGTGGCTGTGATGATGAGCGTGTACGGGCCGGGCGGGAGCTTTTTCGAGCGCGAGATACGCCCTTGGAAGGAGACCTTGTTGGTGCCCGGTTGGCCGGTGAACACGAGTTTGCCGCGGGTGACCGTACGGTTGCAGGAGTGACTATGGCGGTTGGCCTTCGTCTGCGCAACGCATTTGCCTTTGATCTTGCGCCCGCTGGCTCGCTGGGTGAAGGCAAACGTCACGCTCGCCGACTCGGTGAGGTCGAAGGAGAAGATCGTGCCGACGGGGAGCTTCTTCTTGCCGTGCTTGTTGGCGGTGATGTGGGCGAGCGCATTGTCCTCGCGCCAGGTCTTGGCCGTCTGCCTTACGCCGCTGAGGATCGGAGCCGTGAGTGGTGCGACTGGCACAGGGCCGACTTCGATCATCACCGGTTCGCGATAGGCGGTACCGTGGCTACTCGTTGCGGTGTAGAGAAAGCTATCGGAGCCCGAGTAGCCGGGTGCGGGCGTGTAGAGCGCCTGGCCTGTAGCGGCAGTTAGCGCCAGCGTCCCGTGCGCCGGCCCATCGACGATCGCGTATGAAAGCGGAGCTCCAACGGCGTCCGCGCACTGAAGCTGGATAGCGATCGTCTGGCCGAAAGCGGTGCCTGCGCCCATTATCTTGCAGCTCGGTCGCGGAATGAACTCGTAGGCGCCGATGTCCGTCCTGAACGATGGGTGGAACGGGGACGGCGGGAACCCCCCTCCTTCGCTGTAACCACGGAGCTCTCGCGGGTTGCCGTCTAGGTCGGTAGTCCTGTTGAGTGAGGAGTCGATGCCCTGGTCAATCGTCGAGAATGAGCCTGGGTTCTCGTGGAAGTCGCCAGCCGCCGAATTGATGAACCCCGGCGCGCCCGTCAGGTTCGTGGCCGTACCCGCGGGCGTGACGCTGATCGTGCTGCCACCCCCGCCAGGTTCGTCGTGGACGGTGGCGTAGTTGGAATGGTCGGCGTTGACGATCGCCTTGCTTTTCGATTCCGAGTCGGTCCTCGCCACGATGTCGGCGCCCGCGCCGCGCGCGATCGTGTTGGAGAGGTTCATCGTCATCGTGCTGTCTGACATGGCGCTGTCGAGGACCGCCGTGCCACCGCTTCCAGACGCGATCAGGGTGTCGTTGCGAAGCGTGGCCGTCGCGCTCAGCCCGACTCCTAGCGTCGTCGCGATCCCTTCCGCACCACTCGCCCAACACACGCTGTCGGTGAGTGTCCCCGGCGGGTAGCAGGCGATCGCTTTGGGAGCGGACACGTGGGAGATGACGTGGTCGATGCTCGCGTTGATGTTGCTGGCGACATAGATCCCGTATTGCCCAGCGGAGTTCTCGACGTCGAGGTCGCTGACGGTGCTGTTTTCGCCCAGCAGCTGGATGCCGTAACCAGCTTCGGTGATGACGAGTGGGCGCGGCTGGCCAGCTTGTCCGTGCATCGAAACGTTGTGGGCTATCTCGGCGATGGTCGTCGCCAGTGGCGTCGGTGACCCATAGGTGCCCGACTCGATCGTGATGTCATCGCCTTCTGCGGCCTTTTCGACGGCTTCGTAGATGTTGCACGGCACTGCCAGCGTGCACGCTGTACCGGTCCCGTTTGGACTGGCGTAACGCGCAGTCGCCCACGTGCTCGGGGCGGCGATTAGCAGCATAAGTCCGCCGAGCCCCACCACCTGTCCTACGCGTCGTCTAACCTCCATGATGGCTCCTCATCGCCGGACACCGCTCGGTGCACGATACGTGTTCGAGGCGGACCCTTATCGCAACGCCCTAGCCGTCGGGCACCGTTGGATAGAACATGGCGAGTTGCCAGAAGTTTCGCTAGGTTCCTCTAGCGCCTCACATCACCACAGCCCTCGAATGCGTCCGCGCGTTGTGGAAAAGTTAGCCTGACCGACCAATAGCCCTCAACTTGTCACGTTGTCTGTAGTCACTACCACTAACCCCGATCTGCTTGAAGATTGGGAATCGATCCCGCAGCTGGACCCTTCGCCGGGGCGCTGGTTCGGGGTTCCGGCGACGCTGGTCATCACGGCTCCGACTCGCGCTGCTGCGAAGGAACTCGCAGACACGATCGCCACTGAGCGCTTGCCGAGGCTGCTCGACTTCACCGTGAAGGGCGTCCGGATCCGTGGGCGGCATCGGCCGGACGAGAGGCAGCGCGGGGGAGTCCCGGCGTGGACCGTCGAGGTCATCCTCGTGCTCAAGGCCGAGGGCGCTGACGAAGCGCGCCGGGACGTGGAGCGTATTTGTCGGCGCGACGCTGGAGGCAGCCACCTCTTCCTCGGCTTCGGCGCGGCGCACGAGATCGAAGACCAGGAGCGCCTCAGTCCGATGTGCCGGCGTCTGCTGGCGTCGACAGTAGAGGTGCTGGTCCATCACCTGTGGGAGGATCTCGCCGACATCGGGGCCGGGAAGGCGTTCGAGGACACATGGTTCCTGTCGGACTATCTCCCTTCGCGCTTCCAGGACGCCTATGACCTCCCGTTCCTCGAACGTTTGGTCGGGAAGGTCGAGACGGTTGGACTCAAGCTGCTCCAGTATCCGAATACCTATCTGGCCTGCACCGCGGAGGAGTTGGCCGCGCATGCCATCTTGGCCGACGCGCGGGCGAACTTCGATCTGCTTGGCGAGACTGTGGACGGCGCAGACCTGTGCGATCAGCTCACGGACGAGATCGACGTCCTCGACGACTGCGCGTTCGAGGACCACGACATCCTGATGTCGTTCGAGGACGTACCATGCCCTGCCGACAATCCAGCCATCGTGCAGATGATGGGTATCGCGAACTTCACGCCCGACACCTGGTTCACACCGTTTCGTGACGAGCGAGCGGACTGAAGATCGCCGAGAGGCCATCGTCATGCGGGTCGTCGTCGCGCCGCGTGCCGTGGATCAGGTACTCGTCGTAGGTCTCGCGCGAGGAGCGTCCGCTGCGCAACTCGATCAACCACGATTCGAGCTCGTGCTCGACGCGACGGAGCTGCTCGACACGCCAGGTCGTGTCCTCGTCGAGCCCGGGAGCGTGGCGGCCCATCCGGCGGAGCATCTGCCGCCACCGCAGCAGCTCCACGTTCAGCTCACGGGCGCGCCGCTCCCAGCTGGTGGTCCTTTGCCGCTGGGCAAGCAGGCGCTCACCGGCCTGCGCTCGCCTCTCGGTCTCGGCGACCAGCCGCCGGAGGCCGCGCTCCCACCGGCGCGGGTGATCCCAGGCGCGGAGCGCCCGCGGCTCGTTGCGGCCCACGGTCTGGATGAACGCGATCGCATCGTCGTACTCGGCGATCGCCGCGCGGGAGAATCGAGCCGCCATACGGGCGCAGTGCGCCTCATAGGTGGGGTCGAGCAGCGGACCCGGTCGTAGCGGCGTAATCGCGGCTGAGACATCGTAGTACAGCTCGAGCACGTCCGGCGGAATCACGCACCCTGCAGCGTCCCAGCGCTCCCGGACCCGGTCGAGCAGCTGCCCGGCCAGCTCCGCGACCCCGTCGATGGGCTCGATCGGATCCTGTAGCAGCCCTGACATCGTAAGCAGCAAGCGGCTGTGATTGGCGAGTCGGTCGGTCCCCGCCTGCTCGACGACGCGGTCGGCGAACAGCTCACAGTCGGCTGGTGTGCGCAGGAATGGTCGCCGGCGATCGCCGGTGCCGCCAGCGGTCGACGCGGCCAGCTCGAGTCCGGCGACCCCACACCGTGTCAGGAAGCGTCGGCGCTTTGCCGAGTCGACCATGAGCCGGAGGATCACGAGGTCCCGCCAGCTCGGGTGTGCCCATGCGTAGCGGTCCTCCGGGTCCATGCGCCGCAGCACCTGCTCCTCCAGCAGGCTGAGCAGCTCCAGCACGGAGTGTCCACCAGTGCCATCTGTGTGGCGGTGGCGGTCGTAGGCCGCCTCGATCGCATCGACGCCCATCTCGGCCTCGGCGTCGAGCAGGCTGACTAGGAGCGTGTGCTGCTCGTCCCCCATCCTTCTGAACGCGGTCCGCATCGCGGACGTTACGTCGGCCATCGCGGCGTCGATGATCGCGTCTGCGTCAGCGTCCTCGGTCGCTGGTCTCACTAGCTCTGTTGCCTGCGCCGCGAACCGCGCAGCGCGCTGTGGGGTGAAGCGGGCATGCGCGGAGACCGCGACGCCATGGCGGACAACGAAGTGACGCGCAGGCTCACTCAGCGTCGCGTGCCGGCAGTGCGCGAGCAGGATCAGCGCGCGCTCCTCGGATGACAGGTCTGCGGCGTCAACGGTCACGTTGGCTGGCGCCGGGAAGCGCTCGGCCGGACCCTGTAGGTGGAGGGTGTCCAGGCCCTCACGCAGCGGCGCTGGCCTCGATGTCCAGATGAACCAGTGGTCGTCGTCCAGTCGTGGGATCACCTGCGGTAGCGCGCGCTCCCAAGCCTGCGCGACGGCCGGCTGGTACTCCGTGCTACCGAAGACATCGTCGGCGATACACAGCTGCCGGCGATGCCCTGCAAACGCGCGTTCGAAGTCCTCCGGACCCCGACAGTCGATGACATCCCAGCTCTCGGAGGCCTGAACGAGGGCAAGCATCTTTGCGATCGCCGTCTTGCCCATCTCCGGCGGACCGGTGAGGACGACGAAACCATGGGTCTGAAGCATGGCCAGGGCTCTGTCGTACGCCCGCGTCGCGACAAAGACGGGCTGCAAGTTCCGCGCGGCGTTGAGGAACGCCTGGGAGCGGTTGCGAAGTGGGTGCGAGACGACGCCGTCGACGACCGCGACAAGATCACGGAAGCTCAACATCGTGGGGAAGGAGCGCCGCAGGTCTGGGGCTGTGGCCAGCGCTGTGTCCAGCCAGAGGCGATCCAACACGTGCACCTCCGCGCCAGGCAGGACCGGAGATACAGCGCCAACCAGGCGCTCCCTCGCTGATGGCTGAACGCGCACGTTCGTCATGAGGACGTAATGGCGTGGCACCATCCAGACCCCGGCATCGATACGGCGCTCGATCGTCGCGCGCTCGGCGATCAGGTTCTGGCGTAGACGCGTGACGGCCCGACCGCCAAGCTGCGTCGCGTTCTCTACGAACTTGATCTGGAACACGAACGGTCCGCGTTCCAGGCGGCTGGGATCGGGGAAGTTGAGTGACCGCGTGGCGACCGCGTCGGCGCCTCGGTCTCCCGGCCCGCTGCGGACCTCGATGGCAGCGCCGTACGTGTGCACTAGCACCGATTGACAGAGCCGCTCGAATTCTCGGTCGCCGAGCCGGTCGAACCCCGATGTGCTCATCCGCGGTCAGCGATCATAGTCTGCATGGCATCATGAGTCTTGTCATCGGATTTGGTGCAGCTCTGTTGCAACATCGAGTTGTGACCAAGCCACATCCGTGGTTAGGGCTGGCAGGTCGAGCCGACGAGCGAGCGCTATGCACGCTCGATCTCCTAGCTCCGACATCCGGCATATGCCCCGCCTTCCCCAGGCGAACTTTACTCAGTCCTGCAGAGCGAGAGCCGCGGGCACGGAGGCGGCGAGATAGCCGGGGATGGCAAGAACCGCAAGCGCGGCGAGCGTCACCAGCGAGATGCTTCCCAGAGCCGTCACTGGAGTGAGGGAGTAAACGACGGGGAAGTCGATCACGCTCGAGAGCGCGCGATCGGCCAGTTGCTGACCGTAGACACCGAAGATCGCCCCGCTCGAACAGCCGACACCCAGCAGCAGCAGGCTCTCGAGCAGGATCACGCGCCACAGTTCTGCTCGAGCGAGTCCCTCGAGCTTGAGCTTGGCAAGCCGCGAGCGTCGCTGCCAGACCATCGCCCCCATCGCGGCCGCCATCGCGAGCACCGCGAAGACCGAAATCACCGTCGCCATCTGGCTCAGGCGCGCAAGGGCGCCGCGGTCGAGCGCCCGCTGCTGCGCGACGTGCTGAGCGGCTGTTTGAACTGTCAGTCCCGAGTTGGGCCCCAGCGCGCGTTCGATCTCACGGACAGCCTGGGCGGGCGAGACACCACTGGCCAGCAGGATGCTGTAGGCGCTCGCGTCGTCGCTCCCCCACGCGCGCGCGTAGTCACTGGCATTCATGAGTATCGCCCCTGGCGCCCAGCCGATGTTGGTAGATAGAGCCGCCACGCGAAAAGTCATCGGGTTAGGGGATGGCAGTCTGAAAGCCTCGCCGATGTGTAGGTGCTGTTCAGAGGCGACCGCCTGTGAGAGCACAACCCAGCCGCCGGCGCGTACACGCTCTTCCGCTTGGCGTGGGTCACCCCGCACGATCTGATCGGCGGGCAGCAGCGGGGTCGATCGCCGCGAAGGGGCGATCACCAGCGTGCGGCGCTCGCCGTAGTCCAGCAGACCGCCGCGGTAGAGATCGACCGCTCGAACGCTTCGGAGGTATTCGAGCTGGGGCCGTTGCACTGCGGCGAACGGGGTCGTCTTCAGGAGGTTGTAAGAGCCAGCGGGAGCGACCCACAAATCGGTGAAAGCGTTCGTATCGCGCGCCGCGTTTTCAAGTCCAGCGAGCAGGTCGCCGTGCGCGCCTTGGATCGCAACGCTGCCGAAGACCGCGATCGCGCCGGTTGCCGCGATCGCGACCGCCCGCGCACGCGCGGCGCTCAACTCCATCACAGCGACGTGTGGAATGGGACTCACGATCGCGCCGGCAAGCCGTTTCGCGAGCGCTAGCGTCACCGAGAGCACGATTGGCAACTCCAACAGCAAGGCCGCAACCAGTAGCACCATGCCGGGGACCGCGGCATCCGGCTGAGCGAGCAGCAGCGTTGTCGCCGCGGTGAAACTGGCGAGACCCGCGAGCGCCTGACGGCCTGTGGAACGAGCTCCACCGGCCCTCTCGCTCGCGGTGATCGCCGCAAGCGGATCGCGGGAGAGAATGTCACGCAGCGGGCTCAGCACCGCCACAACCGCGGCAAGCATCCCTCCACCCGCGGCGATCGCGACGCTCTGCAGGGTCACGACTCGCTGCGAGCCGACCGCGAACGCGAGGGAGAAGAAGGCCGGTTCGGAGTGAAAGACATGGATGGACAGCTCCTCACCCAGTGCCAATCCCAGTACACACGCGATCAGACCCAGCACGAGCCCATCCATGAGCAGTACCGCGATCACGGTGAGGGGGGTGTAGCCGTCGCGGCGCAAGTCGGCGATCAGCCGCCGGCGCTGGGGGACTGTGAGCAACGTCGCGTTGAACGCAAACAGGAACCCAACCAGCGCGCTGATCGCCGAGAAAAGCGCCGTTGACTGGTTGCTCGCCGCCGCGGCCTTCGTGAACAGCCTTTCGTCGTAGTCGGTGCCCTCAACGTTCAACCGACCAGCGGCGAGGACCGTCAACGCGGCTCGCACCCGGACTTCTGCGCCCGTGCTTGGCACCACGAGGATGCGGCTTACACGGGCTGAGGAGCCACTTATTTCCTGTACGAATGACAGCGGCGCGATCGCGATCGGACTCGCGATCAAGGACCCGATCTGCCGCTCGTGAAGTTGGGCGTAAAGGGGTACGGATTGCGCACGCCCGGCCACC
>DASUPL010000275.1:0-6497 GCA_036281155.1 Solirubrobacteraceae bacterium | reverse complement strand
CCTTGTCCACGACGATCAGGTGCTCGTCCTGGAAGGCGATCGTGAAAGGGGTCTCCGTGCTCACGGCTCGCCGCGCCGAGCGCCGTCGATCAGCACGAACAGCGTCAGGATGCCGAGCGTGATCGACGCGTCGGCGAGGTTGAACGGCGGCCAGCCGAGCGGCAGCTTGATGAAATCGCTGACCGCGCCGTCGCGCACGCGGTCGACGATGTTGCCGAGTGCGCCGCCCACGAGCATCCCCGTCGCCAGCCACATCAGCGGCCGCGCGGCGTGCAGCGCGAAGTACGCGAGCAGCACCAACAGCGCGAGCACGATCAGGACCGTCACGACGGCGTCGCTGCCCGGAAGGAACCCGAAGGCGACGCCGTGGTTACGCGTGTTCACGAGGTCCAGACCGGGGAGCACGCCGTGTTCTTCGCCCGGCTCGATCCCGTGTCTGACGGCGTGCTTGCTCAGCTGGTCCGCGGCGAGCACCGCGACCGCCACGAGCGTCGCGCGTGCCCACGCGACCCACCCCGTCCACATGCCGCGGCGAGCGCCATCTGCGGCGGGCTTCATCGACCGCTCAGCCGTGGAGGATGCCCGCCACCACGATGCTGTTGACGATCTGCAGCGTGAAGATGGCCAGGATTGGGCTGAAGTCGATCCCGCCGACCGGCGGCAGGAAGCGCCGGAAGACGCGCAGGAACGGCTCGCACACGTCGTGCAGGAAGCCGAGCACGCGGTCGGTCCAGATCGAGTACGGCGGGCGCAGACCGACGGAGAACAGCAGTTGGATCACGATGTACGCGATCAGCAGCAGCGTGTACACGTACACCAGCGTCGAGATGAAGTCCGCGATCTGGGTGCGTGCGCTGGCGAGGATCATCTGCGCGGCTGAGACGGCTCGAGGACCGCGTCCAGTGCGTCGCTGAACGCCGCGCGCAGCCCGGCGCGCTCGAGCGCGTCAACGCCACGCGCGGTAAGGCCGCCGGGGGAGGACACCTCGCGGCGCACGGCCACCGTGTCATAGCCGCGCCGGCGCAGCAGCTCGGCGGTGCCGGCGAGCGTCTGCACGACGAGCTCCGCGCCCTGCGCCGCGGGGATCCCGCGGCGCACGCCCGCGTCGACCTGCGCCTCGGCCACGAGCGCCACGTATGCCGGCGCGCACGACATCAACCCCATCGCCACGTCCACGAGCGCGTCGTCGAGCACCACCAGGGTCCCCAGCCGCGCGAACAGCTCGCTCACGGCGGCGTCGAGCGCCGCGTCCTGCTCGGGAGCGGCCGCCTGCACGACAGCGCCCTGGCGGACCTCCACCGGCAACGAGGGGATGAAGCGGTACACGGGCTTGCCCCGGTAGGCCTTGTGCAGAGCGCTCAGCGGCGTGGCCGCGAGGATCGAAGCGACCGCCTTGGCGTGCGGCGCGACATCCGCCGCGACCGCCTCGAGCTGTGCGGGCTTGTGACACAGCACCACCAGATCGGCCCGCCTCGCCACGTCTTCGTTGCTCGCGAGCGCCTCCCCGCCGACCTCCGCCGCGAGATCCCGTGCGCGCTCAGCCACCGGATCGGCGCACAGCACCGGCTGACCCCACCCCCGCGCGAGCGAGCGAGCCATGTTTCCACAACCAATCAGACCGACCTGCATCAGCTTTGGTTGAAGAAGCCCTTCTCAATCAGGCGCGCCTTCTCCTCCGCGGAGATCTCTACGTTGCGCGGGGTGAGCATGAACACCTTGTCGGCGATTCGCTGCATGCCGCCGTCGAGCGCGTACGTGAGGCCGGAGGCGAAGTCGATCAGGCGCTTGGACAGGTCGGTGTCGGAGCCCTGCAGGTTGAGGATCACGGGGATCGAGTCCTTGAACTTGTCCGCGATCTGCTGCGCGTCGTTGAACGACTTCGGCACCACCAGGTGCACGCGCACGTCGCCGTTGGCACGGCTCGCGACCGGTTTCAGGACAGTGGTCGCGCGTCCGCGGCCAGGACGAGCGCCCGCCACCGCGGTGTCGGAATCGTCGTCGTCGGCGAAGATGTCGTCGTACTCGTCGCGGCGACGGCGCAGACGGCGCACGTTCGGCCGATCGCGGTAGCGATCCTCGATCTCGGCCTCCGGAGGGACGTCCTCCTCGTAGTCGTCGTGATACTCCTCGGCAAGGCCGAAGTACACGAGCGCGCTGTGCCAGGAGTCACGGAATGCCATAGCTGTAGATGCGTGTTCGCCCGGCGAGCGGGTTTCCCTGCCGATGCTAGTGGTTGTGCGCCACCAGGCGAGATCTCAATGATAGAGATTCGTGCCGATTCGCACGATTGTGGCGCCCTCTTCGACCGCGACGAGGTAGTCCTGGGAGGTGCCCATCGACGCGTGCCGCAGACCGCGCTCGTCCGCCAAGCGGCGCAGCTCGGCGAACCAGCGCCGGCTCCCCTCAGGCGCCGGCGACAGCGGCGGCATCGTCATCAGACCCACCACCGGCAGCGGCGCGCGCGCGATGAACGCGTCCAACTCCGCGGGCGCGATCCCCGCCTTCTCAGCCTCGCCGGCGAGGCTCACCGCCACGAGGATGCCCAGGCCGGGCTTCGCCAGCTCGCGGTGGCGCTCGAGCTCGCGCAGCGCCGAGTCAGACGCGACCGAGTGGATCAGGCGCACGTGCGGCACGATCAGTCGCACCCGCCGGCTCTGCAGCTGGCCGATGAAATCCCACTCGAACAGCTCTCCGTGCGCCGCGACCTTCTCCTGCAGGTCCTGCGCGCGGCTCTCCCCCACGAGGCCCACGCCCGCCTCGGCCAGGACGGGTAGGTCCTCGCTCGCGACGTACTTCGTCGCGGCCAGGATCTCGACCGCGCCGGGCGCGCGCCCGCTGCGCTCGAGCGCAGCGTCGATCTCGCCGCGCACGCGCTCCAGGCTCGCCGCGATCCGCTCCGCGCGCAGGCCGCCGATCAGCTCAACCACGCGACTCCCGCCTGGCGCCCCGCGCGCTCGCCTTCGCGGCGGTATGAGAAGAAGCGCTCGTCGCAGATCGTGCACGCCAGCACGTCGCGGACCTCCGCCACGCCCGCTGCGAGCAGCCGCTCGTGGGCGATCGCGCGCAGATCGATGCGGCAGCTGGAGGTCGTGGGCGGGTCGACGCGATCGCCGTCACGACGGGCTCTGGCGAACGCGTCGTGCACCTCCGGTCCGACCTCGTAGCAGCAGGCGCCCGCGGACGGCCCCACGATCGCGACGGTGCCTCCCCCCTCGCCGAGCTCCTGGATCGCGCGCACGCCCTCCTCGATCACCCCCGCGGCGAGGCCGCGCCAGCCGGCGTGGACCATCGCAACCGCGCCATCACAGCCGAGCGCCACGGGCAGGCAGTCCGCGCTCAACACCATCGCGCCCACTCCGACAGCGCTCGTCGCTTGCCCGTCCGCTTCGACCAATGGATCACCCGCGTCAAGCTCAGACACACTCCGCACCACACTTCCATGGACCTGGCGGCCGCGGGCGAACCCCTCGACACCGATTAGGCGTCTGAGCTCTTCGCGTCCGTCCTCACTGTCCACACTGCCGTGCGTGCGGTCGGTGAACAGGACCCGCCCACCGCCAGGGAGCTCGAGGCGCATGCTCATCCACTCCCCTCCAGCGCCGCGCGCAGCTCCGCGTCGCGTCCGTCCTCCAGCTCGCCGTCGAGCTTGCGCGTCAGCGCCACCGACAGGCGCTGGCCGATCTCCGGGCCGGTGGTGATGCCGGCGGCGAGCAGATCCGCTCCCGTGATCTCCAGGCGGACGTGGCGCAGCGTCTCGATCCACTCGCACGCCGCCGATCCGGAAGAGCCGAGCGCGCCGCCGAGCGCGACCGCCTCGATCGTGTGCGCGAACAGCGCGTCGTACAGCTCCGAGGGCATGTCCGCGAGCTCCATCTCGCGCTCCAGCGACGGCGCGACGAGCGCCGTGCGCATCACCCGCTCGCGCTCGGCGGCGGTGAGCTCCCACCCGTCCAGGAGCTCGAACATCACCGACTCGGGGTCCTCGGCGAGATCGATCGCGACGGGGAGCAGCAGTATGGCCAGCAGCAGCACGTCCGCGCAGCCGTCCGCGGGCAGCAACGCCAGCGCGCGGCGGGCGAGCTCCGCGTCGAAGCGCAGCCGGTGCTCCAGCGCCACGAACACGCCCAGCCGGTCGAGCGCCGCGCACGCGGCCACCGCATCGGCTTCGCCGAGCGCCAAGCGCAGCTCCGCCCCCACGCGCGCGGGCGAGACCGTCGCCAGCGCGCCCGCGCCGAGCGCTTGTGCGGCCAGCGCGGCGGTGTGCGGCTCCGGCTCGAAGTCGAGTCGCGCGCTGTAGCGCGCGAGGCGCAGCAGCCGCGTGGGGTCCTCCAAGAAGCTGCGATCGTGCAGCGCGCGCAGGCTCGCCGCGGCGAGATCCTCGAGCGCGCCCGGCGCGCACAGCAGCTCGCCCTCGTGCGCGCCGCCCAGCGGCACGGCGATCGCGTTGACGGTGAAGTCCCTGCGCTTCAGATCCTCCTCCACGCTGCCTTCGCGTACGTCTGGGAGCGCGCCCGGCGCGGGGTAGGACTCCGCGCGCCGCGTCGCGATGTCCACGCGCGCGCCGTCCCACTCCACGATCGCCGTGCCGAAGCGCTCATGCGCGGTGACGCGCACGCCGTCGCTCGCCGCCGTCCGCAGGCTCGCGGCGAGCTCCTGCGCCAGCAGCACACCGTCGGGGGCGGTCACGTCGAGCTCGCGCGGGCCGCGACCGAGCAGCAGATCGCGCACCGCGCCGCCCACGAGAGCGACATCTCCGTCTCTGGCGCGTGCGAGCTCCAGCAGCTCGGGGCCGCCCGGGCGGGCGAGCAGCGCGTCGATGATCTGCGCGCCGGTGGCAATGGCCATCTAGACCTCGCGCACCGGGATTCCCGCCGCAGCCAGGTGCGCCTTCGCCTCCGCGACGGTGTGCTGGCCGTAGTGGAAGATCGACGCGCACAACACCGCGTCCGCGCCCGCCGCGAGCGCCTGCACGAGGTGCTCCAGCTCGCCCGCGCCGCCGGAGGCGATCACGGGCACGCTCACCGCCTCGCTGACCGCCGCCGTCAGCGGCAGGTCATAGCCGTCGTTCGTGCCGTCGCGGTCCATGCTCGTGAGCAGGATCTCCCCCGCCCCGCGCTCCACCGCCTCGCGCGCCCACGCGACCACGTCGCGGCCCGTCGGGGTGCGGCCGCCCGCCAGATACGCCTCCCACTCGGACGGTTCCTCGCCCGCTTCCGACGCGCGCGCTTTCGCGTCGATCGCGAGCACCACGCACTGCGCGCCGAACACGCTCGCGAGCTCGTCCAGCAGCTCCGGGCGCGCGAGCGCGGCGGAGTTCACCGAGATCTTGTCCGCGCCCGCGTCCAGCACCGCCTGCGCGTCGGCCACCGAGCGGATGCCGCCGCCGATCGTGAACGGCACGAACACCTCGTCCACCGTGTGGCGCGCGAGCTTCGCGATCGTGTCGCGCTTCTCGTGCGTCGCCGTGATGTCCAGGAACACCAGCTCGTCCGCGCCCGCGCGGTCGTAGTGGGCCGCCAGCTCCACCGGGTCGCCCGCGTCCCGGATGTCGAGGAATTCGACGCCCTTGACCACGCGTCCGGCGTCCACGTCCAGGCAGGGGATCACGCGCTTGTAGTGCACGGAGTCAGCCTAGATGGTTGCTTGCAGCGCTTCCTTGCCCTCGGCAACCGTGAAGCGCCGCTCGTACAGGGCCGTGCCGACGATCACACCGTCGATGGCGTCCAGTGTCAGCTCGCGGCGAAGATCGGCTATCGCCTGGAGATCCTCGCTGCTGCCGATACCGCCGGAGATGATCACGCTCCCCTCCCCCACGGCCTTTGCCACCCACTCGATCTCGTCGCGGTTGGCGCCGTCGAGCATGCCGTCGTGCTCGACGTTGGTGAAGATGAAGTTGCGCACGCCCTTCTCTCGCAGGGCGTCGAAAGCGATGCTGGCTTTCACCTCAGAGCTCGTCAGCCACCCGTGTGTCACCACCTCCCCACCGCGCACGTCGACCCCCACGAGTATTCGCTCGGGGCCGTGCGCGGCCAGGCAGTCGCGCAGGACCGTGGGATCGGACATCGCGGCGGTGCCGAGAATCACGCGCGCCGCGCCCGCGTCGAGCGCGGCGGCGACGGCTTCGGTGGTGCGCAGGCCGCCGCCATACTGCACCGGCACGCCCGCGTCGGCTGCGATCCGCGCGAGCTGGGAGAGGTTCACCGGCTTGCCGGTCTTGGCGCCGTCGAGGTCCACGACATGTAGGTACTCGGCGCCCGCGTCGACCCACCCGCGCGCCGCCGACAGCGGGTCCTCGTCGTAGACCTTCTTCGCGTCGAAGTCGCCCTTCACGAGCCGCACGGCGTTGCCGCCGAGGATGTCTATCGCCGGGTAGAGCTTCACGTCGCCGCGAGCGCCACGGCGCTCTCGATGCAGATGCGTGCGAAGTTCGCCAGCAGGCGCAGGCCCGCCGCGGAGGACTTCTCCGGGTGAAACTGCACACCGTAGAAGTTGCCGTG
>DASUPL010000274.1:0-33130 GCA_036281155.1 Solirubrobacteraceae bacterium | reverse complement strand
GACTGGTCGATGACGTACACAACGATCGGCAAGCTCGCGCAGCGCATCTCCCAGCGCTCGTTCCTGGGCCTGCTCGAGCGCGACGCGGCCTACCAGCTGGAGGCGCCGACGCTGTGGGACGTGGACTTCCAGACGGCGGTCGCTCAGGCGGAGCTCGAGGACCGCGACCGCCCGGGCGCGATGCACCGCGTTCGCTTCGGCGTCAATGGGACCCCCACCCACCCAGGCGACGGTCAGGCGCTGATCGAGACGACCCGCCCTGAGCTGATCCCCGCGTGCGTGGCGCTGCTGGCCCACCCCGACGATCCACGCCACCGCGAGCTCGTGGGCAGCGAGGCGCGCACCCCCCTGTTCGGGACACGCGTGCCGGTGCTTGCGCATCCGCTGGTGGAGCAGGACAAGGGCACGGGCCTCGTGATGGTGTGCACGTTCGGCGACCTCACCGACGTGACGTGGTGGCGCGAGCTGTCGCTGCCGGTGCGCTCGGTGCTCGGCCCCGACGGCCGGCTCGTGGCCGTGCCATGGGGGTCGCCCGGCTGGGAGTCGGAGAGCGTTGAGCGCGCGCGCGCGAGCTACGGAGAGCTGGAGGGCCGCACGGTGAACCAGGCGCGCAAACGGATCGTCGAGCTGCTGAGCGAGTCGGGCGAGCTGATCGGCGAGCCCCAGCCGGTGACGCGCGCGGTGAAGTTCTTCGAGAAGGGCGAGCGGCCGGTGGAGATCGTGACGAGCAGGCAGTGGTTCATCCGCACGATCGAGCATCGCGAGCAGCTGCTCGCGCGTGGGCGCGAGCTGAAATGGCACCCGCCGTACATGCGCGCGCGCCTGGAGGACTGGGTGAAAGGGTTGACGGGCGACTGGTGCGTGAGCCGCCAGCGCTTCTTCGGCGTGCCGTTCCCGCTCTGGTATCCGATCGACGAGGCGGGCAAGATCGTTTATGAGCGGCCTTTGGCCGCGCTCGAGTCGCAGTTGCCCGTCGACCCTTCCACCGACGTGCCCGACGGCTACGAGCCATCCCAGCGTGGGCAGCCAGGCGGATTCGCGGGCGACCCGGACGTGATGGACACGTGGGCGACCTCGTCGCTGACGCCGCAGATCGCGGGACAGGCCGGCGAGGATGCGGAGCTGTTCGCGAAGGTGTTCCCGATGGACGTGCGCCCGCAGGCGCACGACATCATCCGCACGTGGCTGTTCTCGACGATCCTGCGGTCGCATCTGGACGAGGGCGAGCTGCCGTGGAGTAACGCCGCGATCTCGGGATGGGTATTGGACCCGGACCGCAAGAAGATGTCGAAGTCGAAGGGTAACGTCGTCACGCCGATGCACCTGCTCGAGGAGTACGGCGCGGACGCGGTGCGCTACTGGGCGGCGAACGGCCGGCCGGGCACGGACACGGCGTTCGACGCGCAGCAGATGAAGGTCGGGCGGCGCCTGGCGGTGAAGCTGCTGAACGCGTCGAAGTTCGCGCTCGCCGACCTGCCGCCGCAGGGCCAGGCGCTGACGCACCCACTCGATAGGGCGCTGATCGCGCGACTGTCGAAGGTCGCCGCGGAGGCGACGAGCTCTTTCGAGGACTACGACTACGCGCGCGCGCTCGAGCGCGCGGAGAGCTTCTTCTGGTGGTACTGCGACTTCTACCTGGAGCTGGTGAAGGGGCGCCGCTACGACCCCGACCCGGACGTGAGCGCGTCGGTGAGCCTCGCGCTGCGCGTGTCGATGTCCGTCTTCCAGCGCCTGTTCGCGCCATTCCTGCCGTTCGTGTGCGAGGAGGTGTGGTCGTGGTGGCAGGAGGGCTCGGTGCACCGCGCGCCCTGGCCGGACGCGGACGAGCTCGCTGCGATGGCTTCGCCACCGAGCCCCGCGGCAGGCGTGCTTGAACGCGAGCAGACGGCGCTGGAGCTGGCGGCGGACGTGCTGCGCGAGGTGCGCAAGGCGAAGTCCCAAGCGCGCCGTCCGATGCGCGCGCCGGTGACGCGCGTGCTCGTGCGCGACACCGCGGCGCGCCTGGCGGTCCTGGGCCTCGGCGCCGGCGACGTGCGCGACGCGGGCTCGATTGAGCGGATCGAGACGGAGGAGGCGGAGGAGTTCTCGGTTGAGGTCGAGCTGGCCGCGGAGGCCGCGGAGTAAGCCGCTCGGTCGGGGCTACCAGATCGCCATCGACCGCGGGTGGGCGTGATCGAGAATCGCTCGATCCTTGGTCACGAGTGTCAGGTCATGCTCGACGGCGGTCGCATAGATGAGCCGGTCGGCGGGATCGCCTGGAAACGATGAGGGCAGGGCGACAGCGGTGTCCGCGATGGCGGGAGTGACGCCAAACGTACGCAGTTGGGCGGCGAGACCCATCAGCCAGGATCGGATGGGGATCTTGACGACGATCCTCTCGTGCCGCGCCAGCCATGCGAGCTCGAACCAGGAGATGGCGGCTACGGCGAACTCGTCAGCCTCCTCGAGAGCTTCGCGCGCGGGCGCGCTGATTCGCTGTGGCTCGGCCGACCACCAGTGAACCACGTGCGTGTCGAGTAGGACCGCACTCACGATTACGCGGCGTTCCAGGGCGCGCCGGTGGAGAACAGCTGATCCTCGTCGTCCGCGGTCATTGCCACGCTCTCGAACGATCCCTTGAGTGAGCGTGCGCCGAGTGGAGGCACGAGGCGCGCGACCGGTCGGCCGTGCCTGGTGATCTCGATCTCCTCGCCAGCGGCGGCATCGTCGAGCAGCCGGAGAATCATGGCCTTCGCGTCAGTAGCGGTCACTTGTCTGGTCACATGTCCATTCTAGCGACTAGAGGGATGGGCCGCAGGGAGCGTGACGCGTCTATAGGCCGGCGCCATCTCCCCTCAGATAGGGTCCAAGAAGTGACTCGTACTCTCATCACCCACCTATCCGACAGCATCGACCAGCGCGTGACGGTGCGCGGCTGGGTGCATGCGATTCGCGACCAGAAGAAGGTGCAGTTCGTCGTGCTGCGCGACGAAACTGGCCTCGCGCAGGTGGTCCTGCCGAAGGACGAGCCGCCGAGCGCGCTGAACGAGGCGGTGTCGGCGCTGACGATGGAGTCCGCGGTAACGCTGACGGGGACGGTGGTGGCGGACGAGCGCGTGAAGCTGGGCGGGCTGGAGCTGCGCCTGGAGGAGTTGGCGGTGGACTCGCTGGCCGAGCCGGAGTTGCCGATCGCGGCGGACTCGGCGCTGGACAAGCGCATCGACTGGCGCTACATGGACCTGCGACGACCGGACAGGCGGTTGATCTTCGAGGTGCAGAGCACCGCGGAGCACGCGATGCGCGACTACTGGCGCAACGATGGCTTCATCGAGCTGCACACGCCGAAGTTCATGGGCTCGGCGAGCGAGTCGGGCGCGGAGCTGTTCAAGGTGGAGTACTTCGAGGGCGTGGCGTATCTGGCGCAGTCGCCGCAGTTCTACAAGCAGATGGCGATGGCCGCGGGCTTCGGGCGCGTGTTCGAGGTCGGCCCGGTGTTCCGCGCGAACCCGTCGTTCACGTCGCGTCACGACACCGAGTTCACGAGCGTGGACGTGGAGATCTCGTGGATCGAGTCCCACGAGGACGTGATGGCGTTCGAGGAGGCGTGGCTCGCGCACGTCCTCGCGGCGGTGAAGGAGCAGCACGGGGCGCAGATCGAAGCGACGTTCGGCGTCGAGTTGGCGGTGCCGACGCTGCCGTTCCCGCGCGTCACGCTGGAGGCGGCGAAGGAGCTGTTGCGCGAGCGCGGACACGAGCCGCCGGGGACGGGTCACGACCTGGACCCGCCGAGCGAGCGGGCGTTCTCGGCGATCGTGAAGGAGCTGCACGGTCACGAGTTCGCGTTCGTGACGGACTACCCGACGACGGTGCGGCCCTTCTACCACATGCGCCAGCCCGAGGACCCAACTTTGACGCGGAGCTTCGACCTGCTGTGGCGCGGCATCGAGCTCACGACGGGCGCCCAGCGCGAGCACCGCTACGAGCAGCTGCTGGCGCAGGCGCACGACAAGAAGGTCGACGTGGGACCGATCCAGTATTACCTGGACTTCTTCCGCTACGGCGCCCCGCCGCACGGCGGCTTCGGCTTCGGGCTGACGCGGCTGTTGATGCAGATGCTGGGGCAGGAGAACGTGCGCGAGGTGACGTTCCTGTACCGCGGGCCGCACCGTCTCACGCCTTAACGGGACAGAAACAAAAGTTCCGATCGATTGACTCGCGGCGTGCGGACATCTACGGTGGCTGCACGGTCGAAGCTGCATCGCGCTGCGACTGCTCTCGTCGCGCCTACGCAGTGTCCTGAGTCTCATGTCGCCTTCTCGCTCACGCCAAGTCCGTCGCGCCGAGTCGCGGCGCAAGCAATCCCGCGACGCGGGAAAGCCGTCCGAAAAAGACGGTCCGCCAAGACTGCCTGCGCTCTCGAAGAAGGCGTGGCGCGTCGTTGCCGCGCTGCTCGTCGTGCTCGTCGCGGGCGTCGTGATCCTGCTGTTCTCCTCATCCTCATCGACGGAGCATCTGCAGCTGACCGGCTCGGGCTATCCGAACGTCGATACGTCCAACACGCGCCACGTGGGCGGTCCGATCGACAGCTCGACCGTGTCGAAACTGGGGGTTGCGTGGAGCAACGCCCTGACGGCAAAGAGCCAGTACGGCAGCTACTCCTCCTCACCGGTGATCACCAAGGGCGTGATCTTCTCTCAGGATCTGGCGTCGAACGTCCAGGCGATCAGCTTGAAGACGGGCAGGGTGCTGTGGTCGAAGAGCTACGAAGATCCCGATCAGGGCCCGAACGGCATCGCGGTGGCGGAAGGCCGCGTGTATGGAGCGACGCAGTCGTTCGCGTTCGCGCTGGACGAGAGGACGGGCACGCAGCTGTGGTCGGCGCGGCTGGTGCGCAACGAACACGAGGGCATCGACATGGCCCCCGGCGTCCACGCCGGCATCGTGTACGTGTCGACGGTGCCGGGGACGGTGGCGAAGTACTACGGCGGCGAAGGCCAGGGCATCCTGTGGGCGCTGGACGCGCGCACGGGTAAGAGGCTGTGGCACTTCGACACGGCGCCGAAAGACCTGTGGTCGGCGAAGAACGTGTCGATCAACTCGGGCGGCGGGCTGTGGTACACGCCGGCGTTCGACGGCCGCGGGTCGATGTACATCGGCACGGCCAATCCGGCGCCGTTTCCGGGGACGGAAGACTTCCCGTGGGGCGCGAGCAGGCCCGGCCCGAACCTGTACACGGACTCGCTCGTGAAGCTGAACGCGAAGACGGGCAAGCTCGAGTGGTACTACCAGCAGACGCCCCATGACGTCTACGACTGGGACCTCCAGGACCCGCCGATCCTGATGACCGTGGGTGGGCGCCGCGAGGTGATCGGCGCGGGCAAGGGCGGCGTCGTGGTCGCTCTGGACACCGCCACGGGCAAGCCGCTGTGGAAGCGCCCGGTCGGCATCCACAATGGGCACGACAAGGACAACCTGTACGCGATGAGGGGCGAACTCTCGCGGCTGAAGCTCCCCGTGACGGTCTATCCGGGCCAGCTGGGCGGCGTGATCGCGCCGATGGCGAGCAACGGCTCGACGGTGTTCGTGCCGGTGGTCAACCACTCGGCGACGATGCAGACACAGACCGAAATCCAGGAAAACGGACCCACCACGGGCGAGCTGGTCGCGCTGGACGCCGCGACGGGCGCGATCAAGTGGGACCAGAAACTTCCCGGTCCGGCGTTTGGGGCGGTCACGGTGGTCAACGATCTCGTGTTCGCCACGACCTTCGAAGGGTCGGTGTACGCGTTCGCGGCCGCGACGGGCAACCTCGTCTGGCAGAAGCAGCTCCCGGCGGGCGCGAACACGGGCGTGGCCGTGAGCGGCGACACGGTGATCGCGCCTGCCGGCATCGCGACGGCCGAAGGCCAGACCCCCAAGCTCGTCGCCTACCGCCTCGGGGCGGGCGGCTAGCGGGCCGCGCGCGCCCGGCTGCGAGCCGGGCCGGATCAGACGTCCAAAGTCGAGCGTCTTCTCCAGATCAAGTCTCGTAAAACTGTGTCTGTTTCCTCTGGGCAGATCCAGAAACCTACATCCCCCGTATTCACGGGCGATTCAGATCTCTAGACTTTGCGGAACGCTATCTGTTTTTCCTAACTAGTCTTGCTATCGGGATTATACGGTGCTAAAAGTAGCTTGTCTCGATGCCCGAACGAAGGTCGCGACGGCACCGGGATGAAGGGAAAGTAGCATCGTAATAAACGGCCCTGAGGCATCCATATGCACGGTTTGCCTCAGAGCCGATCACGACAAGAGGAGCATAGCGATGCGCGCGAAGCGTCCAGCGGAAGGGTGTCCGACACCCTTGGCTGATTCGCCTGCCACTCCCACGCTTCGACTCCGACGATTACCGTCGTGGGGACCGAAAACGGGGGGTTGTGCTGTGTGGATGAGATCAAGAAGAGTTGGCCTCAGCCATGAGACCGCGTTTCGTCACATGCTCCGCAAGACAAGGAGCATCAAATGACACGCATCAGACCAATTGGGCTGGCGCTCGTGGCCATGTTCGCGTTTAGCGCGTTCGCGGCGTCGACGGCGTCGGCTGCACAAGGGCCGTTATGGTCAGTCAACAAAAAACACCTCAAAGCAGGAGAAACGCGGTTACTCTTAGTAACGGCAAAGGAAAACTTCGAACTCGCTGTAGTCGCGACCGGTGTCAAAATTAAATGCACCGGCTTGACGCTGCCGAATGCGGCCAGCATGCACATTGAAGGTGCCGCACCCGGAAATGGCGGCAAAAGCAAAGAGGTACTCCAGTTCACCACATGTACCGTCGAAAATAACGGTGAAGGGTGTGAAGTTGCCGAAGGTAAAACAATAACTACCTCGCCGGTCGTCAATACTCTAGGGTTCCCGCGGGGAGAACGAATGGGTCCAATATTAGTTGTGTTTACCCCGGAAGCAAATGGCGGCTTCACGAATAATAGTGTCTTCGTGACAGTCAAATTCACTGGCGAAAAATGTCTCGCGACGTCCGTGCCTGTACTCGGGCAAGTTATCGGGGAAGCATTCGAAAATGGACACCCCGTCGAAGTCGACTTAACCAAATTAGGAACCGAATCGTTACACGGAGAAGTCCGCTTCATAAAACCAGGACCAAAAACGATTTGGATCGAAAACGGCGGAACCTTGAAAACAGTAAAAACCGAACTCAAACTAGCAGCAAATGCCGCGACTTTGATAGGAACAGCATTACTGTTAGTAGACGAGAATGGTGTTCCAGCTGAGTGGGGCGTCTTTTGGTAAGCCCTGCTCACAAAAAGTAAGTGTTGGTGTTGAATGTAGATTGTAATATGGTGTGGAGTCCTGGCTTGATGCCGAGACTCCACGCCGTGTTTAGTTGGAACTTGGATAGAGGGAGGTCGGGGTGACTATTAGCTCCTTGTCGTCGCGGTTCACGCGGATGGTATGCAGTATTCTGTTTGTAATGGCGCTCGCGGGTTTCTTGGCAGAGAGCAGCGTCGCGAGTTGTCCGAATTCAGCATATGTCGGTTTTCAGACGTTTCTCGCGGGATGCGGGGCCTATGAGCGCGTAACCCCTGCGTTCAAGGCCGGTGCACGTCTCGGTCAGCTCGCGATCGCAAGTGATGGCTCACGCGTGATCGGGGAATCGATTGGTGTGTTCGCAGGTGCTGAAGGAGACTCGTTTAAAGTCAATTATGAATCAGTACGAGCGGGGTCGGGTTGGATGAGTTCGGCCATCAGCCCTCCGTCATCGCTCTATCCGGCGCAGGAATTTCTCGATGCGAATGCAGATTTGGGGCTAAGCCTGTGGCAGGTGCGCTCCTCTGTGGAGTCTGTTGCGGCTGCGCATCTCGTCGTGCGGGAACCGGATGGGTCGTTTATAGAAGTCGGCCCGATAATTTCACCGGAAGCGGCCGCTGGGCCACCCGCAGGAGAACTTCAATTCTTTGCAAACCAAATCTATGTGACCTACTCGGGTGCGTCGCGCGATCTGTCACACGTGTTCTTTCAGATCAATAGCAGCGGCGGTCCACTGTGGCCAGGAGACACAACGCGACTGGGTGGAGGTGAGAAGTCTCTGTATGAGTATGGTGGTACGGGAAATACCCATCCAAAGTTGGTGGGCGTCAACAGTAAAGGCCAACTCATCAGCGACTGCGGTGTGGCGCTTGGCTCTGTTACCTCAGGACCAACTTATAACGCTGATACATATAACGCTGTGTCGACAAGCGGAGAAACGGTATTCTTCACAGCGCTTGCGGGCTGCGGGGCGCTACAGGCACCGCCAGTAAATGAAGTGTACGCGAGGGTTGGAAGTGCGCTCGGTGAAACGGTGGCAGTGTCTGAGCCATCGGCCGGAGACTGCGAAGCATGTCAGATCGGGGCACCAGCGCCAGCAGAATTTAGTGGTGCATCAGCGGACGGATCAAAGGTGTTCTTTATGACCGCACAGGAATTGCTCAAAGGAGCAATAGGCATGAACCTGTATGAGTACGATTTTCATGCTCCGGCGGGACAAAAGGTCATACAAGTATCGACCGGGGCATCTGAATCAAAAGTCCTAGGTGTAGCGCGCGTCTCTGACGATGGCACCCATGTCTACTTCGTTGCGGAAAGCGCTCTGACGGGAGCGAACGCGGAAGGCAGCGTGCCTCTGGAAGGGCTACCGAACCTGTATGTGTTCGAGCGCGATGCGGAATATCCAGGAGGACGTATTGCGTTCATCGGTACGTTGTCAGCGAGTGAAGATGAAGCGGATTGGAACAGGCTCGATAATCGTCCGGTGCAGGCTACACCGGACGGTAGGTTCTTGGTGTTCCAGAGTACTGCAAACCTGACGGTTGGAAATACGAGCTCTGTGACACAGGTGTTCGAGTACGACGCGGAAAGGGAAGAACTCGTTCGTGTTTCCATTAGCGAGCCTGGCTTTGTAGCTGGCGCGACGAGTGCGGATGAACACGCCTCGACGATTATCCGGCAAAACTACTCAATCTTTCTGCGCGCGAGGATGGCGACGGATGAATTGGCGGTATCAAATGATGGAGGGCTCGTAGTGTTCAAGAGCGCGGGCGGATTGACAGAACAGGCTGCTCCTGCAGCCGAAGCGGGCTTGCAAAGCGTGTACGCGTACCACAGTGCGGGTGTATTGCGCGAAGGCAGAGTGTTTTCGGTGTCTGATGGTAACGGTATGTTTGCTGCGGGTGCGGGTAGAGCCGACCCGTCGGGCGGTAACGTGTTCTTCGAAACGGCGGCACCGATGCTGGGGGCGGATGGTGATACGCAATTCGATCTGTACGACGCTCGAGAAAGTGGTGGATTTCTGGCATCTGTAGTACCAAAGGAATGTGAAAAGAACCAGCTTTCCTGCCAGGGAGCGGTCAATGCCCCGCTGCCGAGTGTCGGGTTTGGAAACGTGTTTGAACCTGGTGGCGGAAATTTGCCGTTTGTGAAGGTGGCTCATCCCTCGGTGTTGACACCGGCTCAGAAGCTCTCGAAAGCATTGAGGGCTTGCAGGCATAGATCGCGACGGGGCCGTCGCGTGTGTGAAGCGAGAGTGCGTAGGCGACATGGGATGCGTGTCAAGTTGAAGGACAAGGGGTGATCTCAATGCGACTATGCTGGGGTAGAGGTGTGCTTTGCGCTGTCTTGAGCGTTGCTGCAGCTGTGAGTTCGTTGTGCGTACCGGCTGTTGGCTTTGAAAACGTGTCGTGGAGCGTCCGCGGAGTTGCGCAGCCATCGCAGTTCCTTCCGGCGCCAGGAAACCAGTATCAGCTGATGGTGCATAACACAGGGAGTGGTGCCTCGATAGCAGGAATAAAGCTGGTTGATCAGCTTCCGGCTGGTTTGACGCTGGCTGGAGCCGAATCGAAAGAAGGTCCAGAAGGCGGCTTGTGGTCCTGTGAAGAAGGCGAACCGTCGACCGTAACTTGCATTTTTGGGGAAGCAGTTGCTCCGGGCGGATATGCGCCGTCGCTAGCACTTGAGGTATCGGCACCACTTGAATCCGAAGTGGCGTTGGTGAATAACGTTACAGTCAGCGAAGGCGGTGCGACGGTTGCAGCGGCCACTAGCGAGAGCACGCTGGTCAGCGCTGGACCGCAGTCCTTTGGTATCACGGAGTTCAGCATGGAAGCTCGCACTGAGACAGGTGAACGAGCGACACAGGCAGGAGGGCACCCTTGGCAGCTAACAGCGAGTCTCGGGTTCCCCTGGGAGCATGCCGCGCCTAACAGTGAAGGAATTCGCTATGGGCAGGTTGAAAATGTGAAGAAAATTGCTGTCGAACTTCCTGCAGGGCTGGTCGGTAACCTGCTCACGACAGGGCACTGTGCGCAGGTCCAGCTCCGTAGACAAGAATGTCCGACGGGGAGCGTGGTAGGGTCCTTCGCGGTCGCTGCAGGATCGTTCGTGGCGGGCGATTTTCACGGCAGTGGTAGTGTCGGAATCTCGTCTGTATATAATATGGTGAGTGAGCCGGGCTATCCGGTTGAGCTTGGCATTACCTATCTGGAACAGTCGGTGTATTTGTATGTGTCAGTAGTTCATGCCGCTGGTGGTGAACGGGTGAGGATAACGACAGTGGGGGTACCGCCTTTGTTGGAGACCGGGAACGTGGTCCTGACGTTGTGGGGTGAGCCCGGGGCGTTCAACGGAAGTGGTTCGACCGAAGCATTGCTTACCTCACCTGTGGACTGCAGTGAGGCGCCCGCCAAGGCTCGTCTAGAAGTCGAATCATGGGGTAATCCTGGGCACCCAAAGTCAGCGGAAACGACTGTCTTTCCTGAACTGACGGGATGCAGCGCGCTGCAGTCACCGTTCACGCCGTCATTGGCTCTTTCCCCGCTGAAAGGTATGGAAGGTACGACGCAGGCCGATTCGCCGTCAGGGTTTTCGGGGTCGGTCGTGGTTCCTCAGACGACGGGCTTCGAAGAAAACGCGACCTCGTTGGTCCGCGACGCCTCCGTGACGCTTCCGCCCGGCGTTTCGCTGTCGCCTGCAGCTGCCCAAGGATTGGTTGGATGCAAGGAACGTGGGCCGGAAGGGATTAACCGCGGCACGACGGATATCGGACCGGGCGGAGAGGACAGGGGCAACCCGGAAGCCACTGAATTTGGGGCGGGACACGCAGGCGGGAACGGCAGTCCATACGACGACGCGCAGTACCACACGGCTCCGGGGCACTGTCCGCCAGCATCGACTGTTGGCTCGATCGAAGTGTTCACGCCGCTGCTCGAAACCCGTTGCGGTGGGGAAGGGCAGCAGGTTTGCGCAGAAGGGGAATCCTCCGCGCCGCTGCAGGGACACGTGTATCTGGCAGAACCGAAATGCGGTGGAGCAGGGCAGGGAGAATGCACTCCGCAGAACGCCGAAGACGGCAGTCTGTTTGCTGGATACGCGGAACTATCTGGTGAGGGAGTGCTGATCAAGGAACGCGCGACGATCTCGATTAACCAGGCAACGGGGCGCGTCACGCTTCACCTGCGCGAAGCTCCAGAGTTTCCGTTCAGCGAACTGAAGCTGAACGTTCACGGCGGCGCACGTGCACCGGTGGCAACCCCTCAAACATGCGGGGCCGCGACCACCACATCGGTCTTTACGCCATGGAGCAGCCCGGAAGCGTTCTCCCCGAGCCCCTCGACGTTCACGGTGGACGCTGATGGCCTGGGCAGCGCGTGTCCTGCTGCGTGGCCCTTTGGACCCGGGTTCGCCGGCGGTGCCACGAACCCGGCGGCGGGAGCGTTCAGCCCGTTCACGGTCACGCTTACGCGCCAGGACCGGGAACAGAACGTGACAGGCCTCTCAGTGACCCCGCCGCTGGGACTACTCGCGATGCTCTCGAGCGTCACGCCGTGCCCGGAGCCGCAGGCGGCGAGCGGGGCATGCCAGGATTCGAGCCTGATTGGTCACGATACAGCGGCCGCAGGATCTGGCCCGAGCCCGTTGTACGTCACGGGCAGGGTATATCTGACTGGACCATATAAGGGCGCCCCGTTCGGCCTAGCGGTCGTCACGCCGGCCGTGGCAGGCCCATTCAATCTCGGAAACATAGTCGTGCGCGCGAAAATCAACGTGAACCCGAGCACGGCAGCTGTCACGATCACGAGCGATCCAATACCCCAGTCAAGACTTGGTGTGCCCCTGCGCCTGAAAATCCTGAACGTCACCGCTGACCGGCCTGGATTCACGTTCAACCCCACCAACTGCAGCCAGCTGAGCCTCAATGGCACCGCTACTGGGGATCAGGGTACGAGCGCAAGTCTCACGACGCCAGTCGAGGTTGGAGGTTGCAGAGCGCTCCCGTTTGGTCCCGTGTTGAAGGTCAGTACACCGGGCAGGGCGAGCAAACGCAATGGGGCCGCGCTGTCGGTTGCATTCACGGCGTCTCCTGGACAGGCAAACGTGAAGAAGCTGAAGGTGAATCTCCCAAAGCAGCTTCCGTCGCGTCTGGCGACCTTGCAGAAAGCGTGTACGGACAGCGTGTTCAACACGAACCCTGCAGGGTGCCCCGCCGGATCGGTCATAGGTAGTGCTGTGTTGCATACGCCAGTGTTGAAGAGCGCGATGAGGGGTCCCATCTACCTTGTCTCTCATGGTGGAGCGGCATTCCCGGATCTTGTGGTTGTGTTGCAAGCGGAAGGCGTCACGGTCAACCTGGTTGGCGCCACGAACATCAAGAATGGCGTCACATCTGAGACCTTTAGAGCGATCCCGGATGCGCCGTTTGCGAGCTTCACCGCGAAGTTTCCACAAGGACCGCATTCAATCCTCGCGACGAACCTGCCCGCGAAAGCGAAATTCAACCTCTGCAAGCAGAAGCTGAACATGCCGACCAGCATCGTCGGGCAAAACAACGCCGTTGTCACCAAGACAACCAAAATTACGATCACGGGCTGTGGAAAACACAAACACGCGAAGAAAACCCGTAAACACCAGAATCACTGAAGGGGAGTCGATAGCGCCGCGTGTCGATTGATGCTCCCCGACGGAGGGAGCATCAAATGAATCGCATGAGACTATTGGGGCTGGCGCTTGTCGTTGCAGGCACGTTCAGTGCGTCGGCGGAGGCGGCTTCAGGACCCAGCTATTATGTCAACGGCAAATCGCTGAAAACTGGCGAAACGCGCCTGGCGTTAATTGTCCCGAAGGAAGCCTTTGTATTTGCATTTAGCACCATCAAAATTCGCTGCGATGGCCTAACCGCACCTGGATACATCGAAGGAGTAGCTTTAGGTAGTGGTGGCAAGGGTAAGGAGACCTTTGAATTTACCAAATGCACAGTCGAAGGCAATGGCGAAGGATGTGAAATAGAAGGGGAAAAATTTGTGATGGCATCGCTCACAACCACACTCGGATTCTCTAAGGCGGAAAGAATGGGGCCGGTATTAATACTGTTCCAGCCGGTTTCTGCGATCATCCACTTTACCCCCACGGCAAAATGCGTCTTCAGCTCCATGTCTGTGACTGGACAGTTCATCGGCGAAGCGTACGAAGGCGGAAAACCAGTCGAAGTAGACTTAACGAAACTAGGCATTGAATCGTTACACGGGGAAGTGCGCTTCAGATCGCCGGGGCCAAAAACGATCTGGCTCGAAAACGGCGGCACCCTCAAAACTGTAAAAACAAAACTAGAAACAGGGTTGGGAGCCCTCACTATTAGCGGCACGGAGTTAGTATTAGTTGATGAAGGTGGCATCCTGGGCAAATGGGGCATCTTTTGGTAGGAGCCGTTGCTGTTGCTCGCTAGAGCGCTCGCAGGGGCGCCGATCGCGATCGGCGCCCCGTTTCGGGTTCGAACGGCCGTGCCGTCCGCGGCGCCGTCTAATTTCAGCGCCATGCTCCTAAACGAGCTCACAGACGGCACGGAGATCGACCAGGTCCTGCTGGTCCGCGATGCCGAGCGCCGCCAGCGCAAGGACGGCGGCGACTACCTGCGGCTGCAGCTCGGCGACCGCACCGGCGCGGTCGCGTGCATGGTGTGGGACGAGCTGGGCGATGTGGAGGAGCTCGCGAAGGCGGGCGCTCCGGTGCGCGTCCGCGGCCGCTACACCGTCCACCCTCGCTTCGGTCCGCAGATCAACCTCCGCGCGCTCGAACAGGCCGCCCCGGGCAGCTTCTCGCTGGATGATCTGCGCGACGGGCCCTCTCGCGGCGTCGAGCAGATGGAGGGCGAGATCCGCGAGCTGCTCGCCACGATCCAGCAGCCGCACCTGCGCGCGCTGCTCGAGCGTGTGTTCGGCGAGGATTCGGAGCTGTGGGCCCGCTATCGCGTCGCTCCCGCGGCCAAGTACTACCACCAGGCCTACGCGCACGGCCTGCTCGAGCACTCGCTCGGCGTCGCTCAGGCGGTGAGCGCGATCAGCGCCACGTTCGGCGGTGACATCGACCGCGACGTGGCGGTCACCGGCGCGCTGCTGCACGACATCGGCAAGCTCGAGGCGTACACCGACGATCCGCAGAGCATCGATCTCACCGACGCGGGCAAGCTGCACGGCGAGATCGCCCTCGGCTACTACCGCATCCGTCGCGCGATCGAGGACATCGACGGCTTCCCGCCCGAGCTCGCGCAGGCCGTCGGGCACATCATCCTCTCCCACCACGGCTCGCTCGAGCACGGCAGCCCCGTCGTGCCGTGCACGCGCGAGGCGACGCTCGTGCACATGATCGACAACCTCGGCGGACGTCTCGGCAGCTTCGACCGGCTCGAGAAGGAGCTCGCTCCAGGCCGGCGCTGGTCCTCCTTCGACCGCGCCATCGGCGCCGGCGCGTACTTCGCCGAGCGCGGCGCGGAGTCCTCGCGGATCGACCAGCCGCTCACGCCCGCGCGCGAAGCCGCCTGAAACTCCGCAAATAGCGGGGCGGTAACCAGACCGGTCCGCACCCGTCCCACCGCTGGCTTCTATCTTTGGAGCCGATGGCAAAGGACACCGAGAAGCTGATCCGCCAGCTGTCGCTGATCTCCTACCTGATGGCCGAGCGCCGGCCCGTCACGGCTCTGGAGATAAGACGCGACGTGGAGGGCTACAGCGGCATGAACGAGGACGCGTTCGCGCGGCGCTTCTACGCCGACCGCTCCGAGCTCGAATCGCTGCGCATCCAGCTCACCGTCGAGCGCCCCGCCGACGGCGCCGCCGAGCAGGAGAACTACTCGCTGCGCCCCGAGAACTTCCATCTGCCGGCGATCGAGTTCACCGACAAGGAGCTCGCCGCGCTGCAGACCGCGCTCACGCTCCTCGACGGCGAATTCGCCTACGCCGAGCCGCTGCGCCTCGCGCTCCAGCAGATCACCTGGGGGCGTCCCAGCCCGCTGCGCGCCCCCGAGCAGCGCTCCGTCGCGCTCGGCATCACCGCCTCCGCCGGCGGGCACGAGCTCTCCGCGCGCCTCGCGAAGGTCGAGACGGCGATCTTCCGCAACAAGACGATCGTGTTCGACTACTACACGATGGAGCGCGACGAGGTCGGCTCACGCCGCGTCGACCCCTACCATCTGCTGTTCCAGGGCGGGCAGTTCTACCTGCTCGGCCACGCGCACGAGCGCGACGCCATCCGCGTGTTTCGCCTCACGCGCATCCGCGGCAAGGTCTCCTACGCCACCAAGGCCGAGCACGACTTCCACCGGCCCGCCGACTTCGACCCGCGCGCGTACGCCAACCGCGCCGACTGGCAGCTCGGCGAGCAGCGCGACACGGCGCGCCTGCTCATCTCCGAGCGCATCGCCTGGCAGATCGAGCGTCACTTCGGCCGCTACGGCGAGATCCTGGACCCCGCGAGCGACGGCGATCCGGGGTCCGCCGCCCACGGCGCCGCCGAGGGCGACAGGGTCTTCCTCACGGGCTACTCCAGCCCGCGCTCGATCGTCTCATGGCTGCTCGGCCTGGGCGCGAACGCGCAGCTGCTCGGCCCCGACGATCTCACCGGCGAGTTCCAGCGGCGCGTCGAGCTGCTCGAGGAACGCCACGGAGACGCCGCGCCCGTCGCGCCCCGCGGCGGCACGATCGCCGTGTCGGCGACCGCCGACACGGGGGCGGCTCGGATAGCGGGCTCCTCGCGCTCGCGCGCCGCGCGTCGCGGCGACTCCCCCGGCGCTGACGCGGACGGCGCCCCGATGCGAGCGGAGGCCGCCATCCGGCCCGAGCGCTTCGCGCGCCTCGTCACGCTCGCGTCCATCCTCATCAAGGCCGGGCGAGCGGGCGAGCGGGTCGTGATGAAGGAGATCTGCGAGCGCCTGCAGATCAGCGACGAGGAGTTGCGCGAGGACCTCAACGTGCTCAACGTCGTCAACTTCGGCGGCGGCTCCTACGTGCTGTATGCCGAGATCAAGGAGGACGACGGCGAGATCGAGGTCGACCCCGAGCCCTACAGCGACAACTTCGACCGCCCCGCGCGCCTGTTGCCAGTCGAGGCGAAGGCGCTCGTCGCCGCGATCGACCTGATCGGCGAGCACATCCCCGAGGGCTCGCTCACATCGGCGCGCAAGAAGATCGTCGCCGCGCTCGGCGAGGACCCGATGGAGCAGGGCCTGCAGGTGGCGGCCACCGCGGGCGACGACTCCGACGTCGCGCGCAGGGTCTCCAAGGCGATCGTGCAGCGGCGCATGATCGAGCTCGACTACTACAAGGAGAACGAGGACGAGCTCTCGCCGCGCAGGGTCGAGCCATACGCGCTCACCAACGGGCGCGAGGGCTGGTACGTGGCCTCGTTCGACCCCGAGCGCGACGGCGTGCGCCACTTCCGCCTCGACCGCATCAAGCGCGTGCATGTAACCGACGAGAAGTTCGAGCCGCGCCCCGAGGTCGACCCCGCGGGCGAGGTCGACGGCTGGCTGCGCACGGGCGAGGTGCCCGCGTCGCGCAGCGCCCGCGTGTGGGTCTCCGCCGAGCGCGCGCGCTGGGCGCGCGAGGCCAGGCGAGTGGTCGAGGAGTGGAGCGACGGCTCCGTCGTCGTCGAGCTGAGCTTCGCCGGCGTGGACTGGCTCGTGCGCGAGATCCTCAAGGAAGCCGGCGACGCCGCCGTGCTCGAGCCCGAGGACGCCCGCGAGGCGGTGCGTGCGGCGGTGGCACGGTTGCGCGACGCCAGCGCGGCGCCGGCCGGCGTCTGAACGCCGCCAACGCAATCAGGCGCCCAGCCAGAGCGACGACCCCGATCAGGGTGAGCAGGCGGCCCAGCACCACCGGCAGGGGGTGCGCTGGGCTCAGCGAGATCGTTTTCCATGACGCGGCCTGGCGCTTGCGTGCAGTCGCAGCTCGACGAGGCTCGGGGTCGATCTGGAGTACGTCGTTGCCGTCCTGGCTCACCCCCACGATTCTCGCGCCCGTGATGTGCACCAGTTCGGGTCCACTCGCGACGTTCGAGGTGACAAATTCGCCCGGGCGCAGGCGCACCGTCACGGAAGCTCGATCGCCGTGTACCGCGGTGGGAGGAAAATAGACATTTGCCGCCTTGCCGCTGTGGGACAGCGTGGGCGCGCCGACGTAGTAGAAGTCCAGCAGCTGACGGTTTGCACCTCCCGCCGGGAGCAGAGGCTTGAGGTAGGAGCTCATCGCGGTCTCACGGCGGACCAGTTCGTGGGGATACGCGGACAGCTGACGCACCGCGCCGATCACCGACAAGATCAGCACTGGAAGCAGCATCCATCTCCAAAGCCCAACACGACGTGCGTCGCTGCGCTTGGCCAGCACGAGCGCGACCAGTACCGCGCCACTCACGGTCAGGAGCACGTAGCTCTCCAGTCGAAAGCTGAACTGCAGCACGGTGTAGGGAGTGGGAAGCGCCAGGATCAGTCCTTTGTGGGTCATCACCAGACCGATCAGGACTGCCATCCCGATCAGGATCAAGAGCACCCTTGCCCAGGGACCTCGTGAGCCTGCTCGCAGGAGAATCGCGGTGGCCGCGAGGACCCAGACGATCGCTGCCACGGGGAGAGTGAGGAAGTAAATCGACCCCGGCTGAACGATCGAGCGTTCCAGCGCGAACAGGGATTTCACGGAAACCGTGTACATATATTTCTGCAGCGAGTCCTGCCAATAGTGAGAGCCTCCGCCGTATCCACTGCCAGCGAATATATGCGAGCTGTAGGCGAGCTCTGGCAGCAGGAACCAGGCGCTCACGAGCAGGGCTGGCACCATCAAGCTGACCACCCGGAGTACGCGACGGCCGGTTATCTCATCGCGCGCCTGTGGGACGCACACGATGACTGCCAGCCCCAGCATGGCCAGCACTGTGGAACCCCACAGCAGTGTCATGTTGTGACTCCCGCAAAAGACCACGCACGAGCCTGTCAATGCCAGCGCGGGCCAGATGCGCAGTCGATCCGAGTACACGATGCTGAGTGTTGCCGCGATCATCAGCGGCATCGCCGACACCGCGAGAAATTCAAGCCACTCACCACGAGCGTAGACGATCGTGAGATAGGACGCGGAGGTGATTAATATGACACCCGGGATCTGGGCTTGGCAGCGACCCAGGCCTGCCATGCGTCCCATCCAATACCAACCCCCATAAGCCGCCATGAACGCGAGGCAGTACGTTGCGATATAGGTTGCAAGAGGCGCGTCGCCCAGGAGCAGAGACAGAGTTCCACCGAGCGCATAGAGCGTCCCTCCGTAGAACGCATACTCCGGATAGAACACCGAATGGGGGTAGTGTAGGAATAGGCTCGGTAGATGATTCGCCCGGATCGTAAGGCTCTGGTGCCAGAGGATCCACAGGTGGCCAAGCCAGTCCTGGGCATTGGTGAAAAATAGTGGCCTGGCGAGCACGCCGAGCAGCAGCGCCGGTCCACCCACCCCAACGATCACTCGCGCGGTCGCTCTAAGTGACAGCACACCCGCATCGTACGTAACACCCAGAGGTTGGATGTGTCATCTCGGCCGCAGGCGTACTCAGCCTACGAATCAACAGATCCGACAACTTGGAATGTCTCTGACATGACCGGGCACGCGGTCCGCTCGGTGCGGACACTGACTAGGATGTGCCCCCAATGAGCCGCCGCGAGCAGATCAAGATGAGCGAGGCCGAGGCAGCCGAGTTTCTCGCCGAGGAGCGCACGCTCACCTGCGCCACCGCCGGGCCGCGCGGCTGGCCGCACCTGATGCCGCTGTGGTACGTCCTCAGAGACGCCCCCACCGGCGAGCCCGCGCCGCGACTGTGGTCGTGGACGTACGGCGTCTCGCAGAAGGTGCGCAACCTGCAGCGCGACCCGCGCGCCACCGTGCAGGTCGAGACCGGCGAGCAGTATCAGGAGCTGCGCGGCGTGATGCTCGAGTGCGACGTGCGCGTACACGGCGACGTGGACATCGTCAGGACGCTCGGGCACGAGATCTTCGCCCGCTACGCCTCCCCTCGCGGCCAGCCGCCAGCCGAGAGCCTGCACCCCGAGGTCGGCGCGATGGTCGACAAGCAGGCGCTAAAGCGCGTCGCGCTGGAGTTCGTCGAGGTTCGCCGCGCCAGCTGGGACCACCGCAAGCTCGGTGGCGTCTACTGATATCCCGATAGGGTTCTCGGCTCGATGCAGCCACTGAAGGGACTGATCCTCTCCGGAGGCAAGGGCACGCGCCTGCGCCCGATCACGCACACGAGCGCCAAGCAGCTCGTGCCGGTCGCCAACAAGCCCGTGCTGTTCTACGGGATCGAGGCGATGGCCGAGGCGGGGATCGAGGAGGTCGGGATCATCATCGCTCCCGACACCGGCCCCGAGATCGAAGCCGCCGCGGGCGACGGCTCGCGCTTCGGCGTGCGCATCTCCTACATCGTCCAGGACGAGCCGCTCGGCCTCGCGCACGCGGTGCTCACCGCGGAGTCGTTCCTCGCCGGCAGCCCATTCGTGATGTATCTCGGCGACAACCTGCTGCAGGGCGGGATCGCCGACCTCGTGGCCGCCTTCCGCGAGCACGCCCCCGACGCGCTGATCCTGCTCACCCCCGTGCCCGACCCCGAGAACTACGGCGTGGCGGAACTGGCCCAGCGCTCGCCCGAGGAGGCGAGCGCGCAGCCCGCCGGGCTGGGTCGCATCGTGCGCCTGGTCGAGAAGCCGAGCGAGCCCGCCAGCGACCTCGCGCTCGTCGGCGTGTACATGTTCACCGCCGCCATCCACGACGCGGCGCGCGCGATCGAGCCCTCGCCGCGCGGCGAGCTCGAGATAACCGACGCGATCCAGCACCTCGTTGACGGAGACATGCGCGTCGAACCTCACGTCGTGCGCGGCTGGTGGAAGGACACCGGACGGCTCGAGGACATGCTCGAGGCCAACCGCCTGATCCTCGACAACCTGGACACACGCGTCGAGGGCGAGCTCGTCGACTCGCAGGTCGACGGGCGCGTCGTGATCGAGCCCGGCGCGAGGCTCGAGCGCACCACCGTGCGCGGTCCCGCGATCATCGGCGCGCGCACGCGCCTGGTCGACGCCTACGTCGGGCCCTACACCGCGATCGCCGAGGACTGCCTGGTCGAGCAGGCCGAGGTCGAGCACTCGATCCTGCTCGCCGGCTGCACCGTCAGCGACCTCGACGGACGGATGGAGTCCTCGCTGCTCGGGCGCAACGTGACCGTCCGTCGCGGCCAGCGCCAGCCGCGCGCGTACCGGTTCATGGTGGGCGACAACTCGGACATCTCGATCCTGTGAAGCTGCTCGTCGCGGGTGCCGCGGGGATGCTAGGGCACGATCTGCTGCGCGCGGGCGAGCGCGCCGGACACGAGCTCGTCGCGCTCGACCTCCCCGAGCTCGACATCACCGATCCCTCCTCCGTAGCGAGCGCTTTCGAGCGCGTCCAACCTGACGCGGCGTTCAATCTCGCCGCGTGGACGGACGTCGACGGCGCGGAGACGCACCGCGAGCAGGCGCACGCCGTCAACGCCGACGGCGCGGGCAACCTCGCCCGCGCGGCCGCCACGCTCGGCATCGCGCTCGTGCACGTCTCCACCGACTATGTCTTCGAAGGCCTCGCCCCGCTCGACGCCGCCGGCGCGCCGCGACCGTACGTCGAGTCCGACCCGACCGGCCCCACGTCCGTCTACGGCGAGACGAAGCTCGCCGGCGAGCTGGAGGTGCTCGCCGCCTCGCCCCGTCACACGGTCGCGCGCAGCTCGTGGCTGTTCGGCGTCGGCGGACGCAACTTCGCCGCGACCATGCTCGGCCTCGCGCGCGAGCGCGAGTTTGTGCAGGTCGTCGCCGACCAGGTCGGCTGCCCGACTTGGACCGGTCATCTCGCGCCCGCGCTGATCGGCATGCTCGAACGCGACGTCACCGGCCTCGCGCACGTCGCCGCCGCGGGGCACGTCTCGTGGAACGGCTTCGCACGGGAGATCTTCCGCCAGGCCGAGGTCGACTGCCGCGTCGAGGAGGCCACCACCGAGCAGATGGCGCGCCCCGCGCCGCGGCCCGCGTGGTCGGCGCTGGAATCCGAGCGCGCCGACGTGCTGCCGCTGCCGCCATGGCAGGACGGCCTGGCGGGGTATCTCGCGGCGCGGAATGGGATGATCCAGGCATGAGACTGCTCGTCTGTGGTGGCGCCGGCTTCATCGGCTCGACGTTCGCGCGCCAGCGCCTGCTCGAGCACGGCGACGAGGTGACGGTCTTCGACAAGCTCACCTACGCCGGGCGCGAGGAGAACTTCCACGGCTTCGCCGACCACCCCTCCTTCCGGTTCATCCGCGGCGCGATCGAGGACCGCGACGCGGTCGCCGGCGCGATCGAGGCGACCGCGCCCCAGGCGATCGTGAACTTCGCCGCCGAGACGCACGTCGACCGCTCGATCGCCGCGCCCGACGCGTTCGTCGCGACCCACGCGCTCGGCACCCACGTGCTGCTCGACGCCGCGCGCGAGCGCGAGCTGCGCTACGTGCAGGTGTCCACCGACGAGGTCTACGGCTCGATCGACGAGGGCACGTTCACCGAGGACAGCCCGCTCGCGCCCTCCTCGCCCTACTCGGCCACCAAGGCCGGCGCGGACCTGCTCGTGCAGAGCTACTTCCACACGTACGGCATGCCCGTGAGCATCTGCAGGGGCTCGAACAACTACGGCCCCAACCAATACCCGGAGAAGCTGATCCCATTGATGATCCTCAACGCGCTGCACGGCGACTCGCTGCCGGTGTATGGCGACGGGATGCAGGTGCGCAACTGGATCCACGCCACCGACTTCGCCGCCGCGATCGGGCACGTGCTCGAGCATGGCCAGCCGGGCGAGGTCTACAACGCCGGCGGCCCCGACGAGGAGCCGAACATGGCGGTCATCAAGCGGATCGTCGAGCTGACCGGAGCCGACGAGTCCCAGATCGAGCACGTCGCCGACCGTCCGGGCCACGACGTGCGCTACTCGCTCTCCTCCGAGAAGGTCAGAGCGCTCGGCTGGAGCCCACGGGTGCGCTTCGGCGAGGGTTTGGAGCAGACGGTCGCGTGGTACCGCGACAACGCCTGGTGGTGGGAGCCGATTCGCTCAGGCGAGTACCGCGCCTACTACGAGCGTCAATACGGGCAAGCCCTACAGCCCTGAGATCTTCCACTTCCCGCCCTCCTTGACGAAGGAGAGGGAGCTCACGCGGCTCTTGCCCTGGTGGATGCTCTTGATCTGAGCGGTAGCCGCAGTTTCGCTCTTGGTCAACTGAACCGACTGAACTGAAACATCCAAACTGTCCACCTGGGTGAGCTGGTCTTTCACGGCCGCTTCACAGCCCTTGGCGCCGCCGAGCTTCGCGACCGTCGCGGCGGCGAGGTCGTTTGCGCAGATCTTCTTCCGCTGTATGGTGGTGGCGTCCGACTGGAGGTTGGCCACCGTCTGCGCCACCTCCCGCTTCGCGCCCTTGAAGCCCGCGGTCGATACGGTGCTCCCGCACGCCGCCAGCGCCAGCGCGCAGAGCGCGGCGCAGAGCAGTGTGAGGGAGCGGCGCATGACCGCAAGGCTATTAGTTCTGCTCGTCGTCGCGCCTGTAGCCGAGACGGGCCGAGATGCGATCGGCCGTCGAGACGAGGTGCGGGCCGAGCGCGTCGACCATCTCCTCGAGCGAGATCATCGAGCTGTGGGCCGCCACGTTGACGGCCGCCACCACGTCGCGGGCCTCGTTGCGAACGGGCGCCGCGATCGAGAACAGCTCCGCCGCCAGCTCCTCGTCGTTGACGGCGAACCCCGCCGCGAGGATCTCGTCGAGCTCTTCGCGCAGCGTCTTCTTGCTCGTGATCGTGTTCGGACCGCGTTTGGCCAGCTTCATCGCCGCGACCAGCTCGCGCTGCTCTGACTCGGGCAGGTTCGCGAGCAGCAGCTTGCCCATCGCGGTGCAGTACGCCGGCAGGCGCGAGCCGGGGTGGAGGTTGAGGTCGACCGCGCCCTGACCGCGGCGGAAGCTGCGCACGCGGTCCACGTAGAGGACGTCCGTCTCCTCCAGCACGCCGAGGCTGACGGTGTAGGAGGTGCGCTGGCGCAGTTCCTCCAGGTAGGGGTGGGCATGCTCGCGCAGACCCGTCGAGTTGAGCGCCGACATCCCCAGGTCGGTCACGCGTAGCCCGAGGCGATACTTGCGCGAGGCGCCCTGCTCGAGATAGCCGAGCGCGACGAGCGTGATCACGTAGCGATGCGTCGTGGAGCGACTCATCCCGAGGTCGTCCGCGATGTCCGCGATCCCCAGTACGGGTCGCGACGGCGTGAAGCAGCCGAGGATCGCAAGACCACGCTCAAGCGACTGTGAGTAGCGTGGCTCACGCAGGCTGGGAATTGACCACGCGGGCTCCTGCCCGTCGTTTACGGTCTTGGAAGCTGGACTCGTTCTGGGCATTGGCACCTTGGTTTCCTGTCTTGTACTGAGTAGACTTCCCGTTTCTGGAGAAGTTCCACGTTTGATAAATAGATCATAGTTCGATATATCTTGTAGGACAATTATAAACACTAGAGTCTTGAGCTTGTCGCGCGGTCGCGATTCACGCGTAAGTTATGCCCCCACGATCGCCTGATAGCCAGCTACCTGTAGGCCGCTATCGATCCGAAAACGCGGAGTCGTAGACGCCTCTACAGCTTTTCGTCTGCGAGTGGCAATGTTCGGCTCGATGTCTCGCACATCGACCTACGCTGCCGATCCGGGGACCCCCGCCCTCTATCGGAAGTTGCGGCCACGCCCCAACGGGCCCTCCCGGCAGGAGGTCAAATCCAACCAGCGCGCGCGTCTGCATGGGGCGACGATCAAGGCGATCGCCGAGCACGGCTACGCGGCTACGAGCGTCGCCGAGCTGTGCCGACTGGCGGGCGTCTCCAAGCGCACGTTCTACGAGCAGTTCCGCAACAAGGAAGCGTGTTTCCTATCCACCTACGACAGGGTCACGACGTGTGCCGTCGAGCGCATCGTGGACACTCGGCCCGCGCGGGTGGACTGGGAGATGGGTACACGCGCAGCGCTCACGGGCTTCGCCCACGCGGTCGTCGAGTTCCCGAACGCGGCCCGTCTGGCGCTTCTGGAGGCGCTCCGCGCCGGTCCGGCCACGCTGGCGCGAAGAGATCGTGCGCGGCTCGACATCGAGCGTGTGATCGCCTCGAGCCTTGACAGCGGCACATATGGCGCGACGATGCCCGTGATCACGGGCATCGTCTGCGGCGTCGAGCGCACCATGCGCGTATGCCTTCGCAATGGCCGGCTGGGGCAGGTCGACCAGCTCGCCGAGGAACTGATCGAGTGGGCGCTCCCCTATGGCTCAGCGGCCCTCGTGGGTCTGTCCAACCTCACGCCGACACGGGTGCATTCGTCCGTCCCGCCCGCGCCTCGTCCACGGGCTCGGCATGGCAGCAGTCACACGCGCATCGTCCGCGCCGCCGCCGAGATCGCGGCCGAAGACGGCTACGCGCAGCTCACCGCGGCCAAGATCGCACGGCGTGCCGGGGTCTCCGAAGGAGCGTTCCGGAGCGCCTACGCCAGCCCGGAGGAGTGCTTCCTGGATGCTCTCGATCGCGTCTGCCTCGAGGCGCTGCTGGCCTCGGTGCGGGCCGCCAGAACCGCGGAGGATCCGCTCGTGGGCATGCATCGCGGCGTGGTCGCGCTGCTGGAGTGCATCGCGCTCGACCCGGTTCTGCGCAACGTCGCGTTCGTGGAGGTGTTCGCCGCGGGCCCCGACGCGCTGGAGTGCAGCGAGCGCTTCATCGATCGGCTGATGGATCTCCTCAGCGAGTGTCTACCGTCGTCGCGCGAGACGCCCCGCATCGCCCTCCAAGCGTGCTCCGGCGCCCTCTGGGGACTTCTGAGTCGGCACGCGCTCCAGGGAGGCACGGACCTGGCAGGCCTCGCGCATCACGCGTCCTACCTCGTCCTCGCCCCGCTCGTCGGCGGCGAGGCGGCGGTCCGAGCGATCGCCTCCGGTGCGGACGAGCTTGCCGAGGGGGTGTGGGAGACAGACCGAACCGTCGCGCCGGCCGTCTGATTTTCCCGAGACTGTCTCCATCTCCAGGCTCGCGGGCCCCCCGCGTGCTCACCCGTAGTAGCGGGCGAGCACCTGCAGCTGGCTGAAGATGTCATGCCCCAGGAACAGGACGACCACCGCGGCGCCCGCCACCGGCGCCCAACGCCGTCCGGCGCCCAGCACCGCCAGTGACACCGCGGCGCCGAGCAGCGGCAGCAGAGGCACCAGGTAGCGCGGCTCCACGAACGCCGGTCCGTGATTGAGCGCGTCGCCGTGGAATGACGAGATGCCCACCATCGCCAGCACCGCCACGCCCATCACCGCGTACACGCCGATCTCCGCTGCGTGCGCGATCAGCGAGTCGCGCCGCACGAACAGACGGCGCCCGCACAGCAGCGCTATCGCGCTCGCCGGTATCAGCGCGAGGTTGTCGACCCACGTCGGGAACACCGTGTCCATCCAGCCGTATAGGCCCACGGAGCGATCGAACCAGATGTCCTTGGTTGTGTTTATCCCCGCGAAGTACTGCGTCATCCCCGGCAGGCGGGGTAGGTACATCTGCCACACGTAGCTGAACTCGTCGCCCATCGACGGCGCCGCCAGCAGGCTTCCCGAGAGGAACCCGAACGTCGGACGGCTCGTGAGGGCATTGCGGATCGCGTACAGGATCAGCGGCGACAGGCCGACGAGGGTCGCGAGCGCTGGCGAGAGGAGCCCGCCCACGCCTTTGGAGCGCACTTCGCGCACCGCCAGTACCGCGATGCCGAGCAACGCGCCCACCGCGATCGCGACGAAGTTCAGCTTTGTCACACAGCCGATCGCTGTCAGTAGTCCGAACGCCACCGCGAGTCGGGGTGTCAGTCCTGTATGGAAGGCGCGCGCCAGGCAGAAGAGCACCCCCGCCGAGACCGTGTACAGCAGCGCGTCCGGGTTGAGGCTGCCGGAGATGAAAGCGAACAGCGGCTGCAACGCGGCGCACAGGGCCCCGACGGTCGCGGCCCACGGCGAGCGCGGCAGCAGCTCGCGCAGGAACAGGAACACGAACAGCGCCGTCAGAGCGCCGAACAGCGCGCTCAGAAATCTCATCAGCTGCACCTGCACGAGGATGTTGCCTTGGCCCAGCTCGTATGGAACCGTCTGCAACACGTAGAAGAGAGGTGGCTCAGCGGTCGCTATTCCCGCTTCCCCCGAGCCCCGCATCGATGCGCCCGCGTGGACCGCTTGGTCCAAAGCGCGCTGCTCGGCGACCGTGGAGATCGCCCGCACCTGGGGCGCGTGCGTCACCGTGAAGTAGTGCAGGGCCCCCATCACCTGTGTCAGCTGGGCTGAGTACACCCCGTTTTCCTGCCCGTTCGAAGGAATCACGTGGTTCTCGGCGAGGTCCTGCACGTAGGCGAAGTGATCGACCTCGTCCTTGCCCTGCAGCGGCGGGACTATCAGCGACCACGCGAACGCGTTCAGGAACGCCACCAAGACACATATCCACGCGGCGCTCGGCACGCGCCTGAGGCCGCTGAGCGGGGGATCGACGCGCGACTCGCTCGACTCCTCCGAGGATGCCTCGCGGATCGTCAGCCCCACCGCGAGCAAGCCGACAGCCGCCATCAGCACCGCCGCCAGTCCCGCCACCCAGGTTCCGCTCAAGGCGTGTCCGAGCCCCATGTGCCTCGCGACCGTGACGGCGCGAGACCACCAGGAGTCTCGACTCGGCGCCAGATATTCGATCGTTATCCTGCCGCCCGTGCGTCCGAACGGGGTGACCGCCGAGTCCTTCGCCGAGCTCGGCACCCCCTGCACGTAGATCAGCTCGCTGTTCGGAGCGAGACTGACGCAGACCTTCACGGGAGATACGGCTCGCGTCAGCGGTGTCACAGGCACCGTCACGGAGTTGCCCGTCCAATTGGGGCCGCGCTTGCCTTCTGTCACAACCCCCGAGCTCGAAGACACCCGCACCCGCACCGGCGACCCCACGTAGGCGCCGGTCGCGAGACGAATCGCGGTCACGCCCGCGGGCAGCGCTTCCTTCGCCTGGCAGATTTCCGCGCTTTCGATCGCCGTCGTCACGATCGTGCGCGGGCTCGCGGTGGCGCGAACCACGCGTAGCGGCGACTGGCTGAGCGTGAGCACGACCACCGCGATCGTGAGCACGATGCCCAATGCGAACGTTCCCTTGACAGCCGTCACGGCCCTGATGTGCACCCGTAGCCCCGGTCTCCGGTTTTGTATTGGTAGGCGGAAAAGTCGGCGCCATGCTAAGCGCGTTCGGAGTGCCCGTCGGGGCCGCGGCGGCTCGCGCGGCCTTAACGTGTGGCTCCACGGGGCCACAGCTGGAGAGGAGATTCTCGAGGACGTCTCCGACTCCCTCGCAGCTCAGGGAGCCCTCGAGTGGGGCTCCACCGGCTGGAGCGGGGTCTCAGTCGGAGTCTGCTGGGCGCTGCTCGGCGAAGTGCTTGCTCAGCATCGTCTGCTGACCCTGGTAATTGGAGCCCACGTCCTCGCCGTAGAGCACGTCCGGCTCCGCCGCCATCCGCTCGAACGCCAGCTTGCACAACGGCTGGCGGTGCTCGACCATGAACGACACGTCGCGCGCGCGCACCTCCAGCGCCGCGCGACTGCCGCGCGCGAGGCGATCGCGCGAGTAGCCGAAGCCCGGATCGAAGAAGCCCGCGTAGTGCGTGCGCAGCTCGCCCGCCGTCGGGTCGTACGCGAGCATCTCCGCCGCGTACGACGGCGGGATGCTCGCGCCCTCGGCCGACAGCAGCAGGTAGAACACCTCCGGCTCGAGCACGATCCGCCCGCCGCGCTCGGGGTGGACCGGCTCCCAGTAGTCGCGCCAGCGCAGCGCGCCGATGCGCGTCAGGTCGATCGGCAGGCTGTTCTTCTTCGCGCGGTAGCCCACCACGCTCTCCGCCGAGCCCGACGCGTCGAGGCTCAGGAACAGGCCGTCCGCGATCGACAGCTCCGCGCCGGCGAGCGGCTGCGAGTCGAGATACAGCAGTGGGCTCTGTTCGTGCAACGCCAGCAGCTCCTCGTCGCTCAGGCGCGCGTCGCCCGACATCAGCCGCACCTGATTCAGCGCGAGTCCCGTCTTCACGCGGATCGCGAACGTGCGCGGCACGACCTCCAGGTAGAGCTTGCCCTCGTAGCCCGCCGCGATCTCGTCGAAGCGGTGGCTGCGGTCGGTGAGCACTCGCGTGAACACGTCCAGCCGCCCCGTCGAGCTCTTCGGGTTCGTCTTCGCGCGGATCTCGCTCGGGAGGCGCAGCTCCTCGATCAGCGGCACGAGGTACGGCCGGTCGCGCTCGAGCGTCGCGCCGTCGCGCAGGTCGACCTCTTCGAAGGCCAGGTCCTCGATCTTCTGCTCGACCGTCGAATCGCTGTCCGGCAGGAAGCTGCAGCGCAGCGCCCACGCGCGCTCGCCCAGCCGCAGATCCACACTCGCCGGCTGCACCGACTCGCGCGGAATGCGCCAGTCGCCCGCGGTCAGCCATTCGCGCGCGATCGCCTCGCGCAGATCCTGCGCCGGCAGCACGCCCGTCGAGCCGACCGCCGCGCCCAGCCCGCCGCTCGCGGCGGGGACCGTGCTCGTGGCTGATGCCGTTTCACCCATCCAGCGCCAAGTCTATGCGGAGCACCGCCGAGAGGTCTCGAACGGACCCAAGCGTGTTCCAGCAGTCGAAATTTGGGCGGGCCGAGTGGAAAACACCTCTGGCACATGCCGTATATGTGGAACTACAGTCAAAACTGAACAAGCTTGCGCATCGCCCCACCTCTCCGGCGGTGCTCAGGGAGAGATCGAGGCGTCCCCCGATGCCAGGTCTCCGCGGGCGTCGTAGCCATCACCGGCCGCGGCGTCCGTGAAGGCCTGTGCCCACCCGCCGTCCCGCTAGCCTCAACGGCGTGCCGCTCTCGAGCTTCAGCCCGCACACACGCGCGTGGTTCGAGCGCGCCTTCGCCGCTCCCACGCCAGCCCAGACCGCCGCCTGGCCCGCGATCGCCGCCGGCGAGAACGTGCTGCTCTCCGCGCCCACCGGCTCGGGCAAGACGCTCGCCGCGTTCCTCTGGGCGCTCGACCGGCTCAGCGGCGACGGACTCGAGGAGGGGGCTGGCACGCGCGTCGTGTACGTCAGCCCGCTCAAGGCGCTCGCGTACGACATCGAGCGCAACCTGCGCGCGCCCCTGCGCGGCATTGGCGCTGAGGACGTGCGCGTGGGCATCCGCACCGGCGACACGCCCCAGCGCGAGCGCGCCGCGATGCTGCGCAACCCGCCGCACATCCTCGTCACAACCCCCGAGTCGCTCTACCTGATGCTCACCTCGCGCGCGCGTGAAACATTGCGCGACGTGGACGCGGTGATCGTCGACGAGATCCACGCCGTCGCGCACTCCAAGCGCGGATCGCACCTCGCGCTCACGCTCGAGCGTCTGCAGGCGCAGGCGCGCGCGCCGATTCAGCGGATCGGCCTCAGCGCCACGCAAAATCCTCTCGAGGAGATCGGCCGCTTCCTCGTCGGCCCGCGCCGTGACGTCACGATCCTCGACGCCGGTGCGCGCAAGCAGTTGGACCTGCGCATCGAGGTGCCCGTCGAGTCGATGGCCGAACCCGGCGCCACGGGGGAGGGGTCGCCGGTGGCGGACCCGCTCGATCCCGTGACGGGTGGCGAGTCGACGCGGAACTCGATCTGGCCCGCGATCTACCCCGAGCTGCTGAAGCTCGTGCGCGAGCACAACTCCACGATCGTGTTCGTCAACAACCGCCGTGCCGCCGAGCGTGTCGCGCTGCGCCTCAACGAGCTCGCCTCGGCGCAGGCGCAGGGGGCCGCCGAGGCGGACTCCACGCGCGAGGCCGCCCCAGCGGAGATCGCCCGTGCGCATCACGGCTCGCTCGCGCGCGAGGAGCGCACCAAGGTCGAGGAGCTGCTAAAGGCCGGCGAGCTGCCGTGCCTCGTCGCCACCAGCTCGCTCGAGCTCGGCATCGACATGGGAGCCGTCGACCTCGTGCTGCAGATCGAGTCGCCCAAGTCCGTCGCCCGCGGCCTGCAGCGCATCGGGCGCGCCGGCCACGGCGTCGGCGAGGTCAGCCGCGGGCGCATCTTCCCCAAGTTCCGCGGCGACCTGCTCGAGTGCGCCGTCGTCGCCAGGCGCATGCACGAAGGGCTCATCGAGCCCACCGTCGTGCCGCGCAACGCCCTCGACGTGCTCGCCCAGCAGATCGTCGCGATCGCTGTCGCGGCTGAACCAGCCACGAAAGCCAAGGCCGATGCGCTAACGGCAGACGGCGCGCCAGCGGACACAGGGGTGACGGTCGACGAGCTCCATGCTCTGGTGACCAGCACGCACTCCTACTCAACCCTTTCCCGCGAGCTGTTGGAGAACGTGCTCGACATGCTCGACGGGCGCTATCCGTCGAAGGAGTTCGGTGAGCTGCGCGCGCGCATCGTCTGGGACCGCCTCGCCGGCGTCATCCGCGCGCGCAAGGGCTCGCGCCAGCTCGCCGTCGCCAACGCCGGCACGATCCCCGACCGCGGCCTCTACGCCGTCACGCTCCCCGACGGCCGCCGCGTCGGCGAGCTCGACGAGGAGATGGTCTACGAGGCCCGCCCCGGCCAGGCGTTCCTGCTCGGCGCCTCCACCTGGCGCATCGAGGAGATCACCCGCGACCGCGTCATCGTCACGCCCGCGCCAGGCGCCCCCGGCGCGGTGCCGTTCTGGAAGGGCGACACCCTCGGCCGGCCCAAGGAGCTCGGCGAGGCGATCGGCGCGTTCGCGCGCTGGGCCATCGAGCAGCAGCCCGCCACGTTGCAGCGCGACTACGATCTCGACGAGCGCGCCGCGCGCAACCTCATCGCCTACCTGCGCGAGCAGCAGACCGCCACGCGCGTGCTGCCCAGCGAGCGCACGATCGTGCTCGAGCGCTTCCGCGACGAGATCGGCGACTGGCGGCTGTGCATCCTCTCCCCCTACGGCGGGCGCGTCCATTCCGCCTGGGCGCTCGCGCTGTCCGCGCGCATCCGCGAGCGCCTCGGTCTCGACGCCGACGCCATCTCCTCCGACGACGGCATCGTGCTGCACCTCCCCGACCTCGACGCCGACGAAGCGGAGTCGCTTCCTTCGGCCGCCGAGCTCGTGTTGATCGAGCCCGACGACGTCGAGCAGGCGATCATGGCCGAGCTCGGCGACTCCGCGCTGTTCGGCGCGCGCTTTCGCGAGAACGCCTCGCGCGCGCTGCTCATCCCCCGCGCCTACCCCGGCCGGCGCACGCCGCTGTGGCAGCAGCGTCTCAAGGCGCAGAACCTGCTCGAGGTCGCCCGCCGCTACGAGGACTTCCCCATCGTCCTCGAGACCTACCGCGAGTGCCTGCGTGACGTGCTCGACGTGCCCGGCCTGCAGGAGCTGCTGCGCGGCCTGCACACGCGCGAGATCTCACTCGTCGAGGTCGAGACCCAGACCGCCTCGCCCTACGCCTCCTCGCTGCTGTTCGACTACGTCGCCACGTACATGTACGAGGGCGACGCCCCCAACGCCGAGCGCCGCGCCGCCGCGCTCTCGCTCGACCGCGACCTGCTGCGCGAGCTGCTCGGCCAGGAGGAGCTGCGCGAGCTGATCGACCCCGGCGCGCTCCAGCGCGTCGAAGACGATCTGCAGCACCGCTCCGAGATCACCCGCGCCACCGGCCGCGACGGTCTGCACGACGTGCTCCGCCACGTCGGCGACCTCACGCTCGAGGAGATCCACGAGCGGGTGTTCCCCGGCATCGACCCCGACGGGCTGCTGCGCGAGCTCACGCGCGAACGGCGTGTCATCCAGATGCGTGTCGGTGGGGAGGAGCGTTATGTCGCCGCCGACGAGGCCGCGCTCTACCGCGACGCGCTCGGCGCCATGCCCCCCGGCGGGCTGCCCGACGCGTTCCTCGCTTTCGTGCCCGACGCGCTGCGCGAGATCGTCGCGCGCTACGCGCGCACGCATGGGCCGTTCACCACCGACGAGCTTCACGCCCGCTACCTCCTCGACGCCTCCGCCGTGCTGCGCGAGCTCGAGCGCGCCGGCGGGCCATCGCCGAGCAACCAGGTTGTGCGTGGCGAGCTCAGGCCCGGCGGGAGCGAGCGCGAGTGGTGCGACGTCGAGGTGCTGCGACGGTTGCGCCGCGCCTCGCTCGCCGCGCTGCGCAAGGAGATCGAGCCCGCCGACCAGCGCCGCCTCGCCGCGTTCCTGCCCTCCTGGCAGGGCGTCGACCGCCACTCGGGCGTCGGCGCGGGCATCGACCGGCTGCGCGAGGTGCTCGTGCCGCTGCAGGGTCTCGCGCTGCCCGTCGACACGTGGGAGCGCGACGTGCTGCCCCGCCGTACCGGCGCCTACTCGCCCACATGGCTCGACGCGCTCTGCGCCAGCGGCGAGGTCGTCTGGGTCGGGGCGGGGTCGCTCGCTCGCTCTGGGCGCGTCGCGCTGTACTTCCGCGACGACGCGTCCGCCATCGGGCCGCCCGCCTCGGGGCGCGCCGACTCGGCGTCGCCCGGTGGACCCGAGCAGAACCTCATCCGTGAGCTGCTCGCCAAGGGCCCCTCGTTCTTCACCGATCTGCTCGCCGACCTAGACGCGCCCGCCGAGGTGCTGCGCGAGGCGCTCTGGGATCTCGTCTGGGCGGGGGAGGTCACCAACGATGCGTGGGCGCCCCTGCGCGCGCCCCACCTATCGCTGGCACGCGGCGAGCGCGAAGGTGGTCCAGGTCGCCCGAGTGTCGGACGGTCAAGGTTCCGCGCGCGCCGCTCCAGCACCAACACCCAG
>DASUPL010000273.1:0-5289 GCA_036281155.1 Solirubrobacteraceae bacterium | reverse complement strand
GGATTTCGTCGCGAGCGCTTCGCGCCGTGCGACGAAATCCTCTCGACGCTCCGCTTGGCGGAGGGCGGAGGGCTGCCGCTTACCGTGAGGTTGGCGCCTGGTCCAGGGCTGCGTTTACCAGGGCGTCCGCGTCTGCGTTTTGTGCGCGCGGGACCGTGCGGATCGACCAGCTGTCAAACGCCTTCAGCGCCTGTATCGCCTCGAGATACAGGGGGCGCATCGCTGGGTGCTTGACCTTATAGACGCCGTTGACCTGCTTGGCGATCAGCTCCGAGTCTCCGATCACCTCGATCTCGCTCGCTCCCAGCTCGCGTGCGCGCTCGAGGCCGAGCAGCAGCGCTCGGTACTCGGCCACGTTGTTCGTCTGCCTGCCCAGCAGCTGCGCGTGCGTGCCCAGCACCTCGCCGTCGGGCGAGGAGATCACGCACGCGGCGGCGGCCGGGCCGGGGTTGCCGCGGGCGCCCCCGTCGACGTGGACGATGACCTTCCGAACCTGGTTCAAGATACGCGGTGCGGTCGGGGCGTGAAACAGGTTCTCACGCGACGGGATTATGCAGTCAGCCTGAGACGGAGCCGTGAGGGCGCGTCTAGGAGGCGTGTGCGAGCGGCAGCAGGTCGCCGGCGACGCGGGCGCGGCGACGATCGCGCACGATCCGGCGCTGGGAGACATCCTCCTCGTCGGCGGCGCCCGAGGCGGCTCCCGAACGCCCGTAGCGGGCGCGTCGATCGAACTCACGCCGGTCGACGATCACGCTCACGTTGGCGTCGTCTTTGTAGTGCTCGACGAGCTTCGGAAACAGCTCGTCTGCAAGTGGCTTTGGCACGACGCAATAGATCATCTGACAGAAATCTTACTCCGCACGCGCCAATAAGCAAGGGCTGCGACCCAGCGGATCGCTACCGCAGCGACAGCAGCCCGGCCTCGTCAGCGACGGCGTTCGCCACCCGCTCCTCGCGCGCGAGCTCGTCCAGCTCGGTGCCCTGAGCGACGATCCGCGTCTCCGCGCCCGCTTCGCTCAGATCCACCTCGTAGCGGTACCAGCACAGTTCCCACGCGACCACGATCCTCACGACGCTGTCGAGGTGCTCGGCCGAACGGACGTTGATCGTCGGCGCGCCCAGCGAGCGCGCCACGCCGGCCACGCGCCGCGGGAACTCGCTCGCGTTGAACACGCCCACCGCCGGCTCGACGTAGGAGCCGTACTCGTGGCGCTCGGCGTCGTCGAGGCTCGCCGAGTGCTCGTCGGCGATCTCAGCGCTCGGCGCGTAACCCTCCTCACGTGACTCCAGCTCGTACTCCTCGAGCGGCTCGTGCTCGATCTCCGCGCGCCCGTTCGCGGGAGCCGGCTCCGCGCTCGTGCGCTCGTAGCCGTCGAGGAAGTCGTACGGCTGCGGCTCGAGGTAGGACTCGGGCTCCGCGGGGAGATCCGCGAGCGGCTCGCCCGCGACCGGCTCGCCGGGCCTACCCACCTGGCGCAGCCGGTCGATCAGGCTGCGTCCGCGCCGCGCGCGCATCGGCGGCAGCTTCAACGATTGGCTGTCGCTCTCGCGCATCCAGCCCTCGTTCGCCGCCCGCGGAGCGCACAGCTCGCACACCGTCCGGCGGCGTCCCGCCGCGATGAACACATCCGGCTGCTCGCCGCGCAGCAGTCGCCGCTCGCAAACGTCGCACGACACGTCGGGCTGTGAGGTGACGATCGTACGCGTGGCCATCGGCCTAGGAGATTACCTGGACGAGTCTTCGCGCGGACTCGCAGTCAAGCGGCACCGCGTGACTGACGTTCGAGAGCCAAGCCAGACACGACCGGGCCGGCGCCGCAGGACGCAGGCGGCGTGGCGTGCTTCGCACGCGAGCCGCCGAGGACGCAGTATGGCGCCGGCTATCGGACGTCAGTCCTCGAAAGACTCCTCTTGCATCCGCGACCGCAGGCGCAGGACGGCCTTCGTGTGCATCTGGGAGACCCGCGACTCGGTCACGCCGAGCACCTCGCCGATCTCCCTCAGCGTCAGGTTCTCGTAGTAGTACAGCGCGATCACGAGCTTCTCCCGCTCGGGCAGCTTCGCGATCGAGTCCGCGATCCTGTCCTTCAGGTCGCCCAGGTCGAGCGCCTTCGCCGGGTCCGGCGCGCCGGGGTCCTCGATCGTGTCCATCAGCGACACCTGGTCGCCGCTGGAGTCCGACACGCTCCACAGCTCGTCCAGCGCCACGATCGACGAGTGCGAGATCGCGAGCAGCGAGTCGTTCAGTTCCTCCACCGTGATCCCCATCTCCGCCGCGATCTCCGCGTCGGTCGGCGCGCGCTGCAACACGTGCTCGAGCTTCGCGTTCGCGCGCTCCACCTCACGCGCGCGGGCGCGCACGCTGCGCGGCACCCAGTCCAGTGAGCGCAGCTCGTCGATGATCGCGCCCTTGATGCGCATGATCGCGTACGTCTCGAACTTGATGTCCCGCGACAGGTCGAAGCGCTCGATCGCCGAGATCAAGCCCACGAGGCCGTAGGAGATCAGGTCGGCCTCCTCCACGTGCGGCGGCAGCCCCGCCGCGGTGCGGCCCGCCACGTACTTCACCAGCGGCGAGTACGCGACGACCAGCCGCTCGCGTACGCGACTGTCTCCATCGTTCTTATAACGCCGCCAAAGTTCGCGCAGCTCGATCGGTTTGACGTTGGTCTCCAGGGTTTCATCCCCAAGGGCGGGCGGGCGTCACATCACGCCCGAGGGTGACTGCGCGCGTACGCGCTCCTAAGCTTGGCGGACTCTACCCGAGTGTAAATCTGAGTGCTCGACACGTTCGCGTGCCCCAGCAGCTCCTGGATGCTGAGCAGGTCCGCGCCGCCGTCCAGCAGGTGCGTCGCGAAGCTGTGGCGCAGCGCGTGCGGCGAGGATCCCTGGGCGACGCCGCCGCGCGTCGTCCACATCCGCAGCCTGCGCCTGATGTCGCTCGTGCCAAGCGGACGACCCGTCTTGCTCAGGAACAGAGCCTGCGTCGCCCCCGCGCCGGAGTGCGGCGAGGCGAGCGCCGAGCGCGCCCGCTCCAGATACCGCGCCACCGCCGCGAGCGCCGGCTCGCCGACGGGCACGAAGCGCGTCTTTCTCCCCTTGCCCTCAACCCGCAGCTGCTCGCCGTCGTGGTCCACGTCGCCGACCCGCAACGACACGATCTCCTCCGCGCGCAGCCCGCACGAGTACGCCAGCTCGAACATCGCGCGGTCACGGAGATTGAGAGGCCCGTCGGACCCGCCCGTGGGAATCCCGTCGAGCAGCTTCGCCGCCTCGCGCGCCGTGAGCACACGCGGAAGATGGTCCGAGCGCCTCGGGGTGGAGACAAGATCGGCGGGGTTCTGCGCGACGTGGCCGTGCTCGCGTTGACTCGAGAACAGCGCGCGCAGCGCCGCAAGCTTGCGCGCCGAGGTGCTCGGCGCGGCGCTCCCCTCGGAGAGGTGCGCGATGTAGCGGCGCACCGTCTTCGGGTCGACCGCCGCCGGCGCGAGACCCCGCTCGTGCGCCCAGCGCGCGAACTGGCGCAGATCGGTGCTGTACGCGCGGCGGGTGCGCTGCGCGCTGTCGCGCCTGCGCATGTCCTCGCCCAGCAGCGAGATCGCCTTCGCCCACGCCTCCGGCAGCGGCGCCTCCCGCGCCGCCGGGTCTACAGCGGGCTGTATCTGCGTGCTCATCGCCTGGCGTACTTCGCCGCCGCCGCCGCTCTGCCTGCCTCTCAGCGCCCGCGCGCGGCTTGCAATCGCGCTTGTCATCCGCTCGATTATCCCCATCAGGGAGTAGATTCAACGGCGTGAGCGCGTCCCCCACAGCCCACCCAGACACCTACATCCCCGCCGGCGAGGCCGCCGCGTACGGCCCCGTCGGGCGCTCGGCGTGGCTGGACGTCGACTGGCGCGAGCACCAGCGCTGGAGGATCCTCGACGGCCAGCGGGTCAACACGATCGAGCTCGGCGGCGAGAACGCCGACGCCGCGCAGACGCTCGTGTTCATCCACGGCCTCTCCGGCTGCTGGGCAAACTGGCTCGAGCAGCTGCCCGCGCTGGCGAAGGACCATCGCGTTGTGGCGCTCGACCTGCCCGGCTTCGGCGCATCGCCGATGCCCGACGGTGAGATCTCGATCTCCCGCTACGCACGCCTACTCGACGATCTTCTTGATCAGCTCGGCATCGACGCGGCCGCGGTCATAGGCAGCTCGATGGGTGGCTTCATCGCGGCCGAGCTCGCGATCGCGTTCCCGCAGCGCGTCGAGCGGCTCGTGCTGATCTCCGCCGCCGGCATCTCCACGCACGAACACCGAGACGCCACGCGCGTGCTGCCCGCTATGCGACGCGTCGAGCGGATCCTCGCGATGGGCGCCGCTTGGGCCGCCTCGAAATCCGATGTCGTCGCACGCCGCGCGCGCCTGCGCGATCTCGCCCTGTACGTCGTCGCCCGCCACCCCAGCCGGCTGCCCGCCGCGCTCGCCGCCGAGCAGATCCGTGGCGCCGGCAAGCCCGGGTTCATGCAAGCTTTCCAGGCCACCATCGACTACGCGGTGCGCGAGCGCCTGCCCGAGATCGCGTGCCCGACGTTGATCGTCTGGGGAGCCGGCGACCGTCTCATCTCCGTCAAGGACGCCGACGTGTTCGCCGAGCTGATCCCCGACTCGCGCAAGGTCATCTTCGAGGACACCGGCCACCTCGCGATGCTCGAGCGCCCCGCCGCCTTCAACGCGCTCCTGCGCGACTTCCTCGCGGAGTAGCCAGACCGTACGAGCGTGCTACGCTGTGCGACATGAGGACCGTTACTCATCGTGAGATGCGCAATCAAAGCGGTGACATCCTGCGTCGCGTCGCCGACGGGGAGACCATCCAGGTCACCAATAACGGCCTGGTCGCGGCGTTGATCGTGCCGCCGGACACCGATCCGCTCGCGGACCTCGTCTCCCGAGGTCAGGTGCGGGTGGCGCGCAACCCCACCTCCAGCTTGCGGTCAATCGTTCGACGCAAAGGCACGGTCGACAGCCAGGCGATAGTGGCCGACGTCCGTGGCCGCTGGTGACGATCAGCTATCTGGATACCTCGGCCGCGATGAAGCTCGTCCTCGACGAGCCGCATTCCAACGCGTTGACCGCGGAGCTGGCCGGGCGGGACGACCGGCGACTGGTCTCTTCCTGGCTGCTGCACACCGAGATGCACTGTGCCGTAGGCCGCCACCCCCAAGACGTCAACCTCGAGGCGGTGGGGGTCATGCTCGATTCCGTGAGCCTGATCGACCTCACTCGCGGGGATCTGCTCGCGGCCGGCACGC
>DASUPL010000272.1:0-5536 GCA_036281155.1 Solirubrobacteraceae bacterium | reverse complement strand
CGACGGACGCTGCAAGGCGTTCGCCGCGAGCGCCGACGGAGCCGGCTGGGCCGAGGGAGTCGGCGTGCTCGTCCTGGAGCGGCTCTCAGACGCTCGCCGCCACGGCCACCGGGTGCTCGCCGTGGTGCGCGGCAGCGCGGTCAACCACGACGGCGCGAGCAACGGGCTGACCGCGCCCAACGGGCCCTCGCAGCAGCGCGTGATCGAGCAGGCGCTCGAGAACGCGCGCCTCGGTCCCGAGCAGATCGACGCGGTCGAGGCGCACGGCACCGGCACGAAGCTCGGCGACCCGATCGAGGCGCACGCGCTGCTGGCCAGCTACGGGCAGGGGCGCGAGCGGCCGCTGTGGATCGGCTCGCTGAAGTCGAACGTCGGCCACACGATCGCCGCGGCGGGAGTGGGCGGTGTGATCAAGATGATGCAGGCGATGCGCCACGGCGTGCTGCCGCAGACGCTGCACGTCGAGCAGCCCACGACCGAGGTCGACTGGGGCGCGGGGCCGCTGGAGCTGCTCGTGGAGGAGCGGCCCTGGACGGCGAGGACCGAGCCGCGCCGCGCCGGAGTCTCCTCGTTCGGCATCAGCGGCACCAACGCGCACGTCATCATCGAGGAGGCTCCGCCGGCCGAGGAGCCAGCGGTCGGATCGCATACCCCGGCCGGCCAGCGCGCAGCGGGCGCCGACGCCGAGACCTCCGCCGCGGACGAAACGTCCGTGGGCGAGCCGCGCGTGATGTCTCAGCTTCCACGCATGCCGGTGCTGCTCTCCGCCCGCTCCGCGCCGGCGCTGGCCGCGCAGGCCGAGCGGCTGCACCGGCGCCTCAGCAGCGGTCCGCGGCTCGACCACGGCGACGTCGCGATGACGCTCGCCGTCGGACGCGCGCACCTCGCGCACCGCGCGAGCGTCCTCGCCGAGGACCGCGACAGCCTGCTCGACGGGCTGCTGGCGCTCGCTCGCGGCCAGGCGCACGCCGACCTGCTCCAGCGGGTCGCGGGCGCCCCCGGCAAGGTCTGCTTCGCGTTCCCGGGGCAGGGCTGCCAATGGATTGGGATGGGCGTCGAGCTGCTGGACGCATCCCCGGCGTTCGCCGAGCGCTTCAGGGCCTGCGAGGAAGCGCTCGCCCCACATCTGAGCTGGTCGGTCGAGGACGTGCTGCGAGGCGTCGACGGTGCGCCGGGGATCACGCGCGTCGAGGTGCTCCAACCGGCGCTGTTCGCGATGATGGTCTCGATCGCCGAGATGTGGCGCGCCTGCGGCGTGCGGCCCGACCTCGTGATCGGCCACTCCCAGGGAGAGACCGCCGCCGCCGCAGTGGCCGGCGCCCTCTCGCTCGAGGACGCCGCTCGGATCTCCGCGCTGCGCGCCCGCGCGGTCGCTCGGCTCGTCGGGCATGGCGGCATGGTGTCCATCTCGTGTGGGGTCGATGAGCTCGAGGCGACGGTCGGTGAGATCGCCGGCCTTTCTCTTGCGACGGTGAACGGACCCGCGTCGATCGTGCTCTCCGGCGAGCACGACGCGCTCGAGCGCGTGCTCGCGCGCTGCGCCGAGCGGGATGTGCGAGCCACCCGCATAGCGGTGGACTTCGCCTCCCACTCCCCCCAGATCGAGACGATTCGCGACGAACTGCTGTCGGCCTTCGCGCCGATCGCGCCGCGCCACAGCGAGATCCCGCTTCACTCGGCGCTCACCGGCGAGCGGATCGACACCTCACAGATGGGCGCCGAGTACTGGTACCGCAGCCTGCGCGAGACCGTCCGCTTCGAGCAGGCCGCCCGCAGCGCGATCGCCGAGGGCGCGCGTACGTTCATCGAGATCAGCCCGCACCCGGTGCTCGCGATGGGCCTCACGGACACGATCGAGTCGCTCGACGGCGAGCAGGCGCGTCCGAGCGTGATCGGATCGCTGCGCCGCGACGAAGGAGGGCCGTCGCGCTTTGCTCGCTCGCTCGCCGAGGCGCACGTGCACGGCGTCGCCGTCGATTGGACATCGCTGTTCGCCGGGCACGACGCCGCGCGCGTCGAGCTGCCGAGCTACCCGTTCCAGCGCGAGCGCTTCTGGCTCCAGCGCGGCGGCGGCGCGGGCGACATCGCGGCGGTCGGCCAGACCGCGGCGGACCATCCCCTGCTCGGCGCGCAGCTGCATCTCGCCGACGGGCGCGGCTGGCTGTTCACGGGGCGCCTGTCGCTGCAGACGCAGCCGTGGCTGGGAGACCACGCGCTCACCGCCACGCCGCTGCTCGCGGGAGCCGCGTTTCTCGACCTAGCGCTCACCGCCGGCGCCCGCGTCGGAGCGCCGGCCGTGGAGGAGCTGACGCTGAAGGCCGCGCTCACCCTCCCCGAGGATCGCGCCGTCCAGATCCAGGTCGCGCTCTCCGAGCCCGACGAGCACGGACGGTGCGAGCTGCGCATCTCGGCGCGCCCCGAGCCCGACGCCTCACAGCGAGGCGAGGACGAGCTCGACGAGCCGCCCTGGACCGAGCACGCGACCGGGACGCTCGCCCCGTCAGAGCACGCGCCCGGACCGACGGACACCGTGGGGGAGTGGCCTCCCGCGGGGGCCGAGGTCGTGCCTCTCGACGGGTTCTACGCGCGCCTCGCCGACGAGGGCTATGACTACGGGCCCGCGTTCCAGGGTCTGCAGCAGGCATGGCGCCGCGGCGAGGAGCTGTTCGCGGAGATCGCGCTCGACGACGAGCAGGCGCAGAGCGCCGACCGGTTCGCCGCGCACCCGGCGCTGCTCGACGCCTCGCTGCACGCGCTGATCGGCGCCGCCGAGCTCGATGGGGCCGAGGCTGGGTCGGTACGGCTGCCGTTCGCCTACAGCGGCGTTCGCCTGCATTCGAGCGCCGCCGCGGGCTGGCGCGTGCGCCTCGCGCCGAGCGGCCCCAACGCGATATCCCTGCACGCGAGCGACACGAACGGCGCCCCGGTCGTCTCGATCCAGTCGCTCGCCACGCGCGCGATCGACCCCGCGGACCTCGGCGCGCTCGTCGCGGGAAACCACGAGAACCTCTTCACCGTCGAGTGGCCCGTCGCCGAGACGCCCCTCACGGACCCCGCGCCGGTCGTGGAGATAGCGTGCGATCCCGCGGCGCTCGCCGCGCTCGACGAGCCCCCCTCGCTGCTGCTCTGCCACGTCCCCGTCGAGGAGCACGACGATCCCGCGGCGGGCGCCGCGGACACGGCCGCTCGCACGCTCGAGCTGCTCCAACCGTTCCTCGCCGAGGAACGCTTCGCCGCGACGACGCTCGCGCTCGTGACCCGCGAAGCCGTGGCCGTCGAGGACGACGAGGCACCGTCGTTGACCCACGCTCCGGTGTGGGGCCTCGTGCGCAGCGCGCAGCTGGAGAACCCGGGGCGGCTGCGCTTGATCGACGCCGACACCGACGCGGCCGCCGCTGCCGACGACGACGCCGATGCCACGCGAGACGCCCTCGCGCGCGCGGCTGGCCATGACGCGCCCGAGATCGCGATCCGCGGCGGGAAGCTCCACACACCGAAGCTGACCCGCCGAGCCGCAACCGCAACCGCGGACACAGCGCCGGTGCTGACGCTCGACCCCGAGCGCACGATCTTGATCACCGGCGGCACGGGAGCGCTGGGAGCGATGACCGCGCGTCACCTCACGGAGGTGCACGGCGCGCGCCACCTGATCCTCACGAGCCGCCGCGGTCCGAACGCGCCCGGAGCGGCCGAGCTACAGGCGGAGTTGCGCGCCCTCGGCGCCGCAACCCAGATCCTCGCGTGCGACGCCGCCAGCCGTGAGGAGCTGGAGGCGCTGATCGCGGCGATCCCCGCGTCCCATCCGCTCGGCGCGGTCTTCCACGCCGCGGGCGTCCTCGACGATGGAGTGGTGGGCGGGCTCGACCGCACGCGCCTCGAGCGGGTGATGAGCGCGAAGGTCGACGGCGCCGTGCACCTGCACGAGCTCACCCGCGAGCTCGACCTGGAGGCGTTCGTGCTGTTCAGCTCCGCCGCCGCCACGTTCGGCTCCCCCGGCCAGGCCAACTACGCGGCCGCCAACGCGTTCCTCGACGCGCTCGCCCGGCGGCGGCGCCATGACGGGCTCCCGGCTCACGCGATCGCATGGGGGCTCTGGCGTCAAGAGAGCGGGATGACCGGCGAGCTGAGCGACGCCGATCGCGGCCGCCTGGGAGGCGCGGCGCTGTCCTCGCAGGCGGGCCTGGCCCTGCTCGAGCGGGCGTGCGCGAGCGAGCACCCCGTCGTCGTCGCGCTGGCCCTCGATCTCGTCGCGCTTCGCAAACAGGCGCGAGCCGGGCTCGTGCCCGCGCTCCTGTCAGAGCTGGTCCGCGGGCCAGGACGCCGGGGCGCCGCGCGGGCGGGCGACTTCACCCAACGCCTGGCGGCGGTCCCCGAGCCTGAGCGCGAGGCGCTTGCGCTGAGCCTCGTGCGCGACCAGGTCGCCGCCGCGCTCGGATACCGCTCGGGCGAGGAGATCGACCCCGCACGCGCGTTCAAGGACCTCGGGTTCGACTCGCTCAGCGCGGTCGAGCTGCGCAACCGCCTGGCCGCGGCGACCGAGCTGCGCCTGCCCTCGACGTTCGTGTTCAACTACCCGAGCTGCGTCGCTGTCGCCGAGTACCTGCGCGAACAGCTCGAAGGCGCCGCGAGCAGCCCCAGCAGCTCCGCGCGGCGGGTCGTTGAGGGTGATCCGGTTGTGGTTGTGGGGATGGGTTGTCGTTTTCCGGGTGGTGTGCGTTCGCCGGGTGGGTTGTGGGATCTGGTGGTGGGGGGGCGTGATGCGGTGTCGGTGTTTCCGGATGATCGTGGCTGGGATTTGGAGGGGTTGTATGACGCGGATCCGGAGCGTTTGGGGACGACGTATGCGCGTGAAGGTGGGTTTGTGGATGGGGTGGATCTGTTCGACGCGGGGTTCTTCTCGATCAGCCCACGCGACGCGGTCACGATCGACCCCCAGCAACGGCTGCTGCTCGAAGCGACGTGGGAGACGCTCGAGCGGGCCGGCATCGACCCCGAGAGCCTGCGGGGCAGCCGCACCGCGGTGTACGCCGGCGCGATGACATACGACTACGGGGCGGGGTCGGGTCTCGCCTCCAGGGAGGGGTTCACCACCGCCAGCTTGGGTGGGAGCGTGATCTCCGGCCGTGTGTCTTACAGCTTTGGCTTTCAGGGTCCGTCGATGACGATCGACACGGCGTGCTCCTCGTCGCTGGTGGCGGTGCACGAGGCGTGTCAAGCGCTGCGGGCGGGAGAGTGCGACCTCGCGCTGGCGGGTGGCGTGACGGTGCTCTCCACCCCCGGGATGTTCGTGTTCTTCGCGCGTCAGCGCGGGCTCGCCCCCGACGGACGCTGCAAGTCCTTCTCGGCGGATGCCGACGGCGCCGGGTTCTCGGAGGGCGTGGGCCTCGTGGCGTTGGAGCGGTTGTCGGATGCTGTTGCTGGGGGTCGTCGGGTGTTGGCGGTGGTGTGTGGTTCGGCGGTGAATCAGGATGGGGCGAGTAATGGGTTGACGGCTCCGAATGGTCCGGCGCAGGAGCAGGTGATTCGTGATGCGTTG
>DASUPL010000271.1:0-5639 GCA_036281155.1 Solirubrobacteraceae bacterium | reverse complement strand
CCTTGTCCTTGACGATCTTCGCCTCGATTTTCTGCGGCAACATCGAGACGGCCTTGATGCGCAGCAGCAGATCCGAGACCGTCTGCCCCGACGTGGTCAGGAATTTTTCGAATTCGGCGGCCTTGGGGAACTGCTGGTTCTTGATTTTCAGGAACTGCTTCCTGACTTCCTCGTCCGTCACTTTCACACCCAGCGCGGAGGCTTCGCCGATCACCCAGTCGGAGGAGATCAGGAACCCGAGCACCTGCTGCTGCAGGGCCGTGTACTGCTGCGCGCACTGCGTTTTGAACTGCGCGGTCGTCGGAGGCTTCTGGCCCTTTGCCGGCTTCGGCGCCGTCGCCGCCAGCCGCGCGATGCAGGCGGAGTAGCTCGGCGGTTCCGGCACGACCGGCTTGCCGCCGCTCGTCGCGGTTGACGCGGACGCGACTTTCATCCAGTGCGCGAACGTCGCCTTCGTGATCGACGAGTCGCCGACCTTCACGACGGCGTCGCCCGGGATGCCCCCACCGCACGCGGAGAGACCCACGAGGGCAAACAAAACGGCGCCTAGCGCCGGGAGGAGACGGAGACACTTGGTCACGACGCGGGCACTCTAGCGGAAAGCCGCGATGCCGTGCTTAACGAGTTCATAAGCCTGCTTCTCTAGGCGCTATGCGGCCTCGCGCACGATCGCCAGCAGCGCATCCGCCGCGGCCACCACGCTGGGGAAGCGCTCGGCCCCGTCCTTTGGAACGCGCATCGACACCTGCGAGCGGCTCGATTCGTACAGCGCGCCCGGCAGCTCTTCGCGCAACCGCTTGGCGCGCGTGGAGTCGAGCTCGATCGGGACGACCGCGAGGCGGTCGCCCTTGAAGCTGACCGTGCGCGCGCCCGCCTGGCCGAACTTGATCCGCGCGCGCTGCAGCGCGAGCATGTTCGCCACCGGCTCCGGCAGCTCGCCGAAGCGGTCCTCTAGCTCCTCGCGCAGCCGTTCGACATCGGCGACCTCGAGCGCCCCCGCGACGCGACGGTGGATCTCGATCTTCGCCTGCTCGTAGGGGACATAGTCGGCGGGCACGTAAGCGTCGACGCTCACGTCCAGGCGCACCGGCTCGGGCAGCACCTCGCCCTCGAGCTCCGGCTCGGCCGCTTTGACCGCCTCGTCGAGCATCTGCATGTACAGCTCGAAACCCAGCGCCGCCACGTGCCCGGACTGCTCATCTCCGAGCAGGTTGCCCGCGCCGCGAATCTCCAGGTCGCGCATCGCGATCTTGAAGCCAGCGCCCAGCTCGGTGTGGTCCGAGAGCGCCGAAAGGCGCTGCGCCGCCTCGGGCGTGAGCGCGGCGGCGGAGTCGTACAGCAGGTAGGCGTACGCGCGCTCGCGGCTGCGGCCCACGCGGCCGCGGATCTGGTAGAGCTGGGCCAAGCCGAACGCGTCCGCGTGCTCCACGATCAGCGTGTTCGCCTGCGGGATGTCGATGCCCGACTCGATGATCGACGTGCACACGAGCACGTCCGCGCCGCCGCGCAGGTAGTCCATCATCACCGCCTCGAGCTCGCCTTCGCCCATCTGCCCGTGCGCGACCGCGAAGCGCACGCCGGGACACAGCGCGCGCAGCCGCTCCGCGGTCTCCTCGATCGACTCCACGCGATTGTGCAGGAAGAACGCCTGCCCGTCGCGCGCGCGCTCGCGCTCGATCGCGCGCTTGACGAGCTCCTCCTCGTACTCGCCCACGTACGTCTTCACGGGCCGCCGGCCCTCGGGCGGCGTCTCGATCACGGAGATGTCGCGCAGTCCCGCGAGCGACATCTGCAGCGTGCGGGGGATCGGCGTGGCGGACATCGCGATCACGTCGACCTTCAACTTGAGTTGGCGCAGCAGCTCCTTCTGCTTGACGCCGAAGCGCTGCTCCTCGTCCACGATCAGCAGCCCCAGGTCCTTCGCGCGGACATCTTTGGAGAGCACCCGGTGGGTGCCGACGAGGATGTCCACGCGCCCCTCCGCGAAGCCCTTGATCGCCTCGCGCTGCTCCGCGGGGGTGCGAAAGCGCGACACGTGCTCGAGCGTGAAGGGGTAGTCGGCGAGGCGCTCGGCGAACGTGCCGTAGTGCTGCTGGGCGAGGATCGTCGTCGGCACGAGCATCAGCACCTGCTTGCCCTCGCCCGCGGACTTGAACGCCGCGCGCAGCGCCACCTCCGTCTTGCCGTAGCCCACGTCGCCGCAGATCAGCCGGTCCATCGGCCGCGGCGCTTCCATGTCGGCCTTCACCAGCTCGATCGCGTCGCGCTGGTCCGCGGTCTCGGTGAACTGGAACCGCTCCTCGAACTCGCGCTGCCAGTCCGAGTCCGGCTCGAACGCGTGCCCGCTGCGGCGTTTGCGCTCGGCGTACAGGCTCAACAGCTCGCCCGCCAGCTCCTGCGCGGCGCGGCGCGCGCGCGCCTTCATCGTGTCCCAGCGCGTGCCGCCGAGCTTGCTCAGCGGCGGGTGCTCCCCACCGGCGCCGACGTAGCGGGATATCTTCGCCAGCTGGTCGGTGGGGACGAACACGCGGTCGTCACCCTGATATTCCAGATATAGATAGTCTCGAGTGACGTTTGCGACGGTGCGCGTCTCAAAGCCCGCGAAGCGCGCCACGCCGTGGTCCTCGTGCACCACGATGTCGCCCGTGCGCAGCTCCGTGAACGAGCGCAGCGCACCTCTGCGCACGCCCCCCGGCCCGCCGTGGGTGGCGGGACCGGGAGAGGGCTCGGCGCGGCGACGGCGCAGCAGCCGGTGCTCGGGGAACACCGCGAGCTTCAGCTGCGGCGCGACGAATCCCTCGCGCAGCGACGCCGTGGTGAAGCGCAGCGACGGTTCGATCACTTGATGGCCGGCGTCGACGTCCTCCGCGAGCCACGTCGCTTTCATGCGCCCGAGGTTGTAAGCGGCGCGCTCGCCCTCGCCGCGACGCGGGAACGCCACCACGGTGCGGTAGCCGGAGCGCACGAGCTTCTCCAGCTGCGGCTCCGCTTCGGCCAGCGAGCGCGCCGCGGTGTCCGCGGATTGTGCGCGCAGCTCGATCTCCTGCCCACTCGCGAGCGCCGAGAGCCAGATCCGCGCGCGCTGCGACAGCGTCGCCTGGATGCTCTCGGGACTCACGTACAGGTGGTGCGCGTCCTCATCGCCGAACGCCGCGCACACGTCGCTCCAGTGGTCGCTCAGGACCGGTGCGATCTCCTCCTCCGCCGCGACGATCAGCTGCGCGTCCGCGCCCACGAGATCGAGCAGTGCGCCGAAGCGCTCCACCGGCAGCAGCTCCGCGATGTCCGGGCGCTCGGCGTCCTTCCCTTCACCGCCGGCGAAAGCGCCGGTCGCGGCGGCGATCTCCGCGAGCTCGCGGTGCTCGATCGCGAGCTCCGCCGCGGGCGCGATCTCCACTTCATCCACCTCGCCGAGCGAGCGCTGCGTGAACGTCGAGAACCAGCGCAGCGATTCGATCTCCACGTCGAACATGTCCACCCGCACCGCGCGCTCCTCCGTCGCTGGGAACACGTCCAAGAGCCCGCCGCGCAGCGCGAACTGCCCACGCTCCTCGACCTGGTCGGCGCGCTCGTAGCCCGCGCCCACGAGCTCCGCCGCGCACTCATCCAGGTCCAGCAGCTCGCCCACACGCAACGTGAACGAGTGCGGTCGCAGCTGCGGGTCGGGCACCTTCTCCGACAGTGCGACCGCGCTCACCACGACCACCGGCTGGCCGTCCCGCAAGCCCCCGCCGCGCGTCTCGCCTGAGCCGCCCGCCTCGCTCGCGCCGAGCAACGAGTCGAGCGCCGCCACGCGCAGCCCGACGAGGTGCGCCGGCGGCGCGAGATGCGACTCATACGCCACGCCGCGAGAGGGGTAGTAGCGCACGCGCCGCGGCGCCAGCCACGCGCGCAGGTCCGCCGCCATGTCGCGCGCCGCGCGATCGTCGCCCACGACGACCAGCGTGGGGCGCGAGCGCGCGTCCTCGTCGATCTCCGCGAGCGCCGCGATCGTGTAGGGGCGCAGCGCGCTCGACACGAACGCGCTGCCGCCGTCGCGCGCGAGCCTCAGCGTCGCCTCGTCGTCCTGCACGAGGCCCAGCAGCGAGCGCAGCGCCCCGGTGCTCACAGCCATCAGCGCCCCGTGTCCGGCTGCTCGTCGCCTTGCCCGAGCACCACGCGCTGCACGTGCTCGCACGCGCTGTCCACCAGCTCCTGAACCTGGGCGCGATCCTCGCGGAAGCGGCCGAGAACGTACGCGGAGACGATCTCCGGGTCGGTCGAGTCGGGGCGCCCGACACCGACACGCACGCGCATGAAGTCCGCGCTCCCGAGCTCGCGCTTGAGCGACTTCAACCCGTTGTGACCGGCCAGCCCGCCGCCCAGACGTGTGCGCACATCGCCAAACGGCAGGTCGATCTCGTCATGCACCACCAGCACGCGCTCCAGCGGCAGCTTGAGGGCGCCGCGAGCCGGACCGACGGAGCGTCCGGTGTCGTTCATGTACGTCTGTGGACAAAGCACCGCCACCCGCGAAACGGGGCCAGCGGTGAGGCCGAGGGCGAGACGGTCCCGCACACGACCTTCGGCCACGCGACCGCGAAAGCGGTCCTTAAACTTCCCCAGCTCCCAACGCTCCACCAGCGCCTCGGCCACCATGAAGCCCACGTTGTGCCGCGTGCCAGCATGCTCGCGACCGGGGTTTCCCAACCCGACGATCAGCCAATCGACGGCTCCGCCACCGCCACCGAAGGGGCGTCGCAGCGGTCGCTACTCCTCGCTAGAGGAGTCCTCGGCGCCGGCGTCGCCCTTGGCGTCGTCGCCGACGAGCTCGGTCTCAGCTTCGATCTCATCCGCCGTTTCGCTCTGTAGGCGCGGCGCCGACAGCGTCGCCATGACCGTCTCCTCGAGATCGTCCAGCAGCGTCACGCCCTCGGGCGCCGCCAGCGCGGACAGCAGGATCGTCTCGCCGATCTCCATCTCGCCCACCTCGTGCGCGATCGACTCGGGGATCGCCGTCGGCAGCGCTTCCACGTTCAGCTCGCGCGTGATCTGTTCGAGGATGCCGCCTTCCTTCACGCCGGGCGAGTCGTCAGCGCCGAGCAGCTCCAGCGGCACGACCGCGTGGATCTTCTCGTTCAGGTTCACCCGCAGCAGGTCCACGTGCGTGGTCTGGCCGCGCACCGGGTCGCGTTGGGATTCCTTCAGCACCACCGGGGTCGCTTTGCCGCCGTCGATGCTCAGGTCGAGCACCGCGCCCGAGCCCGCCAGCGCAAGGCGCAGCTCGCGAGCGTCCGCGTCGAAGCCCAACGGGTCGGCGCCGCCGCCGTAGAGCACGCCGGGCACGCGGCCGCTGCGGCGCAGGCGCCGCGCCGTGCGCGAGCCTCCCGCGGAGCGGCTGTTCACACTGAGCTTTGTAGTCGTGTTCGCCATGACAGGAGACGAGACTCTAGCAATCGCCCTCGTTCGGGATGGGCGCGCTCACCGAAAGCAGCGCCACGTGGATGCCCGTGAGGAAGTTGCCCGTGCGCCGAACCAGCACGCACTGCACCACCGGCAGCGTGCCGATCACCGTCCAGGCCAGCCGCGTCTTGCCCGTCGCCCCGCTCAGCGAGTACGCCGTCGAGGAGGTCAGCTGGAGGATCTTCACCGTGCCCGGC
>DASUPL010000270.1:0-8185 GCA_036281155.1 Solirubrobacteraceae bacterium | reverse complement strand
CAACGCATCACGAATCACCTGCTCCTGCGCCGGACCATTCGGAGCCGTCAACCCATTACTCGCCCCATCCTGATTCACCGCCGAACCACACACCACCGCCAACACCCGACGACCCCCAGCAACAGCATCCGACAACCGCTCGAGCACGACGAGGCCGACCCCCTCGGCGAGGCCCGCGCCGGTGCTGCTCGCGGCGAATGACCTGCAGCGCCCGTCGGGCGCGAGCCCGCGCTGGCGCGCGAACAGGATGAACATGCCCGGCGTGGAGAGCACGGTCACGCCGCCCGCGAGCGCGAGGTCGCACTCCCCCGCACGAAGCGCCTGACACGCCTCGTGCATCGCCACCAACGAGGAGGAGCACGCCGTGTCGATCGTCATCGACGGACCCTGAAAGCCGAAGCTGTAAGACACCCGACCCGAGATCACACTCCCACCAAGGCTCGACATCGAGAACCCGTCGGCCGCGGCTTCCTCGGAGCCTCTCCCGTAGTCGTACGTCATCGCGCCGGCGAACACCCCGGTGTGGCTTCCCCGCAGCCGCTCGGGGTCGATGCCCGCGCTCTCGAGCGCCTCCCAGGACGCTTCGAGGATCAGGCGCTGCTGTGGGTCCATGGCCTTCGCCTCGCGTGGGCTGATCGAGAAGAACCCCGCGTCGAACAGATCCACCCCATCCACAAACCCACCTTCACGCGCATACGTCGTCCCCAACCGCTCCGGATCCGCGTCATACAACCCCTCCAAATCCCAGCCACGATCATCCGGAAACACCGACACCGCATCACGCCCCGAAACCACCAAATCCCACAACCCACCCGGCGAACGCACACCACCCGGAAAACGACAACCCATCCCCACAACCACAACCGGATCACCCTCAACGACCGCACGCGCCCTCGTGGTGGTGCGGCCGCTGGGGGCCTCGCCCCGCAGGCGCTCCAGCAGGTACCCGGCGACGCTTTCGCACGTCGGGTAGTCGAACACCAGCGACGCGGGCAGGCGCAGGTCGCTCGCGCGGCTGAGACGGTTGCGCACCTCCACCGCGCCCAGCGAGTCGACGCCGAGATCCTTGAACGTGCGGCCCGGGTCGACGTCCTCGCCCGAGCTGTATCCGAGCGCCGCGGCGACCTGGGCGCGCACGAGGCCCGCCACCGTCGTCGCGCGCTCCGCCTCGGGCAGGCTCGCGAGCTCCGCGGCGAGGCTGCCCGCGTGCTCCTGGGCGCGTCTGGCGGGGGTGCGCACGAGCCCGCTCAGCAGCGACGGCAGCAGCCCGGCGCGCGCCTGCTCGCGCAGCGCTCCCGGGTCGAGCTGGGCCGCTACGAGCAGCGGCGCGCCATTCGCACCCGCGCGGTCGAGCAGTTCGAGGTTCTGCGCGGGCGCGACGGGGACCATCGCCAGGTGCGCGCGAATCTGCGCGATCAGGCGCTTGCCGGCGCTCTCGTCGAGCTCGCCCGCGAGCTCCGTGCGCTGATCCCACGGGCCCCACGCGATCGCCTGGGCGGGGAGGCCATGGGCGTGGCGGTGCTGGGCCAGCGCGTCCATGAACGCGTTCGCCGCCGCGTAGTTGGCCTGGCCCGGACCGCCCCAGGTCGCGGCCACGGATGAGAACAGCAGGAACAGGGAGAGATCGCAACCTTCGGTCAGCTCGTGCAGGTGCACGCTGCCGTCGATCTTCGGCGCCGCCACGCGGTCGAGCTGCTCGGCGGTGAGAGAGGCGAGCAGCCCGTTGTCGAGGACGCCCGCGGCGTGGACGACCCCGCCGAGCGGGTGCTCGGCGGGGATCGAGGCGAGCAGCTCGACGAGCTGGTCGCGGTCGCTGACGTCGCAGGCCTCGACGCGCACCGTGCAGCCGATCGCCTCCAGCTCGCGGCGCAGCTCCTCGGTCGCCCCGCCGCGGCTGCCGGAGCGGCTGGTGAGCAGGAGATGGCGGGCGCCGTGGACGGACGCCAGGTGGCGGGCGGTGAGCGCGCCGAGCCCGCCGGTGCCGCCCGTCACGAGCACGGTGGCCTGTGGGTCGAGCGCGGGTGCGTCGGGCACGGGTGCGTCGTGCGTGTCGCGACTGTCGCGCAGTCGAGTCAGGCGCGGACGCAGCAGGCGGCCCTCGCGCAGCGCCAGCTCGCGCTCGTCGCATCCCAGCGCGTCCAGCAGCGCGGCCGCGGATGCGTCGCTGCCGTCGAGGTCGATCAACGCGAAGCGCCCGGGGTGCTCGGAGTGGGCGCTTCGCACCATCCCCGTCAGCGGCGCCTGGGCGAGCGTGGGCGACTCCCCGTCGCGCACGGCGAGGGCGGTCCGGGTCACGAACACCAGCCGCGAGGACGTGAGCTGCGTCTCGGCGAGGAACGCCTGCACGAGCGCGAGCGCGCGGTGGGCCTGCTCGCGCGCGGCGGCGATCAAAGCCGCGGCGGCCTGTTCGCGTGCGGCGGCGTTCGACGCCTCGGGGACCTGCTCGCGCGCGGCGGCGTTCGACATCGCGGGGACCGGCTCGCCCGTCGGCGCGCCGACGTTCACGAGCACCACATCGGGCGGCTGAGCGCCGGCGGTGAGCTGCTCGCCGAGCGCCGCGAGGTCCCGGTGGTGCTCGATATCCCCCGCGCCCGGCGCGGGCTCGCCGAGTGAGACGATCAGCCCGGTCCGCTCGCCGCCGGGGGCTGGGGCTGGCTCCCAGACGGTCTCGTAAAGCATGTTGTGTTGTTGCGCGCCGGGGAGCTTCAGCTGCCCTCCCGCCAGCGGGCGGCTCCTGACCGCTTCGATCGACGCGGCGGCGCGGCCCTGCCCGTCGAGCGCCAGCAGGGTGGCCGTGTTCGCCTCGTCGCGGCTGAGGCGCACGCGCCACGCGCTCGCGCCGGGGCGGTGGATCGCGGCGCCGGCGAACATGATCGGCAGCTGCGCCGAGCCCTCCTCGCCGGGCGTGGCGAACGCGGCGCCGAGCGCGACGTGGAACGCGCTGTCGAGCAGTGCGGGGTGGGCGCCGAAGCGCTCGGCCGTCGCGGCCTGCTCCTCATCGAGGGCGAGCTCGGCGAACAGCTCCCCGCCGCGGCTCCACGCGCGGGTCAGGCATTGGAAGGCGGGGCCGTAGTCGTAGCCGACATCCGCGAGGCGCTCGTACAGCGAGCCGACGTCGATCGCCTCGGCGCCGTTGGGTGGCCAGCTCTCCTTCGCGAACGCCTCGACCGCGTCCGTCGCGGGCGCGGCGGGGCTGAGGACGGCGCTCGCGTTGCGCGTCCACTCGGGGTGCCCGTCGAGGTCGAGCGGGGCGCGGGCCGCGCGCGAGTCGATCGTGACCTCGCTGCGTCCTTCGCCGTCGGGCTGTGAGATGAGTATCCGCAGGTGCGTCTCTTCGCTCTCGGCGAAGATCAGCGGCGCGTGGAGGTTGAGCTCCTCCAGCGCCTCGACGCCGACTTCGCGCCCGGCGTGAAGCGCGAGCTCGAGGAATCCCGTCCCCGGGAGCAGCGGCGTGCCCGTCACGGCGTGGTCGGCGAGCCACGGGTGCGTGCGCAGCGAGAGGCGCGCGGTGAACAGCCAGCCCTGCTCGTTTCCCAGCCGCAGTTTCGCGCTCAGCAGCGGGTGGTCCACCGGGTCAAGGCCCGCGGCGGCGAGGTCGCCCGGCGCGGATGTCGGTTCCAGCCAGTGGCGGGTGCGCTGGAAGGGGTAGGTGGGCAGCTCGACCTGACGCGCCGAGCGCGTCGCGAGCAGAACCCTCCAGTCGACCGGGACGCCGTGGGTGTGGGCCTGTGCGAGCAGTGCGGCGAACGCCTCGCGGTCGGAGCGCTTGGCGCGCAGCGCCGGGGCGAGCAGCGCGCGCGACTCGAGCTCCGCGCTCAACGATTGGCGCGCCATCGCGCACAGCTCCCCGTCGGGGCCGAGCTCCAGGAAGCGCGTCACCCCCTCGGCCTCGAGCGCCGCGACGCCGTCGGCGAACCGCACAGTCTCGCGCACGTGGCGACCCCAGTACGCCCCGGTGGAGATCTCCTCCCCGGCATGGCGTCCGGTCAGGTTGGACATGATCGGGATCCGCGGCGGCGAGAACTCGATCCGCTCGGCGCACGCCTGGAACTCCTCGAGCATCGGGATCATCCGCGGCGAGTGCGAGGCGATGCTGATGTTCAGGCGCTTGGTCTTGCGTCCCCGCTCCCGCCAAAGCCGCTCGAGCGCGTCGCACGCCTCGACGTCCCCGGAGAGCACCACCGCGCGCGGCCCGTTCACCGCCGCGATCGAAACGCATCCGCCGAACTCGTCGCTTCCGTCGAGGTCCGCTCGCGCCTCCTGCTCGCTCGCCTCGACCAGCATCATCAGGCCGCCGCCAGCAAGCTCGCCCATCAGACGGCCGCGAGCCGCCGCCAGCGAGGCCCCGTCGCGCAGCGAGAACACCCCCGCGACGTGCGCCGCCGCCAGCTCCCCCATCGAGTGGCCGATCAGCACGTCGGGGCTGACCCCCACGGACTCCAGCAGCCGGTAGAGCGAGACCTGCAGCGCGAACAGCGCGGGCTGGGTGAAATACGTCTGGTCGAGCAGCTCCGCCTCGCGCGAGCCCTCCTGCGCGAACATCAGCTCCCGCAGCGAGCGGCCCACGTGAGCGTCGAGCTCGCCGCACGCATCGTCCAATGCCGTCGCGAACGCCGGGAAGCGCTCGTACAGCTCGCGTCCCATCCCCGGCCGCTGGCCGCCCTGGCCGGGGAACATAAAGGCGGTGCGTCCCTGCCGGACGACGCCCTCGTGCACCGCGCCCGACGGCTCGCCCGACGCCAGCGCCCGCAACCCCGAGAGCAGCTCGTCCCGGCCGGACCCGATCACGGCCGCGCGCCGCGGCAGCCGCGAGCGCACCTTCAGCAGCGAGAACGCAACGTCCTCGCAGGACAGCTCAGGGCGCTCTCGCAGCCAGCTGGCCAGGTCCCGCGCCTGCTCGCGCAGAGCCCCCTCCGAGCGCGCGGAGAGCAGCAGCACCCCGAGACCGTCCTCGCCGTCGCCGGCCGCGGCGGCGCCTGTCGTGGTGGCGGTGGCTGCGGCAGCGATGGCGACGGGGCGGCCGTCCGGGTCCTCGGCGGCCGCACGAGCCGGCTGCTCGTACGGCGCCTCCTGCACGATCACGTGCGCGTTCGTGCCGCTCAGACCGAACGACGACACGGCGCCGCGGCGTGGCTGCTCGCGAGCGGGCCACGACTCGGGCTTGCTCAGCAGCTCGACGTTGCCGGCGCTCCAGTCGACGTGCGGCGAGCGCGGCTGTGAGTGCAGCGTCGCGGGCAGCGTGTCGTGGGCCAGCGCTTCGACGAGCTTGATCACGCCGGCGACTCCCGCCGCGGCCTGGGTGTGGCCGATGTTCGACTTGATCGAGCCCAGCCGCAGCGGCGTGTCGCGCCCCTGGCCGTAGGTGGCGATCAGCGCTTCGGCCTCGATCGGGTCGCCGAGCGACGTGCCGGTGCCGTGCGCCTCCACGACGTCGACGTCCGCTGGCGCGAGGCCCGCGTTGGCCAGCGCGTCGCGGATCACCTGTTCCTGGGCCGGTCCGTTCGGCGCGCTGAGCCCGTTGCTGGCTCCGTCCTGGTTGACCGCCGAGCCGGCGATGAGCGCGAGGATCCGGCGTCCGTCGCGCCGCGCGTCGGAGAGCCGCTGCAGCAGCAGCACGCCGGCGCCCTCGCCCCAGCCGGTGCCGTCGGCGGCCGCGGAGAAGGACTTGCAGCGTCCGTCGGCGGACAGCGCGCGCTGGCGCGAGAAGGCGACGAACACCGCGGGGCTCGACAGTACGGTCACGCCGCCGGCGAGCGCGAGGTCCGCTTCCCCGGCGCGCAGCGCCTGGCACGCCTCGTGCAGCGCGACGAGCGAGGAGGAGCAGGCTGTGTCGATCGTCAGCGACGGGCCCTGGAAGCCGAAGCTGTAGGAGACACGCCCGGAGACGAGGCACGCGCCGGCGCCGGTGCCGAGGTACGCCTCGAGCTCGGCGGGCAGCGCGCCGAGGCTCATCCCGTAGTCCTGGTACATCACCCCCGTCTGCACCGCCGTGCGCGACCCGCGCAGCGTCGTCGGGTCGATGCCGGCGTGTTCGATCGCCTCCCAGCTCGTTTCGAGCATCAGCCGCTGTTGCGGGTCCATCGCGAGCGCCTCGCGCGGGCTGACCGAGAAGAACTCCGCGTCGAAGTCGGCGGCGTCGTGGAGGAAGCCACCCTGGTTGACGTAGCTCGTGCCGGCGTGCTCCGGGTCGGGGTCGTACAGCGCCTCGACGTCCCAGCCGCGGTCGCGCGGGAACTCCGAGATCGCGTCGCGTGAGCTGCGCAGCAGCTCCCACAGCTCGCGCGGGCTGCGCACCTGTCCGGGGTAGCGGCAACCGATGCCGACGATCGCGATCGGCTCGCGCGCACGGGCGCGGAGATCCGCGAGCTCGGCGTCGCGACGTTCCAGCGCGGTCGAGAGCCGCTTGAGGTATTCGACGCTGCGCTGGTCGCTGCTCGGCTGCTCAGACATCGCTCACTCCGTCCCCAGCTGGCTGTCGAGCAGGGCGTAGAGCTCATCGCCCTCGGCGGCCTGCACGGCCTCCGCGGTCGAGGAGACCGGCGCGGCGAGCCCTTCGAGCAGACCCCGCAGCAGGGCGCCCACCCGCTCGCGCTCCTGCTCGTCGGCGGCGATCGGCGCCAGCAGCGTTCGCAGTCGATCGACCTGCGCGTCGATCTCCGGGGGCGCCGTCGCGTCCGCGGCGACCCGCGAGCGCAGGTAGGCGGCGATCGCGACCGTCGTGGGGTGGTCGAAGATCAGCGACACCGGTAGTTGCAGCCCGGTCGCCTGGGTGAGGCGGTTGCGCAGCTGCACGGCCCCGAGGGAGTCGAGCCCGAGCTCTTTCAGCGCGCGCTCGGTGTCGATCTCCTGCGACTCGTGGCCGAGCACCGCCGCCAGGTGGCCGCGCACGAGATCGATCGCGATCGCCTCCCACGTGCCCGGATCGGCGCCGGCGAGGGTCCGTGCGAGCGAGCCGCCCGCCTGGCTCGCTCGGCGCCCGCCCGGACCGGCGAGCTTGCGCAGCAGCGCCGGCAGCGTCCCGCCGCGGGCGAGGCCGCGAAGGACGCCTGCCTGCAGGCGCACGGGGACGAGCACGCTGCGCGGGGTGCGCAGGGCCGCGTCGAATGCGCGCAGGCCCTCCTCGCCCGAGAACGGCGTGATCCCGAACTGCTCCCAGCGCGCGCGGTCGGCGTCGCTGAGATCGCTGGTCATCCCGGTTGGGACCGCCCATGCTCCGAACGCGAGCGCGCTCGCCGGCAGTCCCTGTGCCGCGCGCGTGCTCGCGAGCGCGTCGAGCGCGGAGTTCGCGGCGGCGTAGTTCGCCTGGCCGGGCGCGCCGAGCGTACCGGCGAAGGAGGAGATGAGCACGAACTGGCGCAGCGCGAGGTGCTCGGTCAGCTCGTGCAAGTGGATCGCGGCGTCGACCTTCGCGCTAAGCACTCGATGCAGGCGCGGGGGGTCGAGTGAGGTGACGACGCCGTCCTCGCGCACGCCCGCGGCGTGGATGACCGCGGTGAGGGGGCGCTCGGAGGGGATCTCGCGCAGGGCGCGCGCGAGCGCTTCCCGGTCGGCGGCGTCGACCGCGAGGATCCGCGTGTCGCAGCCCTCCTCCTCGAGTGTTCGTTTCAGCTCCTCCGCACCGGGCGCGTCGGGGCCGCGGCGGCTGAGCAGCAGGAGGTTGCGGGCGCCGTGCTCGACCGCCAGGTGGCGCGCGAGCAGCGCCCCGAGCCCACCCGTGCCGCCGGTGACGAGCACCGTGCCCTGCGGGTCGATGGTCGTCTCCCGCGCGGCGGGTTCGACGCTCGCGTGGCTCAGCCGCGGCGCGTGGGCGACGCCGTCGCGCAGCGCGAGCTGCGGCTCGTCGCTGAGCAGCGCCCCGTAGAGCGCGTGTCGGGATGCCTCGCTGTCGTCGGTGTCGATCAGGACGATCCGGCCCGGGTGCTCGGCCTGCACGGAGCGAGCGAGCCCGTTGACCGCCGCGGCGGCGAGATCGGGGATCTCGCCATCCGCGACCGCGACCGCGCCGGTGCTCAGGAGCAGCAGTCGCGCGCGGGACAGCTGTGGGTCCGCGAGCCAGCCCTGCAGCAGTCCCAGGATGAGCTCGGTGCGCTCGTGAACGCCCTGCGCCTCGGATCCCGCGACCGCGCCGGCGAGGGGATCGAGCGCCACCACGTCGGGGATCTCGGCGTCCGCGACAAGGCTGGCG
>DASUPL010000269.1:0-5927 GCA_036281155.1 Solirubrobacteraceae bacterium | reverse complement strand
GTACGAATGGACGAGCCTTGACCACGTGGGGCTGAGCGAATCCTACGAATCGGGCGCGCACAGCTCGCGGGGCTGGCCGTTCGACTACTTCCACGTTAACTCCATAAATCTCGACCGCGACGGCAGCCTGCTGATATCGGCGCGCAACACGTGGACCGTCTACCGCATCGACCGGGCGACCGGCCAGATCGCGTGGCGACTGGGGGGCAAGCACAGCAGCTTCAGCGAGAGCCCGCAGACGCGCACCGCCTACCAGCACGACCCGCGCGAGCTGCCGGACGGCACGATTAGCATCTTCGACAACGGCTCCTCGCCGCGCGTGCACGCGCACTCGCGCGCGATCGTCGTCGACATCGACGCGCAGGCGGGGACCGCCGCGCTCGCGGGCCAGCTGACGCACGCCCCCGATCTTGTGGCGAACAGCCAGGGCAACATGCAGGCGCTGGCGAACGGCAACTGGTTCGTCGGCTGGGGCCAGCTGCCGGAGTTCTCCGAGTTCGGCCCCGACGGCGAGCTGCTGTTCGACGCGCACTTCTCCGGCCGTACGCAGTCCTACCGCGATTTTCGCTTCGCTTGGACGGGCGCGCCGGCGCAACCCCCCACGTATGCGCTGCAGCGCTCCTCCTCCGGGGCAAGGAGGGTGTACGCGAGCTGGAATGGAGCCACCGGCGTGAGCGCATGGCGCGTGCTCGCGGGCGCGAGGCCGAGGGGACTGAAGGCGGTGGCCCAGACTGCGCGCACGGGCTTTGAGACGGTGATCAAGCTCCCCATGGGCGCCGCGGGCCCATATCTCGCGGTGCAGGCGCTCGGCGCGAGTGGGCAGGTGCTGGGGACCTCTACGGTGGACGGAGAGGGCGGAGATCGTGGGGGCCAACCCTCGAAGGTGATCAGACAGACAGCCGGTTCGAATCTTGCATCCGTCACAGGTAGCGTCTATCATCATCCAAATGACGCTACATAAGCTATCGCCGAAGCCCGAGGTTGGTATCCGTGAGCTGCACGATCAGCTGAGCCGATACGTGCACCACGCCGCTCAAGGTGGCGAGGTGGTCGTGACGATGCGTGGCAGACGAGTCGCTCGGCTTTCGCCCGTGAACGAAGGAGACCCGCTCGCCGACCTGCGCGCACGCGGGCTCCTGCGAGAGCCAACCCAGCCCAAGCAGCCCAGTGCAGCACACAAGCAGCTTCGATCGCTTGGGCCGATATCCGATCTCGTCGCTGAGCAGCGCCGCTGATCGCCTACTTCGATACGTCCGCGCTGATCAAGCTCGTGTTCGCCGAGCAGGGATCAGACCTCGCCAAGGAGCTCTGGGACCGAGCTGGCCATGTCGCATCCAGTCAGCTCATCTACCCAGAGGCACGCGCCGCGGCCGCGCTGGCCTACCGGATGGGCCGCATCGATGCAGACACGCTGCGCAGCGCCGTCCGGGCTATTGACGACTACTACGCCGAGCTGCGCGTGATCGGCATCGACGACGCCTTGGCGCAATCCGCGGGCGAACTCGCCGAGTTTCACAGCCTGCGCGGCTACGACGCCGTTCATCTCGCCTCGGCGATCAGCGTCGAAGACGCGGGACTCGTCACGGTCACGTGGGATCGCGATCTGGCAGACGCGGCCGTCGCATGCGGCTACGCGGTCGTTCCCGCCTCGCCCTGACTCCGAGCATCAAAGTTCGAACTTCGATCAAACACGGAGAGGGCGGGATTCGAACCCGCGATGGAGTTTAACCCCCATACTCGCTTAGCAGGCGAGTGCCTTCAGCCTCTCGGCCACCTCTCCTAGAGTCGGACCATCTCAGTTTAGAGCCTGGCGAGCGCGCGGTATGCCCCCGCGGTATCGGCCTCGCTCACGGAGCAGAGACGTCCTATTGTCAATAGTTTGACTACGTGTTTCTAATATGCTACGGTCGCCCGCGTCCCGGATCAGGCATCGACGTAAAGCTGAGTCGCGTCGACGTCGCGTCTGCCCAGGGATAGTGAACTGCCAATAGTGAACTGTGGGGGGTGCGGAGTGCGGTCGAGGCTGCAGTCTTTGCTGGTGTCTGCCCTGGGTTTGGCGCTCGCGAGCGCGATGTCGCTCGCCCCGCCCACGGCCGCGCAGTCGGTGCAGCCCCACGCTGTGCTCGACGATGCGTCGATAGCGGGCCCGCCGATGGCCTCCTCGGCGTTGTTCGGCAACGAGGGCGCTCGGCTCGTACGCCAGGCAAGACGCAGCGATCCCCGCGCCGTCGCCGCGCGCGCGGCCGCGCGCTCGAGCTTCGCCGGTCTGACGCCCGACCGCGCGGCGATCGTCGCGAAGGCGGCGTTTCCGGACCTCATCGAAGATCCCGCGGGCGGCGCGCCGCCGCTGCCGGCTGGGGCGCGGATCGCTCGCTATCCCACCGACCACGCGGCCGAGGTGTCGCTGCCCGGCGCCAAAGGCGTCGTCGAATCGATCGCCCCGATCGCCCGCGTATCACACGGACTGCGTCTCCCGCTCGATCTGCATCTGACACGGGCGGGCGGGCACTTCACGGCGGTCCGCTCGAACGTCGGCGTGGTCGTCCCCACGAACGTCGCGGACGGCGTGTCGCTGCCGGCGCTCGGCGTATCGCTGACCCCTGTCGACGGGCGTGGTGTGCCGCTCGCGGCATCTGATGGCAAGCTCGACGGTGCCGCTGTGCTCTGGCGCGATGTCGATCGCGGCGCGCGCGCCGGCGATGATCTGGTGAGCGTCGCCAAGGCCCTGCCCGCGGGCTTTGAGCTGACGACACTGCTCCTGTCCGAGCGCAGCCCCGGTGAGCTTCACTTTCGCGTGGGCATGCCCTCCGGCGCACATCTGAGGAGCGCGGCGGATGGATCGGTGCGGATCGTCGATCGCGGCGCCACGCTGGCGGTCGTCTCGCCCGTCAGCGCGCAGGACGCCGAAGGCTCGGAGGTGCCCGTGTCGATGGTCGTGCGTGGGGACACGCTCGACGTGAGCGTCGAGCTCACGGGCGACTACCTGTACCCGATCGCGGTCGACCCCGAAGTAAACGACTCCCAACTCGCACTGAACCCCGGCGGCAAGCGCTCGAACTGGGAATTCTTCACCAGCAACAGCGGCCGCTTCGCTGGAACCGCCACGTACGAAGGGCCTGGGGTGGAACGCCTGGAAACGAAAGGCACGGCCGAATACGCCCCCAGCGAATGGGCGTACTGGGGCTATGAAACCCACGGCGTGTCGAAAATCTACGAAATCAAAACCGAAACCTCGGCGAAAAACAAACTCGCGAAAATCGAAAGCTTCTTGGAATTCCTCGAACCCGGCGGGGCGCGCGAAACCAAGAAGATGCTGTCGAATGAATTTGAAAGCCCTGAATACGAAAACAAAGCCGCGACGTTGTGCGCCGCCAACGCGTCGAAAGTCGAAGAATGCCTGCCCGGCTCCGGTAAAGCGAAAAACTCGATCCACTTCCAGCAGTCCGCGACAGGCTCGCCGGGCGGTAACTGGAAATTCTCAGACACGATGAAGCAGGGCATCGTGTCGATCTCAGAGCCGGCCGGCACGCACTCCACGACCAGCTACAACACCACCTCCCCGACGCTCGAATTCGAAATGATCGTCGGCGGCAAAAAAGAAAAAGTCACGCGCCAGAACGTGCTCTACGGCTCCGGCGGCTGGCTGTCGAACCTGGGCGGCGCGTTCGAAGCCGTCGCCAAAGACACCGGCGTGGGCGTCGCCATCACAAAGCTCGAGTACGAAACCGCCCCCGAAAGCTGGACCCAGCTCTACGAACACAACTATCTGAGCGTCGAAAACGCGTGCAAGGGAGTGCAGTGCTACGAAACGCACTCCGAATTCGCGACCCTCCCATCGTTGCTTCCCGACGGGGAACAGAAAATCCGCTACAAAGCCGAAGAGGCGATCTCCGGGACGCAGTCGCTGAGTACGGAAGGCAAGGCGACGGTCAAAGTCGACACAGCGCCACCACATGGCCTGAGCCTGGGAGGGCTGCCCTACGGCGACGAACTCGGCGAAAAACCCTACGTCCTGAAAGGCGAAGCAACGGACGGCGAAGGCTCGACGGTGGCGAGCTCCGGCATGAAATCGGTCGCCCTATTCGTCGACGGGCATGAATTCGGGACCGCCTCGCCCGGATGCACGGTCGCGAAAGGGCAGTGCACGGCCAGCACGACGTGGACCGTCAACGGCTCCGAACTCGGCGCCGGCCAGCACGACATTCAGCTCGTGGCGCTCGACAAAGCCGGCAACGAAGCGCGTCTCGACGAACCGATCACGATCCGTCACTCAACGCCCGTCGCGCTCGGGCCGGGCTCGGTCGACCTGGAGTCCGGCGACTTCGCGCTCAGCGCGAGCGACGTCTCGCTCGGGTCCGGCCTGACGGTCGGGCGCAACGACAGCTCGCGTGCGGCGACGGGGACGATCGGCGCCTTCGGGCCGGAGTGGAGCATCGGCCTCAGCAGCACCGAGTCGCTCGTCGAACTGGTCAACGGAAGCGTGATCCTGACCGCGGCGAACGGCAGCAAATCGATCTTCGCGGCGCTCGGCGAAGGCAAATTCCAGCCCCCCAGCGGCGACTCCAACCTCGAATTGAGCCTGGAAGAAAACAAAGCCACCAAACAGAAGCTCGCCTACTACCTCAAGGACGTCGCCAACCACACCTCCGTGAAGTTCACCCAGCTCGCGGGCGCCGCCGAATGGGTGCCAACGCTGCAGGAAGGCACGGTCGCGAGCCAGACCGTCAGCTACACCTACCAGACGGCCGAAGCGCTCGACGAATACCCGCTGACGCCCGCGGGGAGCGCGCCCAGCGGGATCACGCTCGGACCGGACGGCAACGTGTGGTTCTCGGACTCGGGCGACGGCAGGGTCGGCAAGGTCACTCCCTCTGGCGGCATCACCGAATACCCGACCGGCTTCGGCTCCTGGGTGACGAGCGTCGCTAAGGGCGCGGACGGCAACATCTGGTTCACGAGCGCGGCCAGCTTCAAGGTCGGCAAGATCACCCCGACCGGCACGGTCACGGAATACGCGATTCCCGGCAGCGGCAACCCGAACGGGATGACCGCCGGGACGGATGGAAAGCTCTGGTTCACCACCGGCACCAGGATCGTCAAGGTCTCGACCTCCGGCGGATTCACCGAATACACGCTCCCGGCCGAAACCGAAGCGAGGAGGATCACGGCCGGACCGGACGGGAACATGTGGTTCACGAATAGTTACTGTGGCTTTCACTTCCCGGGGAAATGCAGCGTCGACAAGATCACGACGTCGGGCGTCGTGACCGAATATCCGCTGACGGAAAACTCACCACTGGGGATCACCGCGGGGCCCGACGGCAACCTGTGGTTCGTCGGCTCCTACAACACAAAATCGAAAGTCGGTAAGGTGACCACCTCGGGGGTCATCACCGAATACCCCATCGCGGCAAGCAGCTCGCCACATGGCATCGCGGCAGGGGCCGACGGCAACATGTGGTTCACGGAGTCCACCGGCAATAAGATCGGGAGGATCACGCGCACAGGGGCCGTATCGGAATTCTCGGTTCCGTCGGGGAGCTATCCAAACGAAATCGTGACGGGAGCCAACGGCAACCTGTGGTTCACCGAGGAAAGCTCCAAAAAGATCGGGACGATCAGCACCGCCGGGCGGATCAGCGAGCCGACACTGGAGCTCGCGCCGAAGCCGGCCGGCGTCTCATGCGCACCGGAACTCAAACGCGGCTGCCGTGCGCTGAAGTTCCAGTACGCGACGGGGACCACGGCCACCGGCGAAGGTCCCACCGAATGGGGCGAATTCAACCGCCGCCTGATGAAAGTCATATTCGTCGCCTACGATCCCGTGACCAAAGCGATGCGGGAAACCGTCGTCGCGGAATACCAGTACGATCGTCGCGGGCGCTTGCGGGCGGAGTGGGATCCAAGGGTGAGCCCGAGCCTGAAGA
>DASUPL010000268.1:0-9264 GCA_036281155.1 Solirubrobacteraceae bacterium | reverse complement strand
CGGGTGGCCGAGGGCGATCGCGCCGCCGAACGGGTTGAGCTTGTCGTCGTCGATGCCGAGCTCTTCTTTGCACGGCACGATCTGCGCGGCGAACGCCTCGTTGATCTCGACGATGTCGATGTCGCCGATCGTCATGCCCGTGTTCTTAAGCAACTGCTGAATCGCGGGGATCGGGCCGATGCCCATGATCTCGGGGCGAATCGCCACGACGGTCGAGGCGATGATGCGCGCTTTGGGAGCGATGCCGAGCTCTTTGGCGCGTTCCTCGGAGGTCACCAGCAGAGCAGCCGCGCCGTCGTTCAGCGGGCACGCGTTGCCGGCCGTGACGGTGCCGTCGGGCTTGAACGCGGGCTTCAGCGCGGCGAGCTTCTCGAGCGTCGTTCCCGCGCGTGGGCCGTCGTCCTTCGTCACGACCTTCTCCGGCACGTCGATCTCGTTGCCCTCGCGGTCCTGGTCCTTGTGCGCCGGGGCCGTGACGGGGACGATCTCCTTGTCGAAGTGGCCCGACTCCTGCGCCGCGACCGCGCGGCTCTGGGAGACGACGGCCCATTCGTCCTGCGCCTCGCGGCTGACGCCGTACTGCTCGGCGACGTTCTCCGCGGTCATGCCCATGGGGATGTAGACGTTGTAGAGCGAGCCCTCCGAGCCGTCGAGCAGTTTGTGGAATTCAAACGGCGCTCCCTGCCCGGCGCGCGAGACGGCCTCCACGCCGGCCGCGACGTAGGTGTCTCCCTCTCCCGCCTTGATCGCGTGGAAGGCCATCCGCGTCGTCTGCAGCGAGGACGCGCAGAAGCGGTTGACGGTCGTGCCGGGGACGTGGAAGTCGATGCCCGCGAGCAGCGAGGCGTTGCGGCCGATGTTGTAGCCCGACTCGCCCTCGGCGAAGCCGCAGCCCATCATCACGTCGACGATCGAGCTCGACTCCAGCTGCGGGTTGCGCTCCAGCAGCGCCTTCAGCGGGATCGCCGCAAGGTCGTCGGCGCGAACCGATTTGAGCGACCCCTTGACGGCGCGCCCGATGGGCGTGCGCACGGCGTCGACGATCACAGCTTCAGGCATGTGTGACTCTCTCCTTGGTCGGTTGGTCCCCGGGGCTGGCCGCCGCGCGGGCCGTTCAGCCTAGCTTGTCATAGCCCCACAGGCCGACCAGGTCGCGGTCCAGATACTCGCTCAGCGCGACGACCTCCCCCTTGTGGCGACGGCGTAACTCGAGCATGAGCTTCTCATCCGGCTGATTCGGCGTGCGGTAGGCCAAGCTCCGCCACCGCGTCTTGAAGGCGTCGCTGCCGCGCAGCTTCGACGTCAGCGCGTCGACCGTCCGTCCCAGCGGGCTGGCCGCGTCGGGGTTCGTGCGCGCGAGACGAGCCGCGTTGGCGAGGTGATGCAGCCGCGGCGAGCGGATCGCCTTCAGCGGTTTCGTGTCGAGCGTCGCGATCGCAGCCGTGTCGTCCACGTCGAGGAAGCGCAGCACCCGCCGCAGCGTGCCCTCGTTGTCGCTGCGGTAGTCGTCGTAGATCAGCACCAGCACGTTCTCCCTCGGGAACGCGGCGTGGAAGCGGCGCAGCTGCTCGGCGTAGCGCACGTGCTCGGAGTACAGCAGCGCGTCAGGGTGATGGCTGCGTCGCGGTATCCGCTTACCCTCGCGCCTGGCCGGCTCGAGCTCGATCGCCTTGCGAAAGTCGCGCTCGGACTCGACGTTGCTCGAGACCATCTGCAGGTGGAACGAGCGCAGAAAGCTCGCCGGCTCGCGCAGGATCGCGATCACGCGCGCGTCCGGCTGCACCTGAGCGATCCCACTCGGCGCGTCGTGCGAGCGGATGTACTGCGGCGAGGCCTCACCCACGCGCTGGTCCTCGCGCGCGGCGGCGAACAGCGAGAGGTAGCCCTCGAGCGTGTGCTGCGGCCTGGGCCTCGCCGCGCCCACCTCGAAGCGCGAGCGCAGATCGGTGTTGAAGAACCGCGGCTCCTTCACCTCCGACATGAAGATCTGCGGATGGTCTTTCAGCATGTGGTGCAGCGCGGTGGTGCCGCACTTGGCGTGGCCCACGATGAAGAAGTCGGGCACGCGTCTGCCCGACACGTATGTCGCGTGCCCCACGCGATCGCTCCTCACAGATCCAGGCGGCTGACACCCAGCTCGTCAAAGCCGACGTGGTGGGCGAGCTCGTGGCGCACCGTGCGCGTGACCTGGTCGCGCAGCAGATCCGGGTCGTGGCCGAAGTCGCGGCGCAGCGTGTCGCGGAAGATCACAATGCGGTCGTGCGTGTTGTCGCGCGTGGCGCCGTCGCCCTGGTAGAGGCCGTAGGCGCCCTGCCGTCGCCCGCCGTTGGAGATCACGACGGCGACGTGCGACAGCGCGTTGCGCAGCAGGTCCGGCAGGTCGTCCAGCGCGTCTCGTACGAGCTCCTCGAAGTCGGAGTCGTCGAGCGGGTCGAGCTCCATGAACTCGCTTTCCTCCGGGTCCACGGCGAGCCCTTCGCGCGCGAGCAGCTCGGAGTTGCGGACGATCTCTTCGAACTCGTGCTCCGACTCGGGATCGCGCCAGTTGGCCAGTCGCACCGCCACGAACGCCACGCTGCCCATCAGCGCGGCCGCCACGATCACGCCGAGCGCCACGTCCTCCAACGCCCTGACCATCCCGATCGAGCTGAAGCCCTGCGCGACCACCAGCGTCACCAGCCCGAGCGACATCGCGAGCAGCGCCGCGACTCCGACGCGCCGCAGGTGGCTGGCGGCTCTGGGAGGCTGGGGCTCGCGCATCGCCGGCTAGCCCTGAGTCCTATTTCAACGTGCGGGCGATCACGAGACGCTGGATCTCGTTGGTGCCCTCATAGATCTGTGTGATCTTGGCGTCTCGCATCATCCGCTCCACTGGGTACTCCTTGACGTAACCGTAGCCGCCGAGCACCTGCACCGCCTCGACCGTCACCGCCATCGCCGTGTCCGAGCAGAAGACCTTCGCCATCGAGGAGTACTTAGCGCGCAGTGGATGGCCCTGATCGGCCATCGCGCATGCCTTGTAGAGCAGCTCGCGCGCCGCGGCCGTCCGTGTTTCCATATCCGCCAACTTGAACTGGATTCCCTGGAACTCGTTGATCGCCTTGCCGAACTGGCGACGTTCGCGGGCGTATGCGACCGCGTAGTCGGTCGCGCCCTGCGCGATGCCGACGGCCTGCGCCGCGGCCCCCAGGCGGGTGCGCTCGAGCGTGCCGAGCGCCACCGACAGGCCCTTGCCGACCGTGCCGATCACGTTCTCCTGCGGCACGCGCACTTCGTCGAAGATCGGCTGGCCGGTGGGTGAGGCGCGAATGCCGAGCTTGTGCTCGAGCTTGCCGACGCTGAAGCCGGGACGATCGGCCTCGACCACGAACGCCGTCAGACGGCGCGTGTCGCGGTCGCTGACCGCGAAGCAGATGTAGAAGTCGGCCACGCCGAGGTTCGTGATCCAGTTCTTCGTGCCGTTGATGACCCACTCGTCGCCGTCTTTGACCGCCGTGGTCTTCATCCCCGCGGGGTCCGAGCCGGCTTCGGGCTCTGACAGCGCGAACGCCGGCGAGAACTCTCCCGTGGCGCACTTCGGCAGGAAGCGCTCCTTCAGCTCGTCGCTGCCGAACAGCTGGATCGGAAGCGTGCCGAGCTCCTGCACCATCAGGATCAACGCGCACGCCGCGTCGACCTTGGCGATCTCCTCGACCGCCATGTTCAGCATCAGCGTGCCCGTGCCCGTGCCTCCGTACTCAGTCGGAAACGGCAGTCCGAGGATGTCCTGCTCGGAGAGCAGCTTGCGCACGTCCCACGGGTATTCCGCGCGCTCGTCGATCTCGGACGAGCGCGGCGCGATCTTCTCGCGCGCGATCTGCCCGATCGTGGCGCAGAAGTCGATGTGCTCCTGCGGAACCGTGTAAACGTCGCTCACTGCCTCCATGTCGGTGATCCTAGTGATGCGTCGCGCACTGCGCGCCGTTGTGGACGGCGGGTGAGCGACGCGCCGTTGTTTAGGCGCAGAGCGGTGTGGGTATCAACTGCACATGCCCCTAGGAACCTCGATATTTCTCTTCGCCGTGGGCGCGATTCTGCGCTACGCGGTCACCGCGACTGTCTCTGGACTCTCCCTTCCCACGATCGGCTTGATCCTCATGATCGTCGGCGTCGCGGGCTTGCTGCTGTCGATCTTCTACATGCTCGCGTGGGCTCCACGGCGCGGCCAGGTCGTCAGCGAGCGCGTGGTCGAACGCGACCCGTACCGCGAACCGCCCGTCTGAGACCCGTCCGAGCCGCCCCGCTAGGCTCATAGTCGCGATGAGCGGCGACGGGCCTGAGGACGACAAGATCGAGATCGACCCCGAGCGGGTCGCCGGCTGGCTCGAGCAGGATCCGAGCCTGCAGGTGATCGACGTGCGCGAGCCGTACGAGCGCGAGGCAGGACACATCGCGGGTACGAGGCACATCGAGCTCGTGAAGCTCACCTCCGAGGCGAGCACCGTCGAGCGCGAGCGCCCGGTGGTGTTCTACTGCCGCGTGGGCTCGCGCTCGCTGATGGCCGCGCAGGCGTTTCGCGCGGCCGGCTACGAGGCGTACACGATGAGTGGCGGCCTGAAGCGGTGGGCGCAGGAGAGTCGTCCGCTCGAGCCCGCGGGCGGCCAGGTCGCCGAGCACTAGAGAAATCAACCAAGGGAGAGCGCAGATGGAGGCTTCGACGGAGTATCCGGGAGTGACGCAGGGCGAGGGTTATGCGGTTGGGCATCTGAGCGATCTGGGCGACGGCCCCGGCTTTCGCAAGGTCCGCAAGGGCCTCGGCGTGACCGCCTTCGGCGTCAACGCGATCGTGCTGCCCCCCGGCATCGAATCGGGCTTTCACTACCACGACGTCCAGGAGGAGCTGTACTTCGTGCACCGCGGCACGATCGAGATGGAGTTCGGCGACGGCTCTATGAAGCGCTTGGAGGAGGGCGGGATGGCGCGCGTGGATGCCGCGACCGTGCGCAAGATCCGCAACGTCGGCGATGTCGACGCCGTGTACCTGTGCGCGGGCGGCAAGGACGGCTACATCGGGCGCGACGGGCGCGTGCCGGAGGGTGAGGAGGCGCGCGTCAAAGTGATGCACGACCTGTCGAAATGAGCTGCGGCGGCGGTGAGCGAGAAGGCTGAAGACCAGCAGCAGCAGCGGCTGCTGCGCGTCGCCGGCGGCCCGTCGATCCCACTCGCGGAGATCGTGCTGCGCACGAGCCGCTCCTCCGGGCCGGGGGGCCAGCACGCGAACGTGACCGCCTCGCGCGTGGAAGCCGTCTTCGACGTGCTCGCCTCACCGTCGCTGAGCGAGGCGCAGCGCGAGCGGATACTCACGCGCGCCGGGGAGCGGGTCGTCGCGGTCGCCCAGGACGAGCGCTCGCAGACGCGCAACCGCGAGCTCGCCCTGAAGCGGCTCGCCGAGCGCCTCGCCCGGGCGCTCGCGGTACCCCGCAATCGCCGCGCCACGCGGCCCACCGCCGCCTCACGCGCGCGGCGGCTGAAAGACAAGCGCGAGGCGGCCGAGCGCAAGCTCAAGCGCCGCCCGCCGTCGAGCGACGGCGACTGACGGGCGTCCCGCGCGGACAAGATTGGCTCTGGGAGTTGGATCGCGGGGTCGTGTAGCCAAGGGGTTGTGGACCGCCTGGCAATGCCGCTGCGGTCGAGCGTGCCGTCTCAATCCGGAACTAGGTTGCATCGATGCGCTCAGGATCGAAGCCATGGCCTCATATGGTCATATACGACCCGGATGCCGTGTCCGATTTCGTGACCGCCGTGAAGTCCAAGGAAGAGCAGCGCGCGATACTCAATGTCGTGCTCAAGCTCCGCGAGCTTGGCGAGAACCTGCAGCCGCCGCACATGAAGCCACTACAGGCTGCAGGCGGACTGAATGAGCTGCGCCCAAAGCAGGGCCACAGTGACTGGCGAGCGGTCTATCGACGATCCAGCTCGATCTACGTTGTGTTGGCCATCGACCGTCACAAGAACTTCGCCGCGTTGATTGCGCGCGCACAGGCACGCGCGGTGCGATACGGCGGGCTGCTACTTGATCTTCGATAAGCCTCGACCTATCATGATCCCTATGGCAGAGATACCCAGCCACTGGCCGAAAGGCATAAAGACCCACGAGGAACTCCTCGCTGCTGAGATGGCCGCGGACCCAGAGTTTGCCGCCGAGTGGGAACGCTTGGCACTAGCGCGCATGGTCGCGGTGCAGCTGATCGGCTACCGCGCCGATCACGGGCTCTCACAGCGCCAACTGGCCGCGCGCCTCGGCGTGAGCCAGCCGCGGATCGTCGAGCTCGAGTCCGGCGAAAAGAACCCTCAGATCGAGACGCTCGTGAAGGTCGCTGCCGCTACCGGCATAGAGTTCGCGATCGACATCGCGCCCATCGGCCAAGAGCCCGAGCTCGTCGGCAAGGCCGTCAAGAACACGCAAGCGCACCGCTACGCGGGCGCATCGGTGCTCGTAGCGGGAGCGTGCGCCGGAGCACGCGGCCTCAGTTCAACAGCTCCTTGACGATCCGCTGGTGCAGCCGCCCGAGGGGGGTCTTTTCGGGATGGAAGCCGATCTTGTTCCACAGCAGTCCCGACGCGGGCGCCCAGGCGATGATCAGGTACACGCCGATCGCGAGCACCGCCGTGCGCAGCCTGCGCGAGCTCGACAGCGCCGCGAGCGGCAGCGCCCACAGCACGTACCAGGGGAGCACCCAGCTCAGCGTCATCAGCAGCGCGACGCTCGCCCACCCCGACGCGGTGATCGACCGGTCGGCGGCCGGCTGGCGCCGGCTCCACGCAAACCAGCAGCACCACAGGACCGACAGCAGCAGAGCGCCCGTCATCAGCGTGTGCAACGTCTTGGTCTCGCCCCCCGCTCCGACCGCGAGCCCGATCAGGTTGGGGACGCTCTCGCTCGTGACGAGGCGACTCTGGGTGCTCAGGTCGGGGATGTGCAGGCCGAACGCCAGCAGGCTCATCGCGCCCACCGCGACGGCCGCCGCCGCCATGCCGAGCAGCGCCTGCACGAGCGCGCGCGGCGTGCGCAGCAGACCCACGAGCACGACCGGGAGCAGCACCGCACCGGAGGCCTTGATCGCGATCGCCACCACGAACGCCGCGCCCGCGCCGATTTCCGCCGGCGAGAGCGGCAGCAGCCACCCCCGCACGCCCGCCGCCGATGGCTCTCCGCGACTCTCACGCGCGACACGCGCGCGCAGCAGCAGATAGAAGCCGAGCACGATGCACAGGAGCATCAGCGCGTCGTTGTGCTCGCCCCCCAGCCCCCACACGAGCACGATCGGGTTCAGCCCCACAAGCGCCACCGCCGCGAGCGGGTCGCGGCCGAGCAGGCGCGCGCACTTCCACACGAAGAACAGCATCGTCAGGCTCGCCGCGGCGAGCAGGAACTTCAGCGCCCAGAACGATCCCGCGACGCCGAGTGGGACCACGACGAACGTGAGCAGCGTGAACAGCGGGCCGTAGGGGCTCAGCAGCTGGTGCCAGTTGCTGAGGTTGTAGCTGGGGTCGTCGTGCGGCTCGAGGATCGGGATCGTGGTGTACGGGTTGAGGTGGTGCACGACCTCCATGCGCCCGTAGTTGATGTAGTTGAACACGTCCGTCAGCGCCAGCGGCGGGGCCAGCACGAACACCATGTGCACCGCCACGATCGTCGTCAGCACCCAGCGCACGGGCAGCTGCGGCACGCAGCGAAGCGTCACCAGGTAGCACACGTACATCAGCACGATCGCGCCGGTGAACCAGTACTTCAGCGTGGTGCTGTTGCCGCTCATGCCCGGCATCAGCCCGCCCAGTGGACCGGCCATCCAGCGCGGGAAGAAGTTGACGTGGGTCGTCGGCGAGAGCAGGCTCGGGCGGTTGGCCGCCATCATCACGACGAACAGGCCCAATGCCACGATCGTGACCATCGCCAGCGCGCCGATCCTCGTGCGGGTGCCCGCGTCGCTCCACGTGCCCATGCGCCCGCGCAAGAGTCCACGACGCGCGGCGCCGAGAGATGGGTCCTCGAGTGGGATGGTCGTGGCGTCGCCGGGCATGGTGATCAGCCCGGCCGACAATATCCCGCTGGATTAAAAAAGGAGAGCCCGCCGAGGCGGGCTCTCGCAGAGCCGAACTACGCTCGTCCGCTTAGATGGACTGGACGTTCACGGCCTTCGGGCCCTTGTCGCCCTGCTCCGGGTCGTAGGAGACCTTTGCGCCCTCCTGCAGCGAGCGGTAACCCTCGCCGTTGATCCCGGTGTGATGGACGAAGAGGTCCTTGTCGCCGTCGTCAGGGGTGATGAAACCAAAACCCTTGTCGTCGCTGAACCACTTCACGGTGCCAGTTGGCATTATGCGTACTCCTCCACGGTATGTGCGTGCTGCTACGCGGAGGATGCTTCTCAGAGCTTCGACCTGCGAGCGCTTGCACTACTTTCGCCGGTCTTTTCTGCCGGCCATTCACGACGACCGTAGCACGTCCCCGCGTTTATGTGTTGTCGAGTCGTTACAGCCTTGTACTAAGTGTCCAGGCACATCGTGAGCGCCTACGCGGGTAGGGTGCAGCATATGGAGGCATCCTCGGAGGCCAATGCGAACGCCGCGGCCGACGCGCCGCCACGGCTCAGCCCCCTGCTGCCCCCCGGAGATCCAGCCACCGTCGCGGAGATCGTCGAGGGATTCGGGCTGTGGGATCGCGCCCCGTCGTCGTCCGCGCGGCCGCGCGTGCTGCTCAACATGATCGCGAGCGTCGACGGTCGCGCGACCCTCAGCGGGCGCTCGGGGCCGCTCAGCGACGCGGCCGACCGCAAGCTCTTCCACGGCCTGCGCACGGCCGTGGACGCCGTGCTCGTGGGCGCGGGCACCTTGCGCACCGAGCGCTACGGCCGGCTGATCGCAGAGCAGGCGCGCAGGGATCTGCGCCGCGATCGCGGACTGGAGCAGGAGCCGCTCGCGTGCGTCGTCTCCGCCAGCCTCGCCCTCGGGGCGGACATCCCACTGTTCGAGGAGCCCGCGGCGCGCGTCGCGATCATCACGCCGTCCGACGCGAGCCTGCCGGAGGAGACGCCGGCCCACGTGGATTACGTGCGCGCGACACGCGACGGGCGGCTGGACCTCGCGGCCGCGCTGGTCGAGCTGCGGGAGCGCTTTGGCGTGCGCTCGGTGCTGTGCGAGGGCGGGCCGCACCTCGCGCGCGACTTGATCGGGGAGGGGCTCGTGGACGAGGTCTTCCTGTCGCTCTCGCCGACGCTCGCTGGCGGC
>DASUPL010000267.1:0-8501 GCA_036281155.1 Solirubrobacteraceae bacterium | reverse complement strand
CGCGGCGCGCGCCGTGGGCGGCGGAGGGGATCGACCCAAATGACCGCCAGCGCGTGGTGCGCGCGCTGGAGCTGCTCGAGCTGGGCGAGCTCCCCGGCGAGCCCGCCGACGGTCCGTCGCAGCTGTGGAGCGAGGAGATGCGCCACCCGACGCTGCTGGCGGGACTGACGATGGAGCGCGAGGCGCTGTACGAGGCGATCGACGCGCGCGTGGAGGCGATGGTCGCGGCGGGAGCACAGGAGGAGGTCAGGCGGGCGCACGCGGCCGGAGCGTCTGAGACGGCGCGCAAGGCGCTCGGCTTCGAGGATCTGCTGGCGGGCGACGTGGAGCGGATGAAGCGACGCACGCGCAACTACGCGAAGCGCCAGCTGACGTGGATGCGCAAGCTCGCGGGCGTGCGCGTGACGGACGTCACGGGCCGCGACCCCGCGGTCGTGGCGCGCGAGATCCTTCACGCTACGCCTGACCTTCACGCTTCGCCTGACCTAGACTCAGGCGCCGTGACATTCACCGGCAACGATTCGCACGGGAGCGCGGCGCGATGAGGTTCGAGAAGTGGCAGGCGCTGGGCAACGACTACCTGATCCTGGAGCGTGACGCGCTGGCGTTCGAGCTCACGCCGGCGCGCGTGCGCAGACTGTGCGAGGGGCACTTCGGCGTGTTCGCGGACGGCGTGCTGCTGCTGTCCCAGCCCGCGGATCCGGCGGCGCACGTGGCGGACCTGCGCATCTTCAACCCCGACGGCTCGGAGGCTGAGCTGTCGGGCAACGGCGCGCGCGAGGCGATCCTGTACCTGCGCCGGCGCGGCTGGACGGACGAGGACAGCTTCGCGATCAGCACCGCCGCGGGGGATATCCGCCCGCGGATCACGGGGCCGGACACGTGTACGGTGGACATGGGCAAAGCGAGCCTCACCTCGAAAGATTTCCCTGGCGGGCCGCCGGACGGGCGCGGGCAGGTGCGCTCGGGCGGGCGTGAGTGGACGTTCCAGCACGTGTCGATCGGCAACCCGCAGTGCGCGATCCACGTCGCCTCGGAGCAGGAGCTGGAGGCGCTCGACCTGGAGGCGTTCGGCCCGTCGATCGAACGCGACGCGCTGTTCCCGAACCGCACGAACGTGTCGTGGTACACGGAGATCCCCGACGAGCCGGATGCGGAGGAGACCGAGACCACATCCGCGCGCATCCGCGCGCGCATCTTCGAGCGCGGCGTGGGGGAGACGCTGTCCTCGGGCACGGGCGCGACGGGCGCGGCGGTGGCGCACGCGCTGGGATGTGACGAGCCGACGCGCCCGCGGCGCATGACGGTGCTACTCGACGGCGGCGAGCTGGAGGTCGAGGTGGCGGAGGATCTGAGGGTGAACCTGACAGGCTGGGCGCGACCGGTGTTCGAGGGTCGCCTGAGCGAGGAGTTCGAAAAGGAGCTGCATGAGACCGAGTAAGCGCCTGGAGCGCATCCCGCCGTACGCGTTCGCCCAGCTGGAGCGCAAGATCGCCGAGAAGCGCGCCGCGGGCGTGGACGTGATCAGCCTCGGCATCGGCGACCCCGACCGGCCGACGCCGGCGCTGATCGTGGAGGCGATGCAGGAGGCGGTGAGCGAGCACGAGACGCACCGGTACCCGAGCAACCGCGGCCGCGCGGACTTCCGCGAAGCGGTGAGTGACTTCTACGCGCGCCGCTTCGACGTGACGCTCGACCCCGCGACGGAGATCATCCCGGCGATCGGCGCGAAGGAGGCGATCTTCAACCTGAACCTCGCGTTCCTGGACCCGGGCGACTACGCGCTGGCGGCGGACCCGGGCTACCCGGTGTACACGGGCGGGCCGTGGCTGGCGGGCGGGGAGCCGGTGCTGATGGCGCTCGAGCCGGAGCACGGCTTCGTCCCGGACCTGGGCGCGATCGACGAGGACGTGGCACGCCGCTCGAAGCTGATGTTCCTGAACTACCCGAACAACCCCACGGGCGCGGTCGCGCCGGAGGGGTTCTTCGAGCGCGTGGTGGAGTTCGCGCGCGCTTACGACATCCTGGTGGTACACGACAACGCGTACTCGGAGACGACGTTCGACGGCTACCGCGCGCCGTCGTTCCTGGCGACGCCGGGCGCGAAGGAAGTGGGCATCGAGGTGTTCTCGCTGTCGAAGGGCTACAACATGACGGGCTGGCGCTGCGCGGTGGTGGTTGGAAACGCGGACGCGCTGGAGACGTATTGGCAGTTGAAGACGAACATCGACTCGGGGCTGTTCGAGGCGGTGCAGCTGGCGGGCGTGGCGGCGCTGTCACCGGACGCGGACGCGGAGGTGGCGTCGATGAACCAGCTGTACAAGCGCAGGCGCGATCTGGTGTGCGACGCGCTGCACGGAATCGGCGTGGCCGTGCGCCCTCCGAAGAGCACGATCTACGTGTGGGCGCCCGTGCCGGAGGGCTTCGACAGCTCGGAGGCGTACTGCGAGCACGTGCTGGAGCGCGTCGGCGTGGTCCTCACCCCGGGCGCGGTGTACGGCCCCGCGGGGGAGGGCTGGTTCAGGATCTCGCTGACAACCCCCGACGACCGCCTGCTGGAGGCGGTCAAGCGGCTGGGAACGCTCGCGGGCAGCGCCTAGTGTCGCGAGTCATAAATTCGATGGTGTTTCCCGGCGTCTGCTCGCGCCTGACGCCCGCCGTCGCCGGCTCACGTACTACCGGTACGCACGCCGCCGCCATCGAACGTCAGACACGATCATCCACTCGGCAAACCCACACCGAATTTATGACTCACGACACTAGACTGGGAGGCGGATGGATCGAAGCCGCAACGGGCGCAGTGCCGTCACACCGAAACGAGCCGACTCGATCGGCGATGGGTCTCAGCCGCGGCAGCGTGCGCGCCAGCGTGCGCTGTGCGTGGCGGCGTTAGCGCAGGGCGATGATCTGAGCGAGTTGGGCGAGTTGCTGCGCACGGCGGGCGTGGCGGTGGTGGGGGAGATGGTGCAGCGCCGCGAAGCGCCGCACGCGAACACGTATCTGGGGCCTGGCAAGGTGGCGGAGGCGAAGGAGCTGGCGAAGGCGTGCGACGCGAACGTGATCGCGTGCGACGACGAGCTGACGGCGCGCCAGGAGCGCAACCTGGAGGAGGCGGTGGGTCTGCCGGTGGTGGACCGCACGACGGTGATCCTGGACATCTTCGCGTCGCATGCGGGCAGTGCGGAGGGCAAGCTGCAGGTGGAGCTGGCGCAGCTGGAGTACAACCTCGCGCGGATGCGCGGTCTGTGGAGCCACCTCGAGCGCCTGGGCGGTGGGATCGGCACGAGGGGCCCGGGCGAGACGCAGATCGAGACGGATCGGCGTTTGGCGCGCGACCGCATCTCGGTGCTGCGCCGGCGTCTGGAGCACGTGAAGGGCACGCGCGCGGTGCAGCGCGCGGAGCGTGAGCGCGCGGCGTTGCCGACGATCGCGCTGGTGGGCTACACGAACGCGGGCAAGTCGACGCTGCTGAATGCGATGACGGGCGCGGAGGTGGGGGTGGGGGACCGCCTGTTCCACACGCTCGACCCGACGACGCGCACGCTGCGGATCGGCGGGCGCCCGCATCTGCTGACGGACACGGTGGGCTTCATCAGCAAGCTGCCCCACCAGTTGGTGGACGCGTTCGGCGCGACGCTGGAGGAGACGCGCCGCGCGGAGCTGCTGGCACACGTGCTCGACGCGTCGGCGCCGGCGGCGCAGGAGGCGAACATGAGGCGCTCGGTGGAGGAGACGCTGGAGGAGATCGGCGCGGGGGAGCGCCCGCGCCTGCTGGTGTTGAACAAGATCGACCTGCTCGACGCGGACGGCCGCGAGGATCTGCGCCTGCGCCACCCCGACGCGGTGCTCGTGAGCGGCGTGACGGGCGAGGGCCTGGAGGAGCTGGGCGAGCGCATCGAGCGCGAACTGGCGCACACGCTGCGCCACGTCGACCTGCTCGTGCCGTACGCCGACGGCAGCAGCCTCGCCGAGCTGCACGACCTCGCAGGCGACGTTATGCGCGAGGACACCGCCGAGGGTGTGCGCGTGCGCGCTCTGGTGCCCGCCCGGCTGGCGGAGCGCTTCGCGCGCTTCGCGGTCGCTTCCTAACGGTCGTCGCCGCTGCCCGACAAAACGCCCCGTTCCTGGCGGGAGAGGAGCTTGTCGAGGTTCGCCCGTGCGACCTCGTCCAGATCGAGCCCGAGCTCGCTGGCGAGCTGCGCCACGTACCAGAGCACGTCGCCCAACTCCTTCGACATCGCCGCTCGCCGCTCGTCGCTGACGGTGCCGCCGTCGTCGCGAATCGCCTTCTTGGCGTGCTCGGCAACCTCGCCCGCCTCGCCGGACAGCCCCAGCGCCGGGTAGGCGAGCCACGCCTCGCGCGGGTACTCCGCGGTGCGGCGGGAGAGTCGCTGGTAGTCGGATAGCTCGATCGCGCGATCCTAAGCGTCAAGCGCTCGGGTCGTGAGCGCGAAAGCCGAGTTTGCGGCATGTGCCGTAACGGGCCAGATGCTTGCGGCGGCTCAGACGCCCGCGGCCCTACGCGCACTCAGGTGCGTCTCGCGCTCGAGGCCGTCGTCCAGCTCCGTCAGCTCGCTCGCCGCGATACCGAGTGCGCGCCCGATCAGCCAGTCTGCGAACCACACGTTCTTCGGCAGCAGCGGACCGTGCAGGTACGTGCCGAGCGTGTTCGCTGCGATCGCGCCCTCGTGGCCGCCGCGCCCGTCGTTGCCGTGGCCCTTCAGCACACGCCCGAGCGGCGCCTGGCCATCGTCGAGGTATGTGCGCCCGCCGTGGTTCTCGAAGCCCGCCAGCACGCGCGGCTCGTGCGCCGCACCGCTTGTGTCCGCGGGCAGCGACACCTCGATCGCGACGTTGCCGATCAGGCGCTCTCTGTCCTCGCGCACGGTGCGCACGTCCAGCAGCCCCACGCCGGGGATCTCCTCCTCGCCGAGCGTGTAGGAGTGGCCCAGCAGCTGGTAGCCGCCGCACACGCCGAGGATCACCGCGCCGCGCGTCGCCGCGGCGTGCAGGCCGTCGCGCTTGGTCGCGATCAGGTCCTCCGCGCACAGGCGCTGGTCGCGATCCTGCCCGCCGCCGATGTAGAACAGGTCGTGCGCGTCCGCGTCGAGGTGCTCGCCGAGGCCGCTGGAGGAAAGCTCGAAGCCGATGTCGCGCCACGCGCAGCGCCGCTCCAGCACGAGCAGGTTGCCACGATCGGCATATATGTTCATCAGGTCGGGGTACAGCGCGCACACGCGTAGCGTGTGGGGGCGGGGGAGCGATGAGGAGTCGTCGGCGATCCGCTCAGGCACGCAGAATCACCACCTCGCTGCCCACGTGGTCATCGGTGGCTGGAATCTCACGGACGCCCACGTAAGACAGGCCCGCGCGGCGTCCCTCGCGTTGCAGTCCCCGCGCGCTCACGCGGTCGAGATCGATCACGTCGCGCTCCGTTTCGGGTGTGTGGACGACCCGCGTGGGCGGGAGCACTCGAGAGGATCGATCTCTCTGGACGGTGCTTCGTTCGCGCTCGATGCGGATGGTGTGTCGGCTCAGCCGCACGCTGATCGCGCGGCTGACGTATTCGACGCCGTCGATCGTCGCGACCTCGGGTGAGGGGCTGACGTCGCCGGCGGCGCGGTCGAACGACTCCAGGTCCGTGACGATCGCGCACGCGAGCGGTGCGCCCGGGAGCAGGTGCTCGCGCGCTCGCGCCATGAACGCGACGCGCGCGGCCGAGGAGCCGAGCAGCTGGATCGTCTGCATCGGGGCTATGCACAGCGCGAAGCCCTGTTCGTCGAGAGCGAAGCTTCGCGCGTCCGCGCACGCCGTCTGGACTTGAACGTTCGCGTGTGCGGCGCGCTCGCTCAGCGCGCTGAGCAGCTCCGCGTCGAGGTCGAGCGCGGTCACAGCGTGCCCAGCGCGCGCGAGGTCGAGCGCCACCCGACCGGTGCCCGCGCCGACGTCGAGGATCCGCGCGGTCGGCGCGTCGATGCGCGCCTGTTCGGCGAGCTCTCGCCACAGCGGCAGATCCGCGCGGTAGAGGCCGCACTCGAGGTCGTGCCACACGCTCGCCGCCGAGCGCCCACCGCTCGCCGCTTGCGGCCCCGTCGGGCTGGGGTCGCGGAGGGTCACGTCCATGCGCTGCTCGCTGGTCGCGGCGCCGCGTGACCCCGATCGGACACCTACGCCCACGCGCTGCTCGCCTCCCCGCGCGCCACGAGCAGCTCACGCAGCGCGAGCATCGCGGTGTACGTCGGCAATGCGTACAGCGGCGCGTCGCCGCCGTCGGGGCGGGTCGCGGCCGCGTCGCGCAGCGCGCTCTCCAGGTCCTCCCGCACGTGGATGCGCGCGGGGTCGATGCCCGCGTACTTCAACCGCGTCGCCAGGTCCGCCGCACGGCTGCCGCTGCACGTCACCACGCGCACGCGCCCCGCGAGCAGCTCGAAGTCCGCGTCCCAGATCCACGACACGTCGCGGCCGTCCGCGATCTGGTCGTTGAGCACTCCGAGGATGTCGTGCTCGCCCGGCTCGAGCGCGAGCGTGCGCAGCACCTCGTTCGCGCCCGCGGGGTTCTTCACCAGCAGGATCCGCAGCTCGCGACGGTCGGCGAGCGTGACCGTCTCGGCGCGCCCGAACGCAGCTTGCGTCGCACCCAGGCCCGCCACGATCGTCTCGAGCGGGACTTCGAGCACGGTCGCCAGCGCGGCGGCCGCGAGCGCGTTGTAGACGTTGTAGAGACCCGGCAGCGCCAGCAACACCTCCGCGTCGCCCGCGGGGGTGCGCAGTGTGAAGCGCGCCGCGCGCACGCCCTCCAGCCGCACGTTCGTCGCCGTGACGGAGGGGAGGGGACGGGTCTGGCCGCAGCTCGGGCAGCGGTAGTGGCCGAGGTGGCCCAGGTACACCGCGTCGAACGCATACGGCGCGCCGCAACGCCGACAGTGCTTCGCGTCCGCGGCGTGCGCCATGCCCGCCAGCGCGAGCGTGTCGTCGTCCACGCCGAAGAAGATCGTGCCCGGCCGCTCGCGCCCGAGGTCCGCCAGCAGCGGGTCGTCCGCGTTCGCCACCAGCCGCGTGTCGCGCTCGCCCAGCACCCGCTCCCAGCTCTGCGCGATCGCGTCCAGCTCGCCGTAGCGGTCGAGCTGGTCGCGGAACAGGTTCCCCAGCAGGATCGCGCGCGGGCGCAGCTGCGCCGCGAGCGACGCCAGCCACAGCTCGTCCACCTCGAACAAGCCCAGCTCGCCCGCCATGCGCCCGTGCGGCCGGGCCGCGTCGAGCAGCGTCGTGGCGATCCCGCCCGCCATGTTCGCGCCCGCGTGGTTGTGCACCAGCTCCACGCCCGTGCGCCGCAGGATCGACGCTGCCATCGCCGCGGTCGTCGTCTTGCCATTCGTCGCCGAGATCAGCACGCTGCCGCGCGCAAGGCGCCCGCCGAGCTCGCCGATCGCGTCGGGCGCGAGGCGCATCAACACCTTCCCCGGCGCGCTCGTCGCGCCGCCGCCGCGCATCCGCGAGAGCGCGCCCACGCCGCGCGCGAGCCGCACAGCGAGCGTGCTCGCCATCAGCTCGCGCTCGTCCGCGCGCCGAAAGCCTTCTCGACCGCGCCCGCGGGCGGGACGAGCATCCTCACCGCGCCCGCCAGCGCGCTCACGCGCAGCGGCAGCTCGCCGATCGGGTCGCCGTCCGCGTACATCGTGAACGGCCGGTCCGCGTCGAGCGTGATCTCCGCGGCGCGAAACACGCGCACCGAGGGCCCCCGCACGTGCTTGCCCGCGAACACCTTCGGCAGGTTCGCCACGAAGCGCAGCTTGCCCACCTTCTCCACCACCACGATCTCCAGCAGGCCGTCGTCGAGCAGCGCGTCGGGCGCCATGTACATGCCGCCGCCGTACGCCTTCGAGTTCGCCGCCGCGACCGTGAAGCCGCTGAACGTGTGGCGCTCGCCCTGCGGCCGCAGCTCGATCTCGAAGCGCGCCGCGCGCCACGACAGCAGCGCGCGCAGCGCGCCGTACGCGTACACCAGCCCGCCCAGCCACGCGGGCGCCTCGTTCGCGATCCTGTTCGCGTCGCTGTCGAAGCCGCACGACGCGATCCCCACGAACGCCTGGCCGGGAGGAGCGCCTTCGCCGGCGCCGCTGGCGCCCACGTCCCATCCGCCGTCGCCCTCGCCGAGGCCGTCATCGTCTGATTGCGCGCTCGTCACGAGCCCGAGGTCCACGGTCCGCGCGACGCCCGCGGCGATCGTCGCGCACGCCGCGATCGCGTCCTCGGGGATGCCGAGCACGCGCGCGAAGTCGTTGCCGCGCCCGCCCGGCAGCACGCCCAGCAGCGCGCCCGGCACCGTGCGCAGCGCGTCCGCCAGCACGCCCAGCATGCCGTCGCCGCTCAGCGCCACGACCGTCTCGCCCGCCTGCGCCGCCTCGAGTCCCAGCTCGCGCGCGTGCTCGAGGTGCGTGGTGTCCACGCGGCGCACCGTCAGCCCCAGCCCGCGCAGCTCGCTCTCCACCGCCGGCGCCACG
>DASUPL010000266.1:0-2251 GCA_036281155.1 Solirubrobacteraceae bacterium | reverse complement strand
CGGGCGCTGCCACCAGCGTGTCGTCGCCCTTCAGCATCACCACCGCCGCGGAGCGCTCAGCCGCGGCGCGCGCGTGGCGCAGGCGGTCACGTTCAACCTCCTCGCCGCCGTCCAGCTCCAGCAGCCGCGCCAGCTCGCCCGCGTGCGGCGTCAGCACCGTCGCCGCGCGCCTGCCCGCCAGGTCTCCGAGTCGCCCCGCGTGCGCGTTCAGCCCGTCCGCGTCCAGCACCAGCGCGATCTCCACCTCGCGCGCCAGTGCGCGCGCGAACGCCACCGCGCCGTCGCCGCGCCCGAGGCCAGGCCCCAGCGCCAGCGCCCCGCCCCGCTCGGCCGCGCGCAGCACCTGTCCCACGCCCTCCGCCGTCAGCGCGCCGTCCTCGTCCGGGAGGCCGATCGTCATCAGCTCCGGCGTGCCGCTCGAGGCGAGGATCGTCTGCAACGAGGAGGGCACGCACGCCGTCACGTAGCCCGCACCCGCGCGCATGCTCGCGCGCGCCGTCATCGTCGGCGCGCCCGTCAGTCCGCGCGAGCCGCCCGCCACGAGCACGTGTCCTGAGGTGAACTTCGTCGAGGATGGTCCCCTGCGCGGGAGCACGTCCAGTACCGACGCGACGATCAGACCGATCGACGCGTCCTGCGGCGCGCCGCGCGGGATGCCGATGTCGACCGTCTCCACCTCGCCCGCATGCGCCTTGCCCGGCCGGATCCAAAGGCCGGGCTTGCCTGCGTGGAACGTCACCGTCGTGTCGGCCTTGACCGCGCTGCCGAGGACAACACCCGTGGAAGCGTCGACGCCGCTGGGCACGTCCACGCTCACGACCCGCGAGCCGCTGGCGTTGATCGCGTCGATCGCGTCGGCTACCGCGCCACGAGGCTCAGCCTGAAAGCCCGTGCCGAGCAGCGCGTCCACGACCAGGGCCGCCGCGTCGATCGCCACTGGCGGACCGCCGAGGCGCACCGGCGACTCGCCCTGCAGACGTTCGAGGTTCACGCGCGCGTCGCCCGCGAGCTCCCGCGGCGGCGCGGCGCAGATCACCGTGACCGCGCGTCCCGCGTCGCGCAGCAGACGCGCCACCACGAGCCCATCGTCGCCGTTGTTCCCCTTGCCGCACACGACCGTCACCGGGCCGTCCGGCGCGACGCGTTCGACCGTTCGCGCCACCGCCGCTCCCGCGCGCTCCATCAAATCGAGGCCCTGCACGCCGCGCTCCTCGATCGCCCAGCGGTCCACCGCGCGCATCGTCTCCGCGGACAGCAGCGGCGTCAGCCAAGGGGGCAGAGCTTTCACTGGGAGCGATGCTAAATGGTCGCTCCGTCGGTGGCACGCCGTGTCTCCAGCGCCCCCCAGAGTCCCGCGATTTCCGACTACTCGACGGTGACGGTCTTGGCGAGATTTCGTGGCTGATCCACGTTCAGCCCACGGCGCCTTGCGATGTCATACGCGAGCACCTGCAGCGGGATCACCACGAGCATCGGCTGCAGCATCCAATCGATCGCCGGCACCGTCAGCACCGCGTCCGCCTGCTTAGCCAGTCGCTCATCGCCCTCCGTCGCCACCGCGATCACGTGCGCCCCACGCGCGCGCACCTCCTGCATGTTCGACGCCACCTTCTCCAGCACCGGCGAGTCCGTCGCCACGCACACCACCGGCGTGGAGTCGTCCAGCAGCGCGATCGGGCCGTGCTTCATCTCGCCGGCCGCATATGCGTCGGTTGCTATGTAGGAGATCTCCTTCAACTTCAACGCGCCCTCCAATGCGGCGGGCAGGCCGATGTGGCGGCCAATATAAAGAAAGAAATCGCTCCTCCAGTAACGCTCCGCGACCGGCGTCACCTGCGCCTCCACGCCCGCGAGCACCTGCTCGATGTGGTGCGGCAGGCGCTTGACCTCCCCCACCAGCTCCGTCAGGCGCTCGGGCGCGAGCGTGCCTCGCAGCTCCGCCAGGCGCAGGCCGAGTAGGTACATCACCGCCACCTGGCAGAGGAACGTCTTCGTCGCCGCGACCCCGACCTCGAGGCCCGCGCGCGTGAACAGCACGCCGTCGCAGTCGCGCGTCGCCTGCGAGCCCATCACGTTCGTGACCGCTAACACCCGCGCTCCGCGCTCGCGCGCCAGGCGCATCGCCGCGAGCGTGTCCGCCGTCTCGCCCGACTGCGTCATCCCGATCACCAGATCGCCCGGCCCCACGACCGGGTTGCGGTAGCGGTACTCCGACGCCACGTCCATCTCCACCGGCACCCGCGCCCACTCT
>DASUPL010000265.1:0-6450 GCA_036281155.1 Solirubrobacteraceae bacterium | reverse complement strand
GAGTCCTCCCCGGCCGCGTTCCTGACGCTGCCGACCTCGTGCGGGGTCCCATTTGAATCAAGTGTTGAAGGGAGCTCGTGGTCGGCGCCCGGGAAAGCCTCGGAGGTCGCGGCGCCACTCTCCTATACGCTCCATGACGGGAGTGGGCAGCGGCTCGATCTCCACGGCTGCAACAAGCTGCCATTCAGTCCGAGCATCGACGTAAAGCCGGAAGGGTCGGCGGCGAGCACGCCGACGGGCTTGAGCGTGGGTGTACACGTACCTCAGGAAACCCTGCTCACGGCCAACGGACTGGCCGAGGCGGACGTCAGGGACACTACGGTGACCCTCCCCGCAGGCATGCAGATCAACCCGGCCAGCGCAGATGGGCTTGAGGCCTGCTCGACGGCGGCGGTGGGCTTTGAACGGTTTGAGGAACAGACCCAAACGGAGCTGTTCTCCTCTGTGCCGGCGGCCTGTCCGGATGCCTCGAAGGTCGGCACGGTCGAAATCAAGACCCCGCTGTTGCCCGACCCGCTTGAGGGCTTTGTGTATCTCGCGGAGCAGAACGCCAATCCGTTTGGGTCGTTGCTCGCGCTCTACATCGTCGCCGAAGATCCGGTCTCGGGGGTGCGCGTCAAGCTTGCGGGCAAGGTCACGCCCGACGTGACGACCGGGCAGCTGACATCGACGTTTGAAAGGACGCCGCAGGTTCCCTTCGAAGACTTGAAGCTGAAATTCTTCGGTGGCCCGCGCGCGCCGCTGTCCACCCCGCCGTACTGCGGCTCCTACACGACCTCCGCGTCGTTCACGCCATGGTCGGGCACGGCAGCGGCGACCCCGTCCTCGGACTTTGCGATCACGTCTGGGCCGGGCGGTTCCCCGTGTGCTAATCCGCTGCCGTTCTCGCCGTCGCTGATGGCCGGTTCGAGCAACATTCAGGCGGGCTCGTTCACGCCCTTCACGACCACGATCTCGCGCGAGGACGGAAACCAGAACCTCAGCGGAGTGCAGATCCACATGCCGCCAGGACTGCTGGGAAAGCTCTCTTCCGTCCAGCCGTGCCCGGAGCCGCTGGCCTCGGAAGGCACATGTGGCGCGGACAGCCTGATCGGTCACACCGTCGTCAGCGTCGGCCTTGGCAGCAATCCATATACGGTCTCGGGCGGTCGCGTGTTCATCACCGGCCCTTACAAGGGCGCGCCCTACGGCCTGTCGATCGCCGCCCCAGCGAAGGCCGGGCCGTTCGATCTCGGCACCGGGCCCTGCGACTGTGTGGTCGTACGAGCGAAGATCGAAGTTGATCCACATACCTCCGCGCTGACCGTCGTCAGCGACTCACTACCGCAGATCCTCCAAGGGATCCCGCTGCAGGTCAAGCACGTCAACGTCGCGATCGACCGACCGGGCTTCACGTTCAATCCCACGAACTGCGCTCCGCTTGCGATCAAGGCGACGCTGTCCAGCGCGGAAGGCGCAAGCGCGCCGGTCTCGGTTCCATTCCAGGTCGCCAACTGCGCAGTCCTGCCCTTCAAGCCGAAGTTCACGGCACTGACGAAGGCGAAGACCTCGAAAAAAATTGGAGCGTATCTGCACGTGAAGGTCGCCTCTGGGCCGGGCCAGGCGAACATAGGCAAAGTCAAGGTTGATCTTCCCCTGCAGCTGCCATCACGCCTGACGACGCTGCAGAAAGCCTGCGCGGCCGCGGTGTTCGATGCGAACCCAGCGGGCTGTCCTGCCGCCTCCGTGGTCGGCACGGGCACGGCGGTGACGCCGGTGCTCAAGAGCCGTCTCACAGGCCCGGCGTATCTAGTCTCACACGGCGGTGCCGCGTTCCCCGACCTCGAGATCGTGCTCCAGGGCGAAGGGATCACGCTGATCCTCGACGGGAACACGAAGATCAAGAAAGGCATCACCAGCTCGACGTTCAAATCAACGCCCGACGCGCCAATCGACACGTTCGACCTCGTGTTGCCTCAAGGCCCACACTCGGCGCTTGGCACGAACGGGAGCTTCTGCTCAGCCCCGCTCATCATGCCCACGGTGCTCACGGGCCAAAACGGCGTCGTGGTCAAACAGGCCACGAAAGTCACGGTCTCGGGTTGCCATCGCGTCAAGGGATCGAAGGCCAAGAAGCACAAGAAGGGTGCTGGCGCGAAGAAACGCTAGCGCCGGCGGGCTCATTGCCTCGCTGAAAGAGCGCAATGAGCCCACGTGTACGTTTACGTATATCTACCATCAGCGGAGCCTCCACCCTAGGCGCGGCGCTGCTGTTGATCGGCGTGCTCGCGTGGCCGCTGCTGTTCACGTACTCGGGCTTCGCCGGAGACTGGATGCACCATCTCTGGTTCATGTGGCACCAGAGTCTCTCGATCCAATCCGGCCACGTCCCGAGCTTCTTCCTCAACACCTCCTATTCGGTGTTCAACCCGATATTCGCCTTCTATGGCGGGACGCTCTACACGGTTACAGGCACGCTGTCGCTCGCCCTGGGCGAAGCCCCCATGCAGGCCTACATCCTCGTCTACGTGCTTGACTTCGCCGCTGTGCTGGGGGGCTGGTACTGGCTGGGACGGATGGCGGGTCTGAGCCGGTGGCTGGCGCTGGTTCCGGGGCTGATCTTCGCCACCTCGGCCTATTACCTGGCGGTCGCCTACGTATTGGGCGACTGGCCGGAATTCACGGGCGTTTCGATGATCCCACTGATGGTGGCCGCGGGGCTGAGCGTCCTGCGCGCCGATCGCTTGCGCATCGGCGCGGCCATAGCTCTCACGGTGAGCAGCATTCTGTTTTTCGGCAGCCACAACATCACGATCATGCTCGGTCTCACGACGCTAGCCATCGCCGGCTTGGCGATCGTTGTCTGCGTGCCCGATGCCCGGCGGCAGATCACCTGGCGCGGCTCGGCCCGTGTGGCGGGCGTGGTGGTTCCCGCGGCGCTGGTGAGCGCTTGGTATCTGCTGCCGGCGATCATCTACGCGTCACGTACGCGCTTGGGTCGCGAATACGCCCATGTGCACGAATCGCTGCATGCGACCTCCAAGCTGGTTGCGTTTGAACATCTGTTCACGCTCTCGCGCGCTTCAGCGCTTGCGACCCCGTCTCCGTATCCGTTTGCGGTGTCGCTGCCTTTGCTGGCGATCGCGTGGGTCCTCGCGGGCATCCTCATCTTGCCGTGGGGTGGCAGCAACCGAATGTGGAGACGGCTCCTGCTGGTCTGTATGGGGGTGGCGAGCCTCGTGATTGTTGCGATGACCCATGTAGGCGTGTTGCTGGCGCTGCCGCGTCAGTACACGCTGATCCAGTTCAGCTATCGCCTCGAGAGCTATGTGCTGCTCGCGCTCTGCGCCGCCGTCCTAGTCGCCCTCGTCTTGGCTCGCGGAAGCGAGCGACGCCTACGGATCTGGACGTGGTTGGCGATACCCGTGTGCGCGGTGTCGCTGATCGGGGCGATTCAGCAGCTTCGCGGTTTCCCTTACCCCGGTCAGGATCGCTACACCGCGCTGGACTCATATGCCGAAGACAGCGCGGGAAATAACGAAGATTACCAAGACCCCTCCGCGCCGATCCTGCCCCGCCGCAAGCTGAAGACTCTCGAATTCCCTCCAAGCACCGTCTACAACGACCGGGTGTCGGTGTCGGTGCGGATGCGTCCGGGAACGTTAGTCGCCACGAACATCGCCGCGGGGTCATATCTTTTGGAGGTCACGGGCGCGAAGCCCGTTGGCGTGGACTCGGAAAACGATGACCTGGTGCTTTCGATCGGCGACGGCGGTGAAAGGCACGCGGATGAGGCTGGAGCTCCAACTCAGCCCATCCCAGAAGAGACGATCTCTGTGGGTACTGGTAACAGCCTGCCGATCGTGCTCGGACGCCTGCTGACGCTGAGCGGACTCGCAATCCTAGCGCTGGAGTTGCTCTTGCTGCCCGCGTGTCGCCTTTTTGTGGCGAGGAGGGCAAACCACAGGCGGGTCGTAGCGACGACGGATCAACACCGTATTAAAGCTGGGTAATTGGCTCGTATAATGACAAAGTCAAATCAAGGAGTTAGTCACGATGATGCGTAAGTCAACGTCAGCGCTATTCGCTTGCGCTGTGATAAGTGCAGTGACGGCTGCTTCGGCTTCAGCCGCGCTGCCGGAAATCACTGTGCCGGGCAGTTCTAAAGAACTCACCAAAAAATCGATCAAAGTCAAAGGCGGTGCAAACACATTCGAACTCGCAGGCGGTTCCATCTTCACGTGCACTGGGTATGCAGCTACAGGAAGCGTACTCGGGACGAAAAAAGTGAGCAATACGTTAGTGCGTTACACCGGCTGTAAATCAAGTGGTTTTGCATGCCAATCGGCAGGCGCGCCGCCAACGAAATCGTGACCAAAGAAGTCGAAGGCGAAATCGGCTACATCTTCCCTGAGGCCAATAAACAAGTAGGCCTTGATCTGTGGCCTTCGAGCAGGACGGCAATGGAAAAGACGTTACATGAATTCAACGCCATGATCGCGAAATTTACATGCGCCGGGTTTGTCAACGATGAACTGAGAGGCTCTGTCATCGCGAGAATGACGCCGGTCAACAAAACGGTGAAAGCGGGCTCGCCCTTTACTCTAAACTACAAAAAAGGCATGGGTAACGGCGAACAGGAAATCGGGAGTCTTAAAGGCGTCGAAGGCGGCGTGGTAGATGTGTTGGAAATGAAATTCTTTGGCGCTGGTCTCGAAAAAGTAAATCAGCAGGGCGAAGAGGAAATCACGTTTGAAGAAGCCGCAGAAATAAAAGCCTAGTAGTAGCAAGACTAGTTCTTGCTACTTGACTCCGAGCGGTGGGCGTTGCCATGATGACTTCGCTCACCGCTCGATGCGAGCCTAGGTCGGCATGAGATGTAAGCCTATTTGCGCTTATAGCTGGCCTTGAACGCTCCGCCTGCGCGCGTGGGGTTGGGGGCCCCGGCATAGGTGACGAGCTTGAACAGCTCGCGATCTGTGAAGCCCTGTGGTACCGTGAGCGAAGGGGGCACGGTGTACAAAGCGAACTGGTAGAGCTTGCGCTTCCCCTTGGCAGGGCAGATCGAGTAGTGCGTCTTGCCGTTGTGGTTGAGCCCGGCGTGCGCCCCGGCCGACAGTTCGCCGGCGGTGAGTTTGTGCAGCGAGGGGTTAACGCCCGCGAGCCCCCATTCGATGGTAAACCGATATCTACCCGTGGACTGGTTGGGGGTGAGCCCGAGTACGAACAGCGCTAGTTCTCTGGCGCCGGATGGCACTTCCCCCCACTGCAAGGGGGGATGGACGTTCCTCCCGTCGCACGTGTACTCGGCCGGGATCGAGTGCCTGGCGATTGCGGGGCTTTTGAAGGGGATGTTTGCGTTGATATGAGGTGAGGGGCTGCTGCCGCAGCCGGCCAGCGCAAGCGTGAGCAGCAGTAGTGCGATGCTTGATATCGCTTGCGGGCGTTGTCTCATCGGGGGGCTTCTCCTTGATCCGGCTGATGTCATCTGTTTGGTGGGAGACAACGCTATTTCTCAGCCGCGCGAATGCCAAGCGATTGCGGGAATTGTTTCTAGCTTCTTCGGCTGCTGGTCAAGGTGAAATGCGTGCGCGCAAGAGGCGGAAGAGCGCTAAGTGCGTGATCGCTCGGACGGCGGCTCGGTCGCGATTCGCGCCGCCGCCTCGGTGCCGATGAACGGCGCGAGCACGAAGTAGGTCGCCCGGGGCGCAAGCTCGGACAGCTCCGCGATGCGCCCCTTCAGGGAGTAGCTGAGGCAGAGCTCGAAGACGCCGCCGGCGATCGCATCGATCGTGATGCCCGACGGCGTCGAGCTCTGCGGGGCGCGCTCGAGTCCCGGGAGCAGCATCTGGGCGTAGGCGTTCGCGCCGCGCCGGGAGCGCACGGCGCTGCGGCGGGTGGCGATCAGGGCGTCCACAAGCGCCATGCGCGCGAAGGATGGCTCTGAGGCGAGGAAGTCGAGCAGGGCGGAGATTCCCGCTCGCACGCCCGCTTGCCAGTCGGACTCCCTGAAGAAGGCTCGTTCGACGATCGCCATGCCCTTGGCGTGACCGACTTCGTAGGCAACGAGGAACGCGTCCTCTCTACCGGTGAACTGCTGGTGGAAGCTCGCCGTCGACACGCCTGCCTCATGCGCGATGCCCTCGATGGTGAGGGCGCTGTAGCCCAGCTTCGCGGTGAGGTCGGCGACCGCGTCGAGGATCCGCTCGCGCTGACGGTGAACCAGGAAGGTGCGCGAGAAGCCTTGCGCGTGGGTCGCGCGGTCGCCCGAGCGCTTGGGCGAGGTGCCGCGCGAGAGGGTCCCAGGGGCTCGTCCGCCCCACAGGCCATCGGATGTGCTGGGGCGATTTGGCGCGGGATCGCGGAAGCCGATCATGGCCACGGCTCCGGAGTAAGAGGTCGCCCACCTCACGAGATCGTCGACGAGCTCCGGAAGGGTGGATTGCGTGCCGCGCTGAGCTTGGCTGTAGA
>DASUPL010000264.1:0-17909 GCA_036281155.1 Solirubrobacteraceae bacterium | reverse complement strand
CGCCGTTGAACTGCCCATTCCCCGACCCCGACAAACCAGCTTTGCAGCTCGCGGTGCAAACCTGGAATTCGCTTTTCGCGTCGGTGACGCCCCACCCGAACGTTGAGAGGAATTCGCCTTTTTCTTTGAACACATCGACCCTGTTGTTCGGTCCCTCGCTCACATACACGTTCCCCGCCGCGGTGACCGCGATCCCGCGTGGTTCTTTGAACTGGCCCGCCCCGGACCCCGCGATACCAGCTTTGCAGCTCACGGTGCAGATCTGGAATTCGCTTTTCCCGTCCGTGACTCCCCACCCGAACGTCCGCAGGAATTCGTTTTTTTCATTGAACTCCTCGACCCGGTTGTTGACGGTGTCCGTGACCCACTCGTTGCCTTTCGAGTCAACCGCGATCCCATACGGTGCTTTGAACTGGCCGTTACCCGACCCCAACGTGCCGAACTTCCCTTCGTATGCACCGGCCTGGGAGAATTCCTCGACACGGTTGTTCGTCGAGTCCACGACCAGCAGGTTCCCGTTTTTCGCGACAGCGGCGCCGTGAGGTTCGTTGAACTGCCCGTTTTCGCTGCCTTTGCTCCCGAACTGCGCCACATACACCGCTGTGGACGGGATCGGCTCCCACTGCTCCACACGGTTCAGTTTCGCGTCCACGACATACATGTTCTCATTCGGAGCCAGCGCGATCCCAGATGGTTCTTCAAACTGCCCCGCCCCCGACCCTTTCGCACCAAACGCCGCCAGGAACGTGCCAGTAGCGGAGAACATCTCAACTCGCCAGTTACCTTCGTCAGCCACCACAACGGTCCCGCCCGCGGTATACGCGATGCCCTTCGGTTCTTTGAACTGGCCAGCCCCCGTCCCCGCAGACCCGAACTTCAAGACGAACGCGTTTGCTTCGTTGAACTCCTGCACCCGGTTGTTGGTGCTCTCAACGACCCACACGTTCCCAGCAGGCGTGACCGCAACACCACGCACCCCATTGAACTGCCCATTCCCCGACCCCGACAACCCCACTTTACAACTCGCGGTACAGACCTCGAATTCGCTTTTCGCGTCCGTCACGCCCCAGCCGAAGGTGGCGAGGAATTCGCCTTTTTCTTTGAACGTCTCGATCCTATTGTTCGCCGCATCACTCACATACACCCGGCCCGCCGCGGTGACCGCGATGCCCTTCGGTTCTTTGAACTGCCCCGCCCCAGTACCAGCAATACCGGCTTTGCAGCTAACGGCGCAGACCTCGAATTCGCTTTTCCCGTCCGTGACTCCCCAACCGAACGTCCGCAGAAATTCGTTTTTTTCGTTGAACTCCTCAACCCGATTGTTCCCCCAATCCGTGACCCACACGTTGCCTTTCGAGTCAACCGCGATCCCATACGGGGATTTCAACTGGCCATTTCCAGACCCCAGGGTGCCGAACTTGCTTTCGTATTTCCCGGCTTGGGAGAATTCCTCCACCCGGTTGTTGCTCGTATCCAGCACCAGTACGTTCCCGTTTTTCGCGATCGCCGCACCCCGCGGCGCCGAGAACTGCCCATTTTCCGAGCCCGCACTGCCGAACTGCGACAAGAACACCGGCACGACAGCGACCACCGTCGCGGTAGCGGCCGACGTGCTCGCGGCCGACCCGAGGGAGATGGTAGCCGTCACGACCACACGGATCGTGAACCCGACATCCCCATGCACAAGCACATATTTCGATTCCGTGGCACCGGAGATGGCTGCGCATTCGCCCCCCGCAGCGTTGCAGTGCTGCCACTGGTAGCTGTAGCTAAGCGTCGGGGTGCCTTCCCACACGCCCGTGCTCGCGACCAATATTTGGCCTTCCTTTGCAACGCCTGAGATCCCGGCCGCGGCCCTGTTCACGGGCTTACTCGCACCCGTACTAACAGGTTCAGTGGCCAACACCGGACGGCCCCGCTGGTCCCGTTCGATGGTCGTCGTGAACTTCGCCGGTTCCGCGCCTTCAACGTTCCCACGCGGGCTAACCATTGAGGTCTCTTGTGAGTCTTCGTTATACGCCCAGGTACGTCTGTTGCCTTCGGGATCTGTTTCTGCTGCCCGGTCTCCGTAGCTGTTGTATGCGTATTTCGTGATGCGTTTCAGGGGGTCTTCCACGCTTTCCAGATCACCATTCGCGGCGTATTTGTATTTCGTTATCTGTGTCGTCGCACCCGGCGCAGGGCGTTCGATTGTTTCCGGGTTGCCGTGCGCGTCGCGTTTGATTGTCGTCGTCTCACCGCCGGGCGTCGTGTGCGTCAGAACGTCATGGGTGGTGTTGTAGGTCCATTTCGATTCGTTGCCGATCGCGTCTTTTTCGCTGGTGCGGTCGCCTGCCGCGTTGTATTCGTATTTCGTTACGTGTTTGTTCGGGTCTGTCAATGCGGTCAGCTTGTAGCCGCTGTATGCGAAGCTGGTGTTAGCTTCAAGGCCCGTCCCGGCGGCACGGGTGATGCTCAGGGGCTCGCCGAGTTCGTTGAATTTCTCAACCGTCGTTGACCCGTTCGGCTCGGTGATCGTGGTTTCGCGTTCGCCTTCGGTGACTGGGTATGTCCATTTGATTTCACGCCCGAGCGCGTCTTTCTGGCTCACCACACGCCCAGATTCATACCCAGTTTTCACGGCGTTGCCGCGACCGTCAATCATTTCAGTCATCTGATGTTCTGCATTGTATTTGTACTGCCAACGCGGGCTGGCTTCGCCGGGCTCGGTAACACTCACCAGATTTTCGCCTTCATAGGCGTATTTGACAACGCGTGCCATCGGATCGGTCACGCTTTCGACCTGGCCGCTACCGTTATACGCATACGTCAGCGTGCGACCAGCCGAATCGGTGACCGATTCGATCCGTCCTTCGGCACTTCGTTTGATGGTCGTCGTATTTCCATCACGATCGGACTCGCTGATGAGCTGTCCGGCTTCGTTGAACTTATACGTCGCCTGGTTCGAGAGGGTGTAGGTGAAGATGCCCCCTTCCGCTACAGATAGCGTCGCCTGCACCCAAGGAGGACCGACATATTTACCTTCACTCAGGGTAAACGTCACTGTGCTGCCGTTGGCCTGATGAACCGTCTCGGTCGTCGGCCCCACGTATCCAGATGATCCTTCGCCAGACGTAGGGAACCAGCCGCCGCCTTCGGTGAGGTGATCGCTGTATGTCGAGCTCCACCCATACCCGCAGACGGCGCCTTCGCCTTCAAATTTGGGGGTCGCGGAGTTATACGTGCGCGTCATCGTGAGCGGCAATCCACGCCCGCCGGTGCTGAGATCCGTCTGCGACTCGACCATGTTCCCGTTAGCACAGTTGACCGGATCACCCGCGCACGCGCGCTTCTGATTCGGATTAGAGGGATTGTCAGCCCCGTATTCTTCCGACGGGTTTCCTTCCTGAGCCAACACGAAAACAGGTTCGATCCGGAAATGCCCCGCATATTTGCTGGGTTCTTCACGTTCTGCGTGAGAAAACGCAACCAAGTTCATCGTAACGAACATCGTCTTCACCGGAGGCGAGGCCGTCATAATGTTGCTACCGGACTGTTTGGAGAGAATATACATACTGTTCCCGAAGGTGAACCAATACCTGAAGGCTGTCCATGCAGGTTCAGGGGACGTCGTCGCGCCATACCCGAATTCCACCGACTTAGCCCACAGCCCCGGCGGTGCGACCCACTGCCACATACCAGTAGGGTTGAATGCGTTCCCAAGGATTACGCCCAACGGTGATTCAAGTTCCCCCGGAAACGCGGCAACATACGGCGTGGCTTTATGAACGAATTTGGTGCCTTCAATATATCCCTCATAGTAATGCCAGCTCGAAGCTCCCAGTTCGGCTTCTTCCAACGGAAATAGTTCCGGGTCCACCAAGATTGGGTACGCCACATCACGCTGACGATGAGTCACCCCCACCGTCAGCTCATTACCCGCCACCCCGAGCGTCACCGGCACGTTCTCACCCTGCGCGTCGACCGCCGTCGGCGGCACAACCCGAGCCAACACACGCCCATTGCTGACCACCTCCGCCCCGCCACCCGCAAGCCTCAACGACGCCCCTGCGGGTAGAGCCAGCTGGTAACTCAACACCTCCGGACTCAAACGCGACCGCAGCGTCGCGAACATCTCAGCACCCCGAGCCGTGGGCACCACCATCGCATCGGTATCCCGCGCCACATTCCCATAAAACACCTGTTCACGCCCAACCCGCACACCCTGAACGTCCTCACCCTGCATCGCCACACCCACACCAGCCACCGGCAACGAGACACCAGCCGAAAGCGTCCCCCCGATCACGCTCTGATGCACCGCCGCAGCAGGAGCAAACCCACCACCCACGCCCCTCAAAGAAAGATCGACCGGGACAAAACGACCATCACGCCGCACCGCCATTGGGGAAAGCGTCGCGACACGCTTACGACCACGCGCCGTACGAACAATCGCTTCATGCCCATTCAAAAACCGCACCACCGGACCATGCATCCTCCGCAACACCGACGGCGAACTACCCGCCGCAGCCACCGCAGAACCAAACACACGCTCATCGACCCCCCGCGCGCCCACACTCGAAAGACCAGCAAACGCCATCCGCGAACCACGACGCCGCGCCACCATCCCCGGACTCGCCAGCAGCCGACGCCGCTTAGCGAACTCCCGACGCGCCTTTGCTTCTTCTGCCGCCATCAATCGACGCTGTGCCGAGGATACCTGCCCCGGCGAAAGCCCGAACGCGCCCGACAGCCGCGACAGCGTAGTGCCACTCGCCCCACTCCCACCAGCAGTCCAGCCAAAACCAGTACCAGCCACCGCGAACACCGAAACCACCACGAGCACAGCCGCCGAAACAGCGACCCAGCGACCCCACAACCCACCCCACGCACGACGCAACAGCCAACCCCCTCTCGACAGCACACGGCCTCCCATAGACGCTCGCTCGAACAGATGCCATCTCCCAAGAGTCGTTTGAGTGTCCCGCAAGAGTCAGCCAAGTGGTTTCTATACGATTGCGAACAGAATTGCTACCCCCAAGACTGGTGATTCTGCATCCGCCGCTATGGGGGAGTGACTGTAGTGAACATAAGCGTGCGACGAAGTACTGCCCCTCGCTACTGCCCCTGCTCAGCCCCTGAGCTGCAGCCATGCGAAGATCTGCTCCGGGTTGCGCGCAGCACTCGCCAGGGGGTAGAACACCTGGCGAACTATTCGATCCTGAGTAATCAAGGTGAGCCGTCGATACCAACGTCGCTCGCCAAGCTCGAACGTAGGAAGCTCGAGCTTATGAGCAAGGATCAGACTCGGGTCGACGAGCATGCCGTGGCTGATCCTGTGCTCGACAACGGTGTTGAGCTGCTCTCGTTGCCGTTGGCTGCTGACACCGATGGTGCGAACGTGGCGTTCGCCGAATGCGTCCTGATGGGTGCTGAAGGCTCGATGCTGAGACGCGTCTTCGGTAGGCCCATCGCGGCCATCCGCCACCGGGTCGGTGGTTCCGGGGTAGAAGTAGTAGACAACCCAGCCGACGGCGATGCGCTCCAGATCGACCGGGTCGCCGTTGAAGTCCTGGAGACAGACAGCCGGGAGCCTTTGTCCAACCAGGTCGCGTACCGCACTCAAGATGAGCCTTCCTCTGTCGCATAGCGCTGGATGACTTGCCTTGCCGCAGGTGGCAATGTTCCTGTCGTAGCGGCGCTTTGAATAGTCCGCAGAGCGAATATTCATCGCGCACCCTATTGCGGCTGTTTCGGACGTGACAGGATCGATGGGGCGTATGCCAGTACATGCGCTCGGGGCTACACGACGGCGGGCGAGTCGCGACCCCACTGTCGCGACTCGCCCTGGTCGTGCGGCTAGGAGGCCAGACTGCGCCGCATGACACGCATGACGACGAGAATGGGCGTTGTGATTGACCCGAGACAGGCAAGCGTGCTCTTGGCGACGGGCTCAGCGAACTCGTTCTTCACCTCCGGCGCCGAGAGGTAGAAGCAGGCTATGCCCGCGAGGATGACGCTGTGGCGCGTGGGTCTCCTGAGCGCACCCACGAGCGTGCTGGCTTCGTTGGTGATCGTCGTAAATCGCTCCACGGCCGCGGTCCTGGTGTCGTAGTGTCCGGTAAAACTGTGGTTCGCCGTCTGGGCGTCGTCGGAGTGATCGACGAGACTGTCCAGCAGGGCGCTGATCGCGCATATCGAAGGGAAATACGCTCTGTCCATGCCCATGGCTTCTGCCGGCGTGGTTCTGCCAGCCGCGGCCGCGAATAGGGCGTGGATCGCCAGGCATGAGATGCCCCCCGCGGCGAGCTCCCACCATAGATATTCACCTCGAGGCCGCTGCGCGGCCGTCCATTCGATCAGCTGGCCGCGGCCTTCGATTCGTACGGCGTGGTTGTGGCTTTGAGCCTCACCGCAGCGTATGACCGCGTGGACGAGCACCGGTCGCACGACGGCAGCCGACGGCAAGTCGCGAATGACCGCTCGGCACGCGTGTACGAGCTCGTTGAGATATTCACCGTCGTCGTGTTGTGGATGATGGCGGTAGTAGTCATCTCGAGCGGGGGATGCGCTGACCGCATCGGTGAGTGAACGGTGGAGGTGCAGACCATTGCGCAGCGACGCCGTGGAGGGGTGCTCGTTGATGGCGTCCAGGTAGTCGTATGCGATCTGGAAGGCAACCATCAGCCGCACGAGTCGTGCTCTGTGCCGGCGTGGAGCCAGGATCGCGAAGAACGCGGCGGCCTCGGGATTGAGGCGCTCGCGGGTGAGCTTTTCTAGAGCGCCGGCGCGGAGCACCGGGTCGGGGATCTGGTTGGCGTGGGTCTTCCAGTGGCGTATCTCGCGTCTGGCGCGAGGGTAGATCGTTAGCCAGTAGATGATTCCGGACGTGATGAGCGCGGCTATTTCTCGTATCTGGGCTGTGCGTGTGGTTTCCATGCCAGCAATGCTGGTATGGACCGCAGCGGCTTCGCTGGATGCGAGCTTGGATCGGCTCCTACCGCTGCAGCGCCAACTGCGGCGAGACCCTGGAGGCGGCATACCCTGGGACCACGAGCGCCATCAGCGCGCCGATCACGATCAGGAGGATGGTCTGCGTGGTGTGGATGCCTTCGATCGCAAAGGGCGCCGGGAACCCGGTTGTGAGTCTGAGGAAGCGATCTCCCAGGAAATGCCCGTAGATTCCGGCCACCGCACCGACGAATCCGCCCGTGCCGAGCACGAGAACGGACTCGAATGCGAGCACGCTCCTGAGCTGCGCGGGGCTGTAGCTGTGTATCCGCAGCGACGCGAGCGTTGAGCGTCGCTGCCAGATCCCGGCGCTCATTGCCGCGGCCATCGCCAGTGCGGCGGCGATCATCAGCAGGAGCGATATTTGGCTCATGCGGCTGAGTCCTTGCCGAGCAAGCCCATCGGCCTGCGTCGCTCGTTCGTCGCTCGTCTGCACTTTGAGTGCCGACCCAGGCCCCAGCATGGCTTGCACCGCAGCCTGGAGCGCCGGAATGCTGGCGCCCGGAGCGGCGTCGATTTCGAAGGCCGTCGCGTCCGTGCTCGCCCATGCTCGGCGGTAGTCGACGCTGTTGAGGATGATCGCGCCGGAGCTCCATCCAAGGTTGGTGGTCGTCGCGGCAAGCCTGTATGTCGCCGAACCGGTGGGCGTCGGCAGCACGAGCCGGCCGCCGACGTGCAGGTGATGCTGTTCGGCGAGCTGCCGTGAGACTGTGATCCAGCCCCCTTCGCGTAGCCGCGTCGTCGCGAGCGCGATGTTGCCCTCCTCGATCTGGCTCGACGGGATCGGCCCCGGCGTCGATGGAGCGCGAGCGAGCAGCCAGACACGCCGCCCGTCCAAGTCCAAAAACCCTCCCTGGTAGACGCGAACGCTCCTCACGCCTGGCACCTCGGCGATGCGCCTGGGGATATTGCCCGTCGGGAAGTTGATCGTGGCGAGGTCGTCATTGCTGTTGATGGCCCACAGATCCGCGGTCGACACGTACTCGGAGTAGTCGCGATACAGACCGTGGAGGAGGTCGTAGTGGGAGTCTTCCGCCACGACGCAGCCGAACACCGCAATCGCACCGGTACCCGCGAGCGCGAGAGACCGGACGGTCGTGGCGCGCAACGCGCGCACGGCCACCGTCAGCATGTTCAGCCGCGGCGTGCGGCCCGCGATGCGCTCGGCGAGCTTGAGTACGAACTGAAACCAGAACGGGATTGCAAGCAGCGTCCCGACCGCCAGGCCAATCGTCGCGATCACCACCGCGGACGACCAGAAGACCAGCAGACCACTGGTCATCGCGACCACGGCCACTCCGGCCAGGAACAGGCGCATCTGCGCCCGGCCGCCCAGCGCCTGGCCGGGTTCGCCCTCCTCGAAGTACACCGCGTCCACCGCCCGGCGGCGGCGAAGATCGAACAGCGGAGGCGCGCCGGCGACGCAAGTTGCCAGCACGCCTCCGGCGAAGGAGATCAGCAGCGGACGGAGCCCGATCACGGTCTCCGTCCCCAACGGGAACGCCGCGGCGAGATAGCTGGGCGTGGTGTGGAAAATCGTGCGAGCGAGCACATCGCCCGCGAGCAGCCCGACGATCGACGCCATCACGCCGAGACACAGAGCTTGGAACATCAGCATCTTCGCGAGCTGCCACGGACGTACGCCCTGGATACGTAGGTCGGCGACGATGCGCCGTCGCTCCGGGACCGTGAGAAGCATCGCGTTGAACGCGAGCAGCAGACCGACGATGCCGCTGACCAACGCGAAGAACCCAGTCGCCTCGGTGTTGGGAGCGACAGCATGCTTGAGCAGCGCAACGTCTTCGTCGGCCGCGGCGACAGTCAGCCGACCGGCAGCCACGCTTGTCAACTCTCGCCGAACCATCGCGGCCGCTCCCGGCTCGGTCTTGACCAAGACCCGCGTCGCGCGGCGATGGAGTCCCGTGATCTTCTGTACGAACCAGAGGGGCGCGATGGCGGCCATCGCGCCTGAGAGATCCCCGATCTGTTCGCGACCCAGGATGGCGACCACCACGACAGATCGAGCGTGGCCGCGTATCTCGAGCGTCACGTGAGGGACCGTTCCGGGCGAGTCGAGGGATGCGAAGGAGATCCCGAGCGCGTGCGCTGTGGCCTTCGGCAGGATCACGCCGGGTGTCGTCAGATCGTGAAGGGAGATGCTGCGCGTAATCCCTCCGTCGAACGCGAGCAGGCTCGGCGCGGCACTCGCGAGGTCAACCGAGACGCGACGACCGTCGCGCCCGACGAGTGCCGCCGTCTCGTCGAGGATCGATGCCGCGCCCGTGACTCCCGGGAGCCGCTGCACCCTGTTGAGCACCTTTTCGTCGAAGCCGTTGCTGTCACGCGAGCGCAGCTGCAGGGTCGCCTTGCCGGCGATGCCTCGCACGATCGCGCTCGAGGAGTCCGTGATGCTGCTGTTCGCGATCTGGACCGCGAACACGAGCGCCACCCCGATCGCGATCCCAACTCCAGCCAGCAGCTCCTGCGCCGGACGGGTGCGCAGCCGCCTGCCGTAGAAGTAGATAAGCCCCGAGAACCGCATCCGACGCTACCCCTGAGCCCAACGCTGGGCGATATCGGGTGAGTCGCGTTCGGTTCTCTGCTCGCCGGTGAGCAGCTTGCCGTCACGCAGCGTGCACACCCGGTCAGCGATCGCCGCGGCCCGCGGATCGTGCGTGACGAGCAACATGCCAGCGCGCTGCGAGCGGCAGATACCGGCCAGCAGAGCAAGGATTTCACCGCCGCGCTGGGAGTCCAGGCTCCCAGTCGGCTCATCCGCGAGGATCAGCCGCGGCTCGTTCACGAGCGCCCGCGCTATCGCGACGCGCTGTCGCTCGCCGCCGGAGAGCCGCTCGGGCGTATGGTCCAGACGCTCGCCGAGCCCGACGCGTTCAAGCCACGGAACGGCTTCACGACGCGCCTGCTTCAACGAGACATGGTCGGCGAGCAGCTTGATCGCCGCGTTCTCAACGGCAGGCACGCCAGCCATCAAGTGGAACGACTGGTAGACGAACCCGATCTTTCGACGCTGATAGTCCGCGATCTCACTCGCGGACCATGCGGCGACATCCTGGCCTTCGAAGCTCACCAGCCCCACATCGGGCTGCATCAGCCCCGCGGCGATCATCAGCAACGTGCTCTTACCCGAGCCGCTTGGGCCATGCAGAGCGACGATCTCTCCAGCATGCACCGTGAGGCTCACGCCGTCGACGGCGCGGACCACCTCCGCCCCGCTGTAGTGCTTGACCACTCCAGCCAGCTCGAGCACCGCGCCGCCAAGCACGCTCCCGCCCTCAGTCACCGCGAGCCCGAATCCACCGCATCCGCGGACGGCACGACGCGCCGCAGCGGCACAACCGTCGCATCCGTTGGCGTCAGCTCGCCCCGCAGCTCGCCGTTGTCGATCGACAACGCGCGGTCCACGCCCGACAAGCCCTGAGCGTCACCCGTGCTCATCAGCACCGCGACTCCCTCGTTCGCGATCGCGCGCAAGAGCACCAGCAGGGGATCGCGCTCCAGCAGATCGACGCCGTTCGTCGGCTCGTCGATCACGAGCATCGCCGGCGCCGTGACCAACGCGCTCGCAATCCCGACGCGCGCCACCTCCGCGCCGTCCAACTCATGGCATTCCAGCCGCGCGCATGCCTGCGCGCCAACTCGCGCCAGCATCTCCTCCGCGTGCCGCCGCGCCTGCCTCGGCGAGGCACGCTGAGCTAGCAACCCAGCCGCGACGTGATCCACGACCAGGCTGCGCTCGCGCGACGGAAGCTGGCAGTAGCCGATCCTCCGGCCCAGGAGACGATCACGACACGCCGCGAGATCTCGCCCCTCAAAGCTCACCGTGCCCTCGTCCGGAGACTCGATCCCAGCCGCGAGACGCAACAACGTGCTGCGCCCCGAGCGCCGAGCGCCCCAGACCGCGACCAACTCACCCGGCTCGATCTCAAACGAGACATCCCTGATCGCGACCCGCTCCAGCCTGCCGCGGCGATAGCGCTTCGTCGCATGCTTTATCGACAAGAGGCTCACGTCACACGTCCGTCTCGACGCCGTCTCGGAGAGCGCGAAGCTCGGCGCGCGCACGGGTGATCCACGCCAGGTCCGCGTCGATCACTCCCCTGCGCTCCTCGATCAGCAGGCGCTCCACCAGCCCAGAGACACCGCCGACATCGGACGTCTCGCCTCCAGCGGACAGAGCGAGCTGTTTCGCCTGCTGTACGCAACCCTGCTCGAAGTGATCGAGAAAATCCAGAGCCGCCTCAACGCTGTGAACGCCCGCCAGGATCATCCGCCCGAGCATCTCCGCGCGAGATGGATCGTTCTGAACACGCTCAGCCAGCAACCTGCGGTAAGCGCGCGCACCCCGAGCCGTCGCGCGATACGAAGCCCCAGGCTTCGCGCCACGCCTCACGCCCGTGCTCGACTGCCCAGGCATCTTCTCGATCAGCCCAGCAGCCCTCAAGCCTTTGAGCGCCGAATAGACCGCGGATCGCTGAGCGCTCAAGAACGCGCCGAAGCGCACCTCGAACCGCCGCGCGATCTCATAGCCGTGGCTCGGCTTCTCGATCACCAACCCGAGCACCGCGCACGACACCTGAGACCGCAGCGCGGCGCTGTCCGCTACATCGACATCCCCCTCATCGAAGCCATGCTCGCCAGACACCACCACGGGCTCCTCCGGTCCACGATCCACAGACGCCGGCCGCCATCGTACTGCGAGTTCCGAGCCTCACGGCTGACCAAGTAGATAGAAACATTTGGGCGAATCTTGCGCTCCGCCAGCCGTCAAGCCCTACCGATGTGAGAAGTCAAGCCGCAGCGCCGGAGCGATGCGCCGAACATGCTCCTCGTCGACCTCCGCGCGGCGCGCGTACCCCTCCCACTCGTTGACCACCTCGGTCACCTCGCGAACGATCCGAGCAGCTGCCCCGCGCGGCAGCGACGCCGCTCTCGCGCTCGCCTGAAAGTCGGCGAGGGTGAAATCCTCGCGCTTGGCGTTGATCGTCATCTGGTGCTTGGCCGTCCACTCGCTGCTGGGCCGGTAGGCGTAGGTGACGTCGTACGCCGGCGCGAGCTCCCATGCTCCGGAGCGATCCATCAGAAAGGCGATGTTCTTGACGTGGTCGTCCTGGTTGCGCGCCACCACGTTGAACACCATGCGGCGAAACAGCTGCTCGACCGTGGCCGTGGACAGGCCCAGCTGGCGACACACGAGGAACGCCTGCTCGTAGGAGTGAGCGCCGGGCTGGTTGAAGTCGAAGTGCGCGAGCGCCCCCAACGACTGCATGTGACGCTTCGAGCCGTCGGCGCCGCGGTCGAAGCGGCGCGTGACGAAGTGGCGACGGCCGTTCTCCTCGAGCAGCCGGCACTCGCTCATCGCAACGCCAGCGTCGCGCGCCATCAGCGAGTAGGCGTACTCGACCGCGCCGTAGCCCTGAGGGTCGGCGAGCACGTCCTTGTCGCGGTTGCCCGCCACCCCGTCGAACTTCAGCAGCCAGTGCTCAAAGCCTGGGCTGAGGTCGTCCAGCTGGCCCGAGCGCACGGTGTTCGTGTGCGGGTTCCACGCGATCACCGCCTTCGCGCGCGCGCCGCCGGCCGAGGCGCCGACGCTGAGGATGTCGAGCATCGCCTGCTCCTGATGGCCCTCCGCCAGCGAGGCCACGAGCTCCTCTCGGCGGGCCAGCACCTCGGAGGCGAGCTCCACGAGCGCCGCCAGCTGAAGATCCCGGCGCGAGGACGGCGCCGGTCCGACGACGGGGGCGAACTCGAGCGCGCCCATGCCGCGCCGCCCTATGTAACACAGCCGCTCCACCGCATCGAAGCTCTCCGGCGTGCGGCCCTGGCCCGCCAGCCACGCATCGATCAGCGCGTTGCCGTAGCGATCGGGGAGGCTGTCGGCAAGGAGACCCGGCAGCCCGTGGAAGCTGTCGGGGTTCAGGGCGGGGAACGCGTACGGCTCGACACGCAGCCGCATCGTGACGGGGGACACCTCGATGCCACTGTTCAGGAAGTCCGGCTCGTACTGGAACGCGGCCACACGACTGCCGTCAGCCATCGACACGGCGCCGATGCTCGTGCCCCACAGCTTGACCTCAGCGACCGTCACCTCTCGCCGCCAGGCTTCTCATCACCCCAGCGCCACGATGTCGCCTCCCGCTCCTCGAGCGTGCGCTTGCGCCTTTCGCCGCTCGCGCGCCGGCGAGTCTTGCCGTGCAGCTTCAGCAGCTCGATCGGGCTGGGCATCGGCTCCGCCACCAGCCGGTCCAACGCATCGAGCAGCCCGAGCGGCCGAAGCACTCGGATCAAGCTGGTGAGATTCACCGCCTCGCCCGCCTCGATGCGCTGCACGGCCTTGCGCTCCACCCCAGCCTCGCAAGCCAGCTCGCGCTGGGTGAGGTTGCGTTCCAGGCGTGTCCGTCCCAGACGCATGCCCAGCTCGGAGAGCACCGCCTCGTCTGAAAGATGTTGACTGATCTTCATAACGCACCTTATATCGGTCTTTAGCGCCTTATTTCTATAGTACTGCCCTATAAATAGGGCTGACTGAGATAATTATATCATCCTATATAGCCCGTCAAAAGGGTCTTTACTATAGAATATAGCCTTATGGCCCTAAGATTGGGGCCGTAACGGAGAGTGCTAGCGCAACAGCCGCGAGAGCCTGCGGTCCTTGAGCACCCGTCCGTCGGTCTGGCAGGTGGGGCAGTACGCGATCACGTAGTCCTCGAAGTGCACCGCTCGCAGCGTGGTCTCACAGCGCGGGCACGGCTCGCCCTCGTGGCGGTGGACCCGCAAGGGCATCGGCAGCTTGTCGGGGATCGGCAGGCTGACCGTCCGCTCGTAGTGCGCGATCGCGCCGCCCAGCTTCTCGATCGTCGCCTCGCGCAGGCCTCCTGCCTCCTCCTCGGTGAGGTCCGCGCCGCGCTTGTACGGCGACAGCCGCGCCTGCCACAGGATCTCATCCACCCACGAGCGCCCGATGCCCGCGATCGTGCGCTGGTCGCGCAGCAGCGTGTGCAGCGGTCGCGGCGCGTCCAGCAGCTCTTTCAGCCGCGCCGGGGCGCCCGGATCTGGCCACGCTTCGGGGCCGAGCGTCGCAAGCGCGTCGTCGCGCTCGAGCTCCTTCGCCCGCAGCAGCTTCACCCACGCCGCCTGCCTGGAGCCGAACTCGCGCAGCCGCAGCTCGCGGCCGTCGTCCAATCGCACCAGCAGCCGCGACGTGCGCTCGCGCGGGCCAGCGCGCTTGTCGTACAGCTGCAGGCGCCCCGCCGACATCAGGTGGATCAGCAGCGCCAGCGGGTCCGCCGGGCCCTCCATCTCGACGATCAGGTGCTTGCCGCGCCTGCGCACCGCCGCCACGCGCTCGCCCGCGAGCGCCGACAGCGGCGGGTCGAACGTCTTCAGCGCGTTGATCCCCGGCGCGAGCGCCGACTCGATCGTCGCGCCCTTCAGAGCCCCGTCGAGCAGGCGCGCGGTGATCTCAACCTCGGGCAGCTCCGGCATCGCCCCTTCATCGTAGGGGGACGCCGGAGCCCCCAGGCAACGTCAGTAAGCGCGAATGGGAGGCCCTTCGTACTTCACGCCCGTCGGACTCACCCAGCGCACGCGCCAGTACCGCCCAGCCTTGGAGGAGTTCAACGACCAGTAGCCGAGGCCGTTCGTCCTGACGGTGCGCAGCGTGCGGTAGCTCCTGGAGCCCTTCGCTCGCACGAGCACCGTCACCTTCGTCGCTCCCGCGCTCGGGCGCACGAAACCCCACAGCGCCACGCCGTGGTGCTTCTTGGTCACCGTCAGCGGCACCGGGAAGCCGAAGAACAGCGGCTTGGGCAGGCCGCTGATGTACTCCAGGCCGCTCTGGAAGCCGATGAATCCGCCGCGCGCGCTGGAGCCGGGGGCGCCGCCGATCGGGTCGTCTTTGAGCAGGTACTGCGAGAACGCCGCCACCCGCGGGTTGGAGTAGGCGATGTGCTCTGAGATCGCGTCGTATTCAGCCTGCTTCGCCACCGTCACGCCCAGCGTTTTGTTCGGGTAGCTCTGCACGCCGAACTCCGTCAGGTAGATCGACAGCCGCGAGGGGATCGCGTGCGCGCGACCGGCCAGGTCGAGGGCGTGCGACAGGCGCGAGAGCACGCCGATCGTGATGTCGTCCTTGCCCGGCGGGCGGTAGTACGGGCCGACTGGCTTCGTGTACGCGTGGTGGGCGTAGCCGCTCATCGTGAGCTTGCTGCACGAGCCCGACTTCTTGTACTTGGCGTTCAGGCACAGAGCGCCGCGCAGGAACGCCAGCGGCGAGACGTCGTGCAGCAGCGCCTTGGAGCCTTCCCTGCGCACGTTGATCTTGCTGTACCCCGTCGGCGCCGTTTCGCCGAACAGCACCCGCGGGTGCGCGAGGCCGGCCGCCCGCAGACCGGCGTAGCCCGCTTGGTAGAGGCCACGGTAGATGCGCGGGGAGGCGGGCGTGCCGTTGGAGTTCCACTGCGGCAGCAGAAACGCCGGATGGTTGGCCTCGTTCCAGATCGCGAACAGAGACACCGTCGAGCCGAAGTGGCGGCCGACCGCGGTCATGAATTCCTGGAACGCCCGGCCGTCGGGGCGCGTGACGTACGGCGCCTGACGGTTGGACGTCGCCCACCGCGGCACGGGCGCGGTGATCGTCAGCAGCACCGACCAGTGCAGCCGGCTCGCTTCCGCGATCAGCGCGTCGTACTGGCCCCAGTTGTAGCTCGCCGGGTCGGTCGCGTCGAAGACCGGGCGCGTCGCGTCGTCCGGGCCCGGCGCGACCTCCGCCCACTGCAGCTCGACGCGCAGCGCGTCGACGCCGAGGTACCGCAACTGTTCGATCGCGTGCGCGCGAGTGCTCGGATCGAGCAGCTGCGCCGAGCCCTCGAAGTAAGTCGCTTGGCTGTGCGACGCGAGCGCCTGGCCGGCGGCCGCGAAGCCTCCCAGCAGGGACGAGGCGAGCAGTGTGAGGAGAGTTTTGCGGAAGAAGGACATGGTGGCTAGAGACACCTCAGCGCAGAGAAGGTTGCGGTCTTTGTAGCGTTGGGGTGCCATGAGCACCGCAATCGCCCCCGACGACATCGTCGAGACCCGAGCAGAGGCGGAGGGTAACAGCCGCCCTCCCCTCCTCGTCCTCGAGCCGCTGCGCGCCTTCCTGGATGCGAATGGTCTCGGTGAGGGAGACATCCAAGCCAGCCCGATCGGCGAGGGGCACTCCAACGTGACCTACCTGATCGAGCGCGGCGCGAGCGAGATGGTGCTGCGCCGCCCACCCCGCCCGCCGCTGCCTCCGAGCGCTCACGACGTGCTGCGCGAGGCGCGCCTGCTGCGCGCGCTCGCCGACACACCCGCGCGCGTGCCCGACGTGCTCGCCGTGTGCGATGACCCCGACACGATCGGCTGCCCGTTCTACGTGATGGAGCGAGTGCAGGGCGAGGTGATCGTCTCGAGCGTCCCCCCCGCCCTCGACACCCTCGCCGAGCGCCGCCGCATCGGCGAGCAGCTGATCGACGCGCTCGTGGACATCCACGGCGTGGACTGGCGCGCGGTCGACCTCGAGGGCTTCGGCAAGCCCACCGGCTACCTCGAGCGCCAGCTGCGCCGCTTCGGCGGCCTGTGGGAGCTCAACAAGACGCGCGAGATCCCCGCCGTGGAGAGCGTCGGGCGCTGGCTCGGCGAGCACCTGCCAGATTCGAGCCCACCCACCCACGCGACGATCGTCCACGGCGACTTCCGCCTCGGCAACACGCTGTTCGCCACCGAGGCGCCCGCGCGTCTGGCCGCGGTGCTCGACTGGGAGATGGCCACGATCGGCGATCCGCTCGCCGACATCGGCTACCTGTGCATGATGTGGACCGAGGCCGGCGACCCCACCGGCGGCCTGCGCGAGCATCTCGGCAAGGTCACGCGCGCCGAGGGCTTCCCCACCCGCGGAGAGCTGATCGAGCGCTACGAAGCCGGCTCCGGGCGTTCGATGAGCGACATCCGCTGGTACACCACGCTCGCGCTGTGGAAGAGCGTCGTGTTCATGGAGGGCAACTACAAGCGCGCCATCGCCGGCACCACCGACGATCCCTATCTGAAGCAGTTCGGCGAGGGCGTGCTCGAGCTCGCCGCCCAGGCCGAGGCGGTCGCCAATGGCGCCTACTGACCCGCCGGAGCCGCGCCGCGGCCTGCTGATCGACTGGGGCGGCGTGCTCACGAGCAACCTGTTCGCGTCCTTCCACGCGCACTGCCTCGACGCCGGCATCGACCCCACGACGCTGATGGGACGCTTCCGGCGCGATCCCGCCGCGCGCGAGCTGCTGATCGCGCTCGAGGTCGGCGAGATCGACGAGCTCGCGTTCGAGCTCAAATTCGCCGAGCTGCTGGAAGTCGAGCCCAACGGGCTCGTGGACGGCCTGTTCGCGGGCGTCCTGCCGGACGAGGCGATGCTCGAAGCCGTGCGCAAAGCTCACGCCGCGGGCATCCGCACGGCGCTCGTGTCGAACTCCTGGGGCGTGCACCGCTACCCGCACGAGCTGTTCGCCGAACTGTTCGACGGCGTCGTCATCTCCGGCGAGGAGCGCATCCGCAAGCCCACCGCGCGGATGTACGAGCTCGGCGCCGAGCGCGCCGGCGTCCCCGCGAATCAGTGCGTGTTCGTCGATGACCTGCCCTTCAACCTCACGCCCGCCGAGGAGCTCGGCATGGCGACGGTCCACCACACGAGCGCCGAGACCACGATCCCGGCGCTCGAACGGCTGCTCGGAGTCCCGCTCGGCGCGGGCGAGCCGGTCGCCTAGTTGTAGTTCCTAGGAGCGTTGGTCAGTAGACATCCGGGTCTCCTTGGAGGCTGGGCGGTGCTCAAGCCAACCAGCACCAAGGAGGACACCGGATGAAGCTGCACGGTAATGCTCGGTCCTGTCCGAAGAGCAGGCGGC
>DASUPL010000263.1:0-9372 GCA_036281155.1 Solirubrobacteraceae bacterium | reverse complement strand
CGCAGTCGGTGCGAGTCGGCGGAGACGAGCTCGACGAAGCGATCATCAACTACGTCAAGCGTGAGTACAAGCTGCTGATCGGGCAGCAGACCGCCGAGGAGGTCAAGCTCGAGATCGGCTCGGCCTACCCTCTCGAGGAGGAGGTGCAGGCCGAGATCCGGGGGAGGGACCTCGTGTCGGGCCTCCCCAAGACCGTGGTGCTGACCTCCGAGGAGGTCCGCGCCGCCCTCGAGGAGCCGCTGGTGCAGATCATCGATGCGATCAAGGAGACGCTGGACCGGACTCCGCCGGAGCTCGCATCGGACATCATGGACCGCGGGATCATGCTCGCGGGCGGCGGCTCGCTGCTGCAGGGCCTGGATGAGCGTCTGCGCGAGGAGACGCAGATGCCGGCGCACCTGGCGGAGTCTCCGCTGACGTGCGTGGCGGTCGGCTCGGGGCGCTCGCTGGAGGAGTTCGAGGCGATCCATCGCTCCAACCGCACTAGCCGTAACCGGCGTCGTCGGTAGCCACGAACCGCATGCCGGCGCTGGATCTGCGTCCGACTCGCCCCGCCCGCCTCGTGGGTAGTCTGTCGCGTGAACGCTTCGGAAGGTAGTTATCGGTGCATGACAAGACGGTCCGGCGTCGACGAGCTGTGCTTGTGCTGCTCGTCGTGCTCTCCCTGCTGCTTCTGACCGCCTACTTCGGCGAGACGCCGAACGGCGGGCTGCACGCGGTCCAGCGCGGCTTCTTGACGGTCGTCTCGCCGCTGCAGGACGGCGCGAACAAGGCGCTGAAGCCGGTGCGCGACCTGTTCGGCTGGTTCGGCGACACGCTGCATGCGAAAAGCGAACGCGACGCGCTGCGCAAGCGGTACAACAAGCTCCGCGATGAGACGATCGCCGACCAGGGCGAAAAACGCTCCTATCGAGAGCTGATCGCGCTGTTCCACCTCGATCAGCTGGGCCTCGACAGCTACGACCTGGTGACCGCGACGGTGATCGGGAAAACGCCGAACATCTGGTACTCGACGGTGAACATCGACAAGGGCTCCTCCGCGGGCGTGCGCGTCAACGATCCGGTCGTCAACGGCGAAGGTCTCGTGGGGAGGGTGGCGAGCGTGGTCTCCGACGGCGCCCAGGTGGACCTCATCACGGACAGCTCGATGGGTGTCTCGGCGCGGATCGGGACGAGCAGCGCGACGGGCATCGTTCAGCCGAAGGTTGGCGACCCGAACGACCTGCTGCTGCAGTACCTGCCCGCGAACCTGCAGCCGCTGAAGGGCGAATTCGTGGTCACCTCGGGGACGGTCGCCGACGGCGGCAACGATTCGCTCTACCCGCCGGGGATCCTGATCGGCCAGGTGACGTCGGTGAACGAAGAAAGCGCGTACAAGTCGGTCAACGTCAGTCCGAGCGTCAACCTGCACAACCTCGACAACGTGCAGGTGCTGACGAGCGGGGCGGGCACGCGCGCGTCGAACCTCAGCCGCATCTCCTCGACCCTGCCCTCCGGGCAGGGCGCGTCGACGACGACTTCGACGGCCACGGAACAGCTCGCGTCGAGCGGAGCGGAAGGATGAGCGGCTGGGCCTCGGGGCCGCTCGCGCTGCGGGTGGGCGTGCTCGCGCTGGCGGTGGTGTTCTTCCAGATCGGCGTCGTCTCGGAGGTGCCCGTGTTCGGCGTCAACGCGGACCTGTCGATCCTGCTCGTGGGGTTCGTGGGGCTGATGTGCGGCTCGACGCTCGGTGCCGCGGCGGGCTTCGCGGTGGGGATGCTCGTCGACCTGGCGCTGCTGCAGACCCTCGGCCTGACTTCGCTGATCTTCACGCTCGTCGGCTACTGGTGCGGGCGGCTGCGCGAGATGCGCGACCCGCAGGCCGCGCTCACCCCGCTGCTCGTGGGCGCGGGCGTGTCCGCGATCTCGCTGGTGGGCTACTCGGTGATGGAGTTCATGCTCGGTGTGGACGCTCCGATCAGCTTCGAACTGTTGCGCCAGATCGTGCTCGGCATTCTCGTGAACACGATCGTGGCGGCGCCGATGTGGGTGCTCGTGCGACGCGCGCTGATCGGCGCGCTGCCGGAGGACCCGCGTCGTCGTCGCCGTCGGCGCGCTTACACCACGGGCGGCCTGAGCCCTCTCTCCAAAGCATGAGCGCGATCGAACGCAGGCGGCCGAGCGATCCGCGCATCCCGGTCTCGCCGCAGCTGGCGCTGCGCGTGGCGATCATCGGCGGCGTGACGATGGTGCTGTTCGGCGTGATCTTCTTCCGCCTCTGGTACCTGCAGGTGCTCTCGGGCGAACAGTACGTGCAGCAGGCGGACGCGAACCGCGTGCGCGACCTGCCGATCGCGGCGCCGCGTGGGCAGATCCTCGACCGCGACGGGCGCTCGATCGTCACGAGCAGGACGACCAACGCGGTGCAGATCGTGCCGAGTGAGATGCCCGCGGCGGTGAAGGAGCAGGTGAGCGCGTACGAGCAGAGCCTGTCCGAAGCCGAGGAGCGCCACCGGCCCGCGGTCGAGCGCGTGGCGCGCTTCGAACGCGTCCTCGCGAGCCACCATCGGCCCGCCACCAAAGCGCAGCTGCGAGAACGGCGCCGTCTGATCCGCGCGGCGCGAACGCCACGCGTGCCGATTCCCCCGCTACCCCTCTCGGCGAGCCACGCTCGGCGCCTGTTCGCGCGTCTCGGGCGTGTCCTGCACCTCGACTGGCGCACGATCGACGAACGCGTGGTGGAGGGCGTCACCGCGACGCCGTACGCGAACGTGACCGTCAAGACCGACGCGGGGCTGGGCCCGCTGACGGTGCTCGGCGAGCGCCAGAGCGAATTCCCCGGCGTCATCCAGAGGCCCGTCTCGATCCGCAACTACCCGTACGGCGAAATGGCGGCGCAGGTGCTGGGCCACGTCGACGAGGTCTCCCCGCAGGAGCTGGAGATGCGCGCGTTTCGCAAGGTGCTGCCGGGCACGATCGTGGGCCAGGAAGGGCTCGAGTTCTACTACGACCACTATCTGCGCGGCAAGACCGGGGTGGAACGCGTGCAGGTGAACGCCGCCGGCAGCCCCGTGCCAAGCAACCTCGCCTCGACGCCGCCGCTGGCGGGTCACAGCCTGAAGCTGACGCTCGACCTGGGGCTCCAGCGGGAGAGCGAAAAAGCGCTGCTCGAAGGCGTCGGCCATGCTCGCGCGAGCGGCAAACCGGCGGTCGCGGGGAGCTTCGTGGCGCTCGACCCGCGCAACGGGCAGGTGCTCGCGATCGGCTCCTACCCGAGCTTCAACCCGAACAGGTTCGCGAAACCGCTGACGACGGCCGAATACGCCGAACTGCAGGGCAGCGGCTCGGCCAGCGGGCCGCTGACCAACCGCGCGGTCAACGGCGCCTATCCGACGGGCTCGACGTTCAAGCCGATCACCGCGCTGGCGGCGCTCGAAGCGGGGATCGTCACCCCGACCGAGGCGCTGGGCGCGGGTAGGTGCATCTCCGTCTCGCTGCAGCAGTTCTGCAACGCGGGGCACACCGAATTTGGCGCTGTGGGGCTCGTCAAGGCGCTGAAGGTCTCCTCGGACACGTACTTCTTCGAAGTCGGAAAACTCGCCAACCCGCACGGCCCGGTGATCCAGCGCATGGCTCACAGGCTGGGCATCGGCGAGCCGACCGGCATCGACCTGCCGAGCGAGTTCGATGGCACGGTTCCCGACGCGAGATGGCGCGAGCGGCAGAACAAGCTCGAGCTGCAGTGCCGCCGTCGCACCCATCTGCCCTCGTGCGGCATCGTCAGCGAACCCCGCCCGTGGACGGTCGGCGACAACATGCACCTCGCCGTCGGGCAGGGCGATCTGCTGATCGACCCGCTGCAGATGGCGGTGGCGTACGCGACGCTCGCGGACGCGTTCACGAACGGCGGCGAGGGGACGGTCGTGACTCCCCATCTCGGCATGCAGGTCGAAGAGGCGGAGGGCGGCGTCGTGGAAAGCCTGCGCTTCCCGGCGAAGCGCCACGTGCACTTGGACCACAACTACCTCAGCCTGGTGATGGAGGGACTGCACGAGGCGGCCAGCCAGTCGGGCGGGACCTCCGCGGAAGTGTGGGAGGGGTGGGACCAGTCCCAGCACCCGGTGTATGGGAAGACGGGCACGGCGCAGCACGAACCGCTGGAAGACCAGTCGTGGTACATGGCCTACATCGGCGATCCCAAACGGCCGATCGTGATCGCGGTGACCGTGGAGCAGGGCGGCTTCGGCGCGGAAACGGCAGCCCCGATCGCGAGGCTGATGGCGTCGAGGTGGTTCGGCAAGCCGGAGAAGTTCGTGGCGGGGAGCTCCAAGACACTGTGAGCCCGCTGAGCCCGATCAAGCCGCGCGAGGAGGCGCCGATCTCACCGCGGCGCACCGTGTGGCTGCCGCTCGACCCGTTGCTCACGCTCGCCGTGGTCGGGCTGGGCGTCTGCTCGGCGGTGACTTTGCGCGAGGCGACGAGGAACCTGATCCCGGGCGATCCGCGCTTCTACGTCGACAGGCAGGTCGTGTACCTGTTGGTGGGCTTCGTGCTGATGCTGGCGCTCTCACGGATCAACTACGCCACCCTGCGGCGTCTGAAAAATCCGATCTACGCGACGCTGCTGTTGAGCATCCTGGCGGTGCTCGCGCTCGGCCACACAGCGCGTGGATCGCAGCGCGCGATCAACTTCCCGCTGTTCTCCTTCCAGGCTTCGGAGATCGGCAAGGTGCTCTTGATCCTCGCGCTGGCGGCGCTGCTGGTGGAACGCGCGCGGCGCCTGCACGATCGCGATACGACGGTGCGCGTGATGATCGCGGGGCTCATACCGGCGATCTTCGTGATCGCCCAGCCGGACCTCGGCTCGGGCATGGTCTACATGGTCATCGCCTACATGCTGCTGTTCATCGCGGGCACGTCCTGGCGCCAGCTCGCGGCGCTCGCCGCGCTCGTGTGCCTGGCGGCGACGTTCCTGCTCGTCGCGGCCCCCGCGGCGGGAGTTCACGTGTTGAAGGCCTACGAGGTGAACCGGCTGACGGCGTTCCTGCACCCGTCGTCGAACAAGCAGACAGAAGGCTACCAACAGCAGGAGTCGAAGATCGCGATCGGGTCGGGTCAGAAGACCGGCCGCGGGGCGAAGTCGACGCAGGTCTCGCTCAACTTCCTGCCCGAGAGCCACACCGACTTCGTGTTCGCGGCGGTGGCCGAACGCTACGGATTTCTGGGCGCTGGGATCGTGCTGCTGCTGTACGCGCTGCTGATCTGGCGCACGCTGCGCGTGCTCGTGATGGCGAAGGATCTGTTCGGCTCGCTCATCGCTGCCGGCGTAGCGGCTATGCTCATGTTCCAGGTTTTCGTCAACGTAGGGATGACAATTGGGATCATGCCCATCACCGGTGTCACGCTTCCCCTCATGAGTTACGGCGGCTCGTCGGTGATAACGACCTTGTTGGCCATAGGCCTTTTGCAATCGATTTACGTGCAGGCGCGCGCCTCAGCAGCGCTGAAGGGCCGCGTGCCGCTCTACTAGATATGACTCTAAGACTGGATCCAAAAATTGAAAAAGCAAGTGCTTGTCAGCGTCGATCGCGCGGAGACGCGCGTCGCGCTTCTGGAGGCCAGCGGCACGCCCGCCGCCTCGCGTTCCTCATCCAGCCGTGGCCGCAAGCGCGGCAGTGGCGCTCCGGAGGCTGGCTACCGTGTAGCTGAGCTCTACATCGAGCGCCGCGGCGGACGTTCGATCGTCGGCAACATCTACAAGGGCAAGGTCGACAACGTCCTGCCCGGCCTGGAGGCGGCGTTCGTCGACATCGGCCTGGAGAAGAACGGCTTCCTGCACGTCGATGAGATCGTGCTGCCGGGCGTCGAGACGCCCAAGCGCGGACGCGGGGGCGGCGGCGGACGCAAGATCTCCGATCTGCTCAGTCCCGGCCAGGAGATCGTCGTGCAGGTCGTCAAGGACCCGCTGAAGACGAAGGGCGCGCGACTGTCGATGGAGCTGACGATCGCGGGCCGTTACATGGTCTATGCGCCCACGGGCGAGGGCGTCGGCGTGTCGCGCCGGCTGGAGGACAAAGAGCGCGAACGGCTGCGCCGCCAGACCGCGAACCTCGCGATCGGCGAGGGCGGGGTGATCGTGCGCACCGCGGCCCACGGCGCCAAGCGCGAGGACTTCGAGCGCGAGCTGAAGTACCTGCACAAGCTGCACGAGGTGCTCGTCAAACGCGTCGAGGACACCGCCGCCCCGGATCTGGTCTTCCAAGAGGCGGATCTGTCGGTGCGCGTCGTGCGCGACATCTTCTCCGCGCACTTCGAGCGCGCGATCGTCGACGACGAGCAGCAGTACCACCGCCTGGTGTCGTTCTTCACGCGCACCGCCCCCGAGTTGGTCGAGCGCGTGGAGCTGTGGCAGCAGGACGAGCCGCTGTTCGAGGACTACGGCGTCGACAAGGCGATCGACGGCGTGCTCTCGCGCCGCGTGGACCTGCCGAGCGGCGGCTATCTGATCATCGACTACGGCGAGGCGCTGACGGTGATCGACGTCAACTCGGGGAGCTTCATCGGCCGCGGCAAGGGCGCGGGCCTGGAGGACACGATCACGAAGACGAATCTGGAGGCGGCCGAGGAGGTCGTCAACCAGCTGCGCCTGCGCGACATCGGCGGGATCATCGTGATCGACTTCATCGACATGGCGCGCGCGCGCAACCGCGACGCGGTCATGAAGACGCTCCGCAAGACGCTCGACGAGGACCGCACGAAGACGTTCACCGCGGAGATCTCGAAGCTCGGCCTGGTGGAGATGACCCGCCAGAACGTGACCGAGGGCGTGCGCGAGATCATGAGCCGCCCGTGCACGACGTGCGACGGCGAGGGCGTGATCCGCTCGGAGGAGACGATCGCGATCGAGTTCGAGCGCCGCCTGCGCGACGTCGCGGTGGAGCACCCCGACGCGGAGGCGTTCCTGGTGCAGATCAACCCGCGCGTGAGCATGCAGTTCACGGGGCACAACTCGCGCGTGCTGCACGCCCTGGAGGCGCAGACGGGCAAGTCGTTCCTGTTCGAGGGCTCCGAAGGGCTCACGATGGACCACTTCGCGATCACGTTCGTGGGCACCCGCGCGGAGGTGGAGGAGCGCGCGCTGCCGTTCCGCCAGGGCGATGAGGTGCTGGTGGAGATCGTCGAGCCGCACATGTACGACGTCGACGACGCGGTCGCGAAAATCGACGGCTACATCATCTCGATCGCCGGCGCCGCGTCGTGCGTGGGAGAGAAGCGGATGGTGCGCATCGACCAGGTCGGGCGCACGGCGGCGAGCGCGCTGCTGCTGGACGAGGCCGGCGAGGTCGTTAGTGCGCCGCCGCGCGCCGTGCCGGTTCGCAGCGCGCGCCCCAAACGCCGCCCGCCCGCCGTGGTCGCTCCCGAGCCGGAGAAGGACGCGGTAGTCGCGGAGAAGGACGCGATCGTCGAGGAGGCGAGCGCCGCCGAGACGCCGTCGGACGAGACCGTCGAGGATGGCCTACAATCCAAGCCTCGGCGTCGTGGCCGCAGGGGCGGACGGCGCCGTTCGGCTGCCAAGGCCGAGGCGGCCCCCGAGTAGCCACTCGGCGCCATCCCAAGCTAGAGAATCGAGACCCAGAGCACCATGTACGCGATCGTGAAGACCGGCGGCAAGCAGTACCGCGTCGAGCGCGGCCAGAGGCTGACCGTGGAGCGCCTGGCGGTGGCCGAGGGCGCGGACGTTTCGCTCGAGCCGATCCTGTACCGCTCCGAGGAGGCCGTGTTCGACAAGGCGGGCCTGAAAGACGTGAAGGTCACCGCGAAGGTGGTGGCGCACGTCCGCGGGGAGAAGCTGCGGGTGTTCAAGTTCAAGCCCAAGCGCGGCTACAAACGCCGCACCGGACACCGCCAGGACCTGACCCAGATCGAGGTGACGGAGATCACGGCCGGCAAGACGTCCGCCGCGAAAACCGCCAGTGCGAAGCCTGTGGCCGCCAAACCGGCGGCACCCAAAGCCGCGAGCTCCAAAGCAGCGCCCGCGAAAGCCGTGAGCGAGAAAGCGGCGCCCGCGAAAGCCGCGAGCGCCAAGGCGCCTGCGAAGGCGAGCGAGGAGACGACTTCAGATGGCTCATAAGAAGGGGCTCGGCTCGAGCCGCAACGGACGCGACTCCAACGCGCAGCGCCTGGGCGTGAAGACGTTCGCGGGCGAGGCCGTGACGGGCGGCGAGATCATCGTTCGCCAGCGCGGAACGAAATTCAAGCCGGGCGAAGGCGTGGGCATCGGCAAGGACGACACGCTGTACGCGCGCGCGGCCGGCACGGTGCGGTTCGCGAACGGCCGCCGCGGTCGCGTCGTGAGCGTAACGCCAGCCGAGTCGGCTTAGAGAGCGCGACGGCGGGGCGCGGGGAGATGGCGCTCGTAAGCCCGCGGCGTGGAGCCTGGCTGCTCGCGGCGGGACGCGTCGTGCTCGGCGCCTCGATCCTCGCGGCGCCCGAGCAGATCACCGCGCAGTGGCTCGGCGAGGAGAACGCCAAGCACGCCGCCGTGATCGATCTCGCCAGAGGGCTCGCGGTCCGTGACGTGGCTCTGGGCGCCGCGGTGCTGTGGACTCTGGACGACGCCGTGCTGGGCCCCCGCCTGCAGTCGGCGTGCGCGGTCGCGGACAGCGTCGACACGGTCGCGACGCTCTTGGCGAGCGAGCACCTGCCGCGCAAAGGCGTGATCGGCACCGTCGCGGTCGCCGCCGGCGCGGCGCTCGCGGGCTTCTACTTCTCGCACCGGCTCGCGCACGCGTAGGCGAGGTACCGCATCGAACATGTGTTCCTATCCGACCCTGACGGTAGGGTCACACCATGTTGTCAAGACTTGCGGAGCCGACGTCCTTGCAGAAGGCTCGCGGTGCCTTCTTCACGCCGCCACCTATCGCCGAGTTCCTAGGTCGTTGGGCGATCCGCTCTGGGGACGCTCGGGTTTTGGATCCCACCTGTGGCGAGTCGGTATTTCTACTAGCCGCCGCTGAGAGACTCAAGGACCTCGGAGCAACATCGACTGGCATAGCGGCTCAGCTGACCGGAATCGACCTCCATCAGCCATCGCTTGACGCTTCTGGCTCATTGCTCGATACGGCGGGCGCGGGCGCGAACCTCGTTTGCTCAGATTTCTTCGAGTTGCCCACACCAGCGCATCTCGGTGATCGAGTTGGCTGGCAGGACGCTGTGATCGGCAACCCGCCATTCGTCCGCTACCAGGAGCATCGTGGACAGGTGCGAAAGCGCTCGGTTGCGGCGGCACTCGAGCAAGGCGTTCGGCTGTCAGGCCTCGCCTCGTCCTGGGCGGCGACGCTCGTACATGCCTCGGCCTTCTTGACGCCGGAGGGGCGTTTGGCGATGGTGCTC
>DASUPL010000262.1:0-2464 GCA_036281155.1 Solirubrobacteraceae bacterium | reverse complement strand
CCCGGCACGCTCGAGAGACGTGCCATCGCCCCCGCCACGCTCAGCTACACGGCTCTCAGCGAGTTGGAGCGCTGCGCCTATCGCTACTACCTCGAACGCGTGCTCGGGCTGCGCGAGGATCGCACGGCGGCGCGGACGCGGGCGGGGGAAGGAGTGGGGCTGGAGGCGCGCGCGCGGGGGACGTTGGCGCACAGGCTGCTCGAGTCGGTCGACTTCGCCAATCCCCTGGCGCCGTCTTCGGACGACGTCGCGCGCGTGGCGCGCGAGCTGGGGATGCGTGTCCGGCGCGAGGAGCGCGAGGAGATCGCGGCGTTGATCGGCGCGGCGCTCCCCACTGCCGTTGCGGCGCGTGTCGGTGAGGCGGCGAGAGTCAACCGCGAGCACCCGTTCGCGTTCTCGCTCGCCGCGGAGGAGCCATTGATCACGGGCGTCGTCGATCTGCTCGCCCACGAGGCCGATGGCGGTGTGCTGGTGCTCGACTACAAGAGCGATCGCGTCGGTCCAGACGTCGACCTGAGCGCGCTGGTGGAGCGCGACTACGGTGTGCAGCGTCTGCTCTACGCGCTGGCCGTGCTGCGCGACGAGGTGGCGCACGTGGACGTCGTCCACTGGTTCCTGCAGCGCCCGCACGAGCCAGTCGCGGCGCGCTACTCCGCATCCGACCGCGGCCAGCTCGAGCAGAGCCTGGCCGAGCGCCTGGAGCGCGCGCGAGAGCGCATGCGCACGTTCAGCGTCAGCCCCGAGCCCCATCGCGGCATGTGCCTCACGTGCCCCGGCAGAAACGGCCTGTGCAGCTGGGGCGAGATGGAGACGATGCGCGAGGATCCGCTCGCTGACCTCGCCGTCGGGGGACAGCTGCCGCTGACCCCCTGAGCACGGCGATACAGCGCCGTTTCCGTGCCCAGGACGATTCGCCGCCCGGCGCGTTTGCGCCTTCCCAGCGCTGCTACGCTTTCTTGCTCCGCCTCAGGTGCCCGCCTGCCTGCGCCAAGGGTGGGTACGCCCGCAAAGGGTGCCCAACTCCGCGTGGGATGCACCGCCCCAAGGGAGCACTTTCATGAACTCGCACAACATGCAGCCGCCAAAGGCCGTCGGACTCTACGACCCTCGCTTCGAGCACGACGCGTGTGGCGTGGGCATGGTGGCTCGGCTGGACAACCAGCCAACCCACGAGGTCGTCTCGTGGGCGCTGACCGCGCTCGAGAACCTCGAGCACCGCGGGGCTTCGGGGGCGGACCCGAGCACGGGCGACGGCGCGGGGATCCTGATGCAGCTGCCCGACGAGCTGCTGCGCGCGGTCGTCGACTTCGAGCTGCCCGCGCCGGGCTCCTACGGCGTGCTCATGTGCTTCCTGCCGACGGACATCTCGGTTCGCGTGCGCCTGGAGTCCCTGCTGGAGCGGACGGTCGAGGGCGAGGGCCAACGGCTGCTCGGCTGGCGCGACGTGCCCGTGTGCGAGGACCAGACGGGCGAGGTCGCCGGCGCGTGCCGCCCCGTGATCCGCCAGCTGTTCGTCGGCGTCGGCACGGCCGAGGCGCGCGACCAGGACGCGTTCGAGCGCAAGCTGTACGTGATCCGCCGGATCTGCGAGCTCGGCGCCGAGGACCCAGGCCTATATGTCACGTCCAGCTCCTCGCGCACGATCAACTACAAGGGCATGCTGATCAGCTTCCAGCTGGCGGCCTTCTACAGCGATCTGCGCGACGAGCGCTGCAAGAGCGCGCTCGCGCTCGTGCACTCGCGCTTCTCCACAAACACGTTCCCCAGCTGGGAGCTCGCGCACCCCTACCGGGTGATCTGCCACAACGGCGAGATCAACACCGTGATGGGCAACGTCAACTGGATGCGCGCCCGCGAGAGCGAGCTCAGCAGCGAGCTGTTCGGCGAGGACCTCGCGAAGATCCTGCCCGTCGTCAGCCCCGGCAACTCGGACTCCGCGACGTTCGACAACGTGCTCGAGCTGCTGATGCTCGGCGGGCGCTCGCTGCCGCACGCGGCGATGATGATGATCCCCGAGGCCTATCGCAACCGCGAGGACCTGCCCGACTACCTGAAGGGCTTCTACGCCTTCCACTCCTGCCTGATGGAGCCGTGGGACGGGCCCGCGTCGGTGGCATTCACCGACGGTCGCGTGGTCGGCGCGACGCTCGACCGCAACGGCCTGCGGCCCGGCCGCTGGGTTGAGACGACCGACGGCCACGTGGTGCTCGGCTCGGAGTCCGGGCTGCTCGATATCGCGCCCGAGCGGGTGCGGCGCCTCGGGCGCCTGCAGCCGGGGAAGCTGTTCCTCGTCGACCTCGAGCGCGGCCGGATCGTGGAGGACGAGGAGGTCAAGCGCGAGGTCGCCACCCAGCAGCCATACGGGGAGTGGTACGGGCGCAACGCGGTCCACATCTCCAAGCTGCCGCCGTCGGAGCAGGTCACGCTGTCCAACCAGCCGCTGCGGCTGCGCCAGCGCGCGTTC
>DASUPL010000261.1:0-4558 GCA_036281155.1 Solirubrobacteraceae bacterium | reverse complement strand
GCGCGCGCGCTGCGGCTGCGCGGCCCCCTCGACAGGGATGCGCTCGAACGATCGCTGAGCGCCGTGATCGAGCGCCACGAGAGCCTGCGGACGGTGATCGTGCCCGGCGCGGAGCCTTTACAGCGAGCCCTGGACACGTGGTCCTTCGAGCTGCCCGTCGTGCCCGGAACGGAGTCGGGGCTCGACGAGCAGCTGCGCGAGCTCTCACGCGGGCCGTTCGACCTGACGCGCGATCTGATGCTGCGCGCGACCCTCGTGCAGCTCGGCGGCGAGGACCACGTGCTGCTGCTGGGGATGCACCACATCGCCGCCGACGCGCACTCCGACACGGTCCTCTTCTCGGAGCTCGCGGAGTGCTACGAGGCCAACCGCGCCGGGCGTGCGCCGAACCTGCCGCCGCTGCCGATCCAATACGCCGACTACGCGGTGTGGCAGCGCGAGCGGCTGCAGGGGCAGACGCTCGAGGAGTTGCGCTCTTACTGGGCCCGTACGCTCGAGGGCGCACCGGAGCTCCTGCGCCTGCCGACCGACCGCCCTCGGCTTGCGGTGCAGCGCACCGAGGGGTCGCATCACCACATCGTGTTCGACAGGGGACTCGCGGACGGGCTTGTGGCGCTGGGGCGAGAGGAGGGCGCGACGCTCTTCATCACGATGCTGGCCGCGTTCACGACGCTGCTGTATCGCTTGAGCGGCGAGGAGGACATCGTCATCGGCAGCCCGATCGCGAACCGCAACAACCTCGAGCTCCAGGGCTTGATCGGTTTCTTCACGAACACGCTGGCGCTACGTACGCGACTGGGCGGAAACCCCTCCTTCCGGGAAGTCATCGGACGTGCTCGCGAGACCGCGCTGGGCGCCTACGCGCACCAGGACCTGCCGTTCGAGAAGGTCGTCGAGGCCGTCGCGCCGAAACGCGACCCGGGCTACAACCCACTGTTCCAGGTCAACTTCCGAGCCCAGGCGACCGAGCGGCCCATCCTCGCCCTGGCCGGGCTCGACGTCGAGCCGATTGCCGTCGACATCGGCTTCTCGCGTTTCGACCTGGCGCTCGAGCTGGAGCTCGGACCGCAGGCTCTGGGAGGGTATTTCGAGTACGACCGCGACCTGTTCGACATGGCGTCGATCGTCGGCTTCGAGGCGAACCTGCGTACACTTCTAGAGCAGGTCGTGGAGCAGCCAGACGCCCCGATTCTCGCGCTGGCGCACAGCTCGCGCAAAGCCGCGGGACGTTCGATCCGGCGGCGCCAGACGTCCTGAAATCCCAGGACTTGCAGCACAAGTTGCGACAACCTGATCGAGTGTGAAACGCTGATCAAGTGCGATACAGTTTGGCCACGGATGAAGTTACGCACGGTGGCTCCGTGGAAGAAATCATAGGGAGGAAACGTGCGTTATGGACAACGGAATGTCAGATAGGACCGCAGACAGCTTTCAGGTCTCGCCGCAGCAGGAGCATGTGTGGGCGGCGGAGCCAGAAGCCCCAACAGCGCGCACGCAAGCCGTGCTTGCCATCGATGGCGCACTCGACGCGTCAGCGATCTTCGATGCCCTGCGGCTGGCGGTCGACAGGCACGAGAGCCTGCGCACGACGTTCGTGCGTCAACCTGGGTTGACATTTCCCCTACAGGCTGTCACCGCGTCACTTGAACCGCGGATAGAGACGCGCGATCTCACGGCGGCCAGTCCACAGGAGCGGGCCGAGCGGCTGGAGAGTATCCGCCGCTCGGAGCTCGAGGCGCAGTTCGATCTCGAGCAAGGTCCGCTCGTGCGAGCGACGCTCGTGACGAAGGACGAGAGCTCCGCCGAGCTGATCCTCACGCTCTCCGCGCTGTGCGCCGATCCGACCTCGACGGCGCTGCTACTCGGAGAGGTGGTCAGCCAGCTCACCTCGACCGCCCTCGTCGAGGACCCGCTCCAGTATGCGGACTTCTCCGCGTGGCAGCACGAGCTGAGTGACTCCGACGACGACGAGGCGCGCGCCGCCCGCGCGTCCTGGGAGGAGCTGAGCGCGACCTCCTCACCAACGCTGCCATTCACTCTCACGGGAGCAGGCGCCGCCACGACGGAGGAGGTGCCAGTCGCGATCGACGACGCGCTTGCGGCGACGCTCTCCGCGCAGGCGCGGCGCTACGGATCGTCTCCGGCGGCATTCGTGCAGGCGGCGTGGCACGCGGTGCTGGGGCGCTTCAGCGGGGCGGACACAACCGCGGTCGCGTCCGTCGCCGGCGAGCGGCGCCATGCCGATCTCGAGGGCGCGCTCGGAGCGTTCGCGCGTCCCGTGCCGATCGAGGCGCGCGTCGACGCGGCGCGCTCGTTCGCCGAGGTGCTGACCGAGATCGACAGGGCGCGCGGCGATGCGCTGGTCAAACAGGACTACGCTCCCGCCAGCGCGGCAAAGGGCGTGGAGATCGGGTTCGTCGAGTACCCCTCGCGGCTGGAGCAGCCAACGGGCCTGAGCGTGACGGTCGCGCGGATGCTCACCACGGGCCCACAGCAGCGACTGTCACTCATGTGCGGAACGGACGGCGAGCGAGTGACGCTGAGTCTCTCCTTCGATCCGAGCCGCTACAGACGCGAGACCGTCAGCGGCCTCGCCGGGGGTTTTGTGCGGATGCTCGCGGCCGTCGCAGCCGACCCCGGCGTCGCGCTCGCCGACGTCGAGCTGCTGAGCGACGACGAGCGTCGGCGTGTGCTGCACGAGCTCAGCGACACCGCCGTGCCGGTGGCAAAGGAGTGCGCGCACGATCTGATCGCGCGCTGGGCGCTCTCGGCGCCGGAGCGGCTGGCCGTGGCCGATGGCGAGCGTTCGATCACGTATGCCGAGTTGGACGCGCGCGCCAACCAGCTCGCACACCGGCTTCGCGGCCTGGGGGTCGGACCTGGAGTCGCTGTCGGACACTGCACCGACCGCTCGATCGAGATGGCGATCGGCCTCGTGGGGATCCTGAAGGCGGGTGGAGCATACGTGCCCCTGCACTCCGAGCATCCGCCCGCGCGACTGAGCCATCAACTCGCTACGACGGGCGCCACGGTACTCGTGACGCAAGAGCCGCTGCTCGGCGCCGTTGCGGAGTTCGACGGAGAGGTCGTGTGCCTGGACCGCGACCGCGCCGCGCTCGAGGGCGAGCCCTCGAGCGCCCTGGAGAGCGGAGCGTCGCACGACGATCTCGCGTACGTGATCTTCACGTCCGGCTCGACCGGCACCCCGAAGGGGGTGGCCGTCACGCACGGCAACCTCGCCAACTACGCCACCGACATCGTTCGTCGCCTCGACGCCGAAGAGGAGCCCATGTCGTTCGGGCTCGTGACGTCGATCTCGACCGACCTGGGCAACACGTCCATGTTCGGAGCGTTGTGCTCGGGAGGCACGCTGGTGCTCGTCGACCCCAACGCGGCCGCGGATCCGGGCGCGCTCGCGAGCCTGATGGAGGCGACACCGCTGGACGTGCTGAAGATCACCCCCTCGCACATCGGTGCCCTGCTCGCGGCCGGTGACCCAAGGGTGCTGCCGAAGCGGTGGCTCATCGTCGGCGGCGAGCGTTCGAGTTGGGATCTGATCGACCGCGTGCGCGCCCTCTCCGGCTGCGCGATCCTCAACCACTACGGTCCGACGGAGACGACGGTCGGCTCGTGCACGTTCCTCGTCGGCGATGGCCCCGGCGAGTACGAGCCCGCGAGCGTTCCGATCGGCCGCCCGATCTCCAACACCTCCTGCTACGTGCTCGACGATGGCCAGCGCCCCGCGCCCATCGGCGTCGCGGGGCGGCTGTTCATCGCGGGCGCCGGCGTCGCGCGTGGCTACGTCGGTGAGCCGGAGCTGACCGCGGAGAGGTTCTCCGCCGATCCGTTCGCGGCCGACGAGGGCCAGGCGCGGATGTATGACACGGGAGACCTCGCGCGCTGGCTTCCCGACGGCACGCTCGAGTTCCTCGGGCGCGTGGACGAGCAGCTCAAGATCCGCGGCTACCGCGTCGAGCCGGCCGAGGTCGAGACCGCGCTGCGCACGCACCCCCAGGTCCGCGAGGCGGTCACCGCGACGCAGACGAGCGCGACCGGAGACCTGCGCCTGGTGGCCTACTGTACGGTCGACGGCACGGTCGGGGAGGACCAGCTGCGGGCCCATCTCGCGGAGTGGCTGCCCGAGTTCATGCTGCCTGGAGCGATCGTCAGCGTCGAGGACTTCCCACGCACGCCGAGCGGGAAGATCGACAAGCTCCAGCTGCCCGATCCCGACCTCGCGGGCGCGCATAGCGCGGAGTACATCGCGCCTCGCACGCCGCTGGAGGAGGCCGTGGCGGCGATCTGGGTGCAGGTCCTCGGCGTGGGACAGATCGGGGTGGAGGATGACTTCTTCGCGCTCGGCGGCCACTCCCTACTGGCGACACAGGTCGTCGCGCAGGTGCGCAGCGACTTCGCGGTCGATCTGCCGCTGCACAGCTTGTTCACCTGTCCGACGATCGCGAGTCTCGCCTCGGAGATCGTGCGCATGATGGGCGACTCCGAGGTGGACGAGACGGCGAAGCTGATGGCCGAGCTCGAAGGCATGTCCGACGAGGAG
>DASUPL010000260.1:0-2249 GCA_036281155.1 Solirubrobacteraceae bacterium | reverse complement strand
TAAATGAGCGCGATCCCGGGCACGGCGAAGATGGAGATGAGGGTGGACGTGCTCGAGCGCACGCCTGGCGATCTCGCCTACCGTGCGGTCACGGCCCCCGGTCTGGGCGTGTGGCGAGTCTCCGCGCCGGGGGTGAAGCAGTACACGTATCTCAAGCAGGTGACGAACCTGTCGTCTCCCGCGTTCTACCGTGGCGCGATCCACTTCCGCTGGATGGGCTCACGCGGGCGGCTGCTGAAGGCGACGGTGCTGCGCACTCACCGCTGCGTACAGCCGGCGCTCGCTCCCGAAGAAACAGAAACGTCGTCGCGCGTCGCGAGGCCCGGCGCGAGCGGCTGAGAGGCCGAACGCACGCCGCTTGTCGCGGCTCGGCGAACGGCCGGGTTGGGCGCACCGCTAGAATGAGCTGACGATGAAGACAAAGATCCATCCCACCTACACCGCAGCCCACGTGCGCTGCACCTGCGGCAACGAGTTCGTCACCCGCGCCACCAAGGACGAGCTGCATGTCGAGGTCTGCTCCAACTGCCACCCGTTCTACACCGGCAGGCAGAAGTTGATGGACACAGGCGGACGCGTCGAGCGCTTCCAGCGCCGCGTTGCCAAGGGCCGCCTGCACTCCGCGCAAGCCCGGTCCGCTCAGTAGTCCGGTGACAGGCGCCGTGGCTGACCCCGCGGCGCCGGCAACGCTACGCGAGGCCGACGGTGAGCTGAGCGCCCAGCGCGACGCGCCCGTGGGCGGCCAGGCGGTGCTCGAGGGCGTGATGATGCGCGGCGTGGCCAACTGGGCCGTGGCGGTGCGCAAGCCGACCGCGGAGCAGCTGAGCGGCGGCGAGCTCTCTCCGGAGGAGGCCGCTAAGGGCGAGATCGAGGTGACGACATATCCGTTGGACTCGGCGATGAAACGCCACCGCGTGCTGAGGCTTCCGATCGTGCGCGGCGTGGTCGCGCTCGGTGGCTCGATGGTGATCGGGTTCCGCGCACTCGAGATCTCCGCGAATGCGCAGCTGCCGCCGGAAACCCAGGACGGGGAGGAGACCGAGGAGGCGCAGGAGATCCCGAAGGCGGTGTGGGCGGGAACGGTCGTCGTCGCGCTGCTGCTGGCTGTGGTGCTGTTCTTCCTGATCCCGGTTGGGTTGACGAGCCTGGTCAAGGACCAGCTCGGCTCCTCGTTCCTGTTCTGGGTCGTGGAGGGCTTGATCCGCACGAGCATCTTCCTCGGCTACATGGCGCTGCTCTCGCGCGTGCGCGACCTGCGACGCGTGTTCGAGTACCACGGCGCGGAGCACAAGACGATCTCCTGCTACGAGGCGGGGCTGCCGCTCACGCCGGTGAACGCGCAGCGCTTCTCGCGGCTGCACCCGCGCTGCGGCACGAGCTTCCTGCTGGTGGTGATGATCGTGGCGATCTTCGTGTTCGCGCCGATCGGACTGCCCGCCTGGTATTGGCTGATGGCGACGCGCATCCTCGGCGTGCCGTTGATCGCGGGCATCTCCTTCGAGCTGATCAAGTTCGCGGGGCGCAACCGCAGCCGCGGGTGGGTGCGCGCGGTGATGTGGCCGGGGCTGAAGCTGCAGCTGCTGACCACGCGCGAGCCAGACCTCGACCAGCTCGCCGTGGCGATAGCGGCGCTCGAGGCGGTGCTCGCGCTTGAGACGCCGGGCGAGCTGTCCGCAGCGGATCTGGTGGGCGTGGAGGTCGTGGCCTAACAGCCCCCGCGCTCCTCGGCATCTCCGCCACCTAGACTGGCCGGCATGATCGAAGAGCTCGTCAAGCAGATCGAGACGCGCTTCGCCGAGCTGGGCGAGCAGATGACCGACGCCGGGGTGATCTCCGACCGCGAACGCTATGCGGAGGTCGGTCGCGCGTACAGCCAGCTGGAGCCGGCGGCGAAGCTCGCGGTGCGATGGCGCCTGGCGCAGGACGACGCGGCCGGGGCGGAGGAGCTGCTGTCAGAGATGGGCGAGGACTCGGAGATGCGCGAGGAACTGGGCGCGGCGCGCCAGCGCATCGAGGATCTCGAGGAGGAGATCCGCCTGGCGATGGTGGAAAGCGACCCTAACGACGAGAAGAGCGTGATCGTAGAAATCCAGGGTGGCGCGGGCGGGGATGAGGCGAGCCTGTGGGCGGGAGACCTGTACCGCATGCTCGGCCGCTACGCCGAGCGCCGCGGGTGGCAGATCGAGCAGATGGACGTCGGCGAGGGCAAGTACACGTTCGAAATAAAAGGATCCCCCCCCCCCGGCCCC
>DASUPL010000259.1:0-6965 GCA_036281155.1 Solirubrobacteraceae bacterium | reverse complement strand
GGGGCCGGTAAGGGCACCCAGGCCGACCGTCTGCGCGAGGACTTCATGTTGCCCCACATCTCCACGGGCGACATCCTGCGCGCCCAGGTCAGCGAGGGTACGGAGCTCGGGCGTGAGGCGAAGCGCTACATGGATGCGGGCGAGCTCGTGCCGGACGACGTGATCGTGGGCATGATCACCGAGCGTGTCGGCGACGGAGACGCGCGGGATGGCTTCCTGCTCGACGGCTTCCCGCGCAACGAGCAGCAGGCGGACGCGCTCGCGGACGCGCTGCGCGGCTTGGACCGGCGTCTCACCGCGGCGCTGCTGATCGAAGTCCCAGACGAAGAGCTGATCCGCCGGCTGGCGGGGCGGCGCGTGTGCGTGAAGAACCCCAGCCACATCTACCACGTCGCCTTTGACCCGCCCAAGCACGAAGACGTCTGCGACCAGGACGGCTCGCGCCTGATCCAGCGCGACGACGACCGGGAGGAGACGATCCGCCGCCGCCTGGAGGTCTACCACGCCCAGACGGAGCCGCTGATCGCGTACTACGACGAGGCGGGCATGCTGCGCCGCTTCGACGGGACGCGCAGCGCGGACGAGGTCCACGCGCACGTGCGCGCGACCGTCGCGACGCTGCGCCTGGAGGAGAAGCTCTGACGCCCCATCCACCGAGCTAAGCTTCCAACGTGATCATCAAGAAGTCACCCGCGGAGATCGAGAAGATGGCCGCGGCTGGAGCGATCCTCGCGGCGACGCTCGATCTGATGCACGACAACGTGCGACCCGGAATCAGCACCGCGGAGCTGGACAAGCTCGCGGAGCGCTTCATCCGCTCCCACGGCGCTGAGCCGACGTTCAAGGGCTACCGCGGCTTCCCAGGCTCGATCTGCGCCTCGCCGAACGCGATGATCGTGCACGGCATCCCCGGCTCGTACAAGCTCACGCGCGGCGACATCATCTCGATCGACGTGGGCGTGACGCTCGACGGCTGGGTCGCCGACGCCGCGCGCACGTTCCCGGTGCAGGCGATCGGCAAGACCGAGCGCAACCTGCTCAGCGCCACGGAGGCGTCGCTGCACGCGGGAATCGCGCAATGCGTGCCGGGCAACCGGATGGGAGACGTCTCCAGCACGATCCAGGGCGTGGCCGAGGCGGCGGGCCTGTCGGTCGTGCGCTCGCTCGTCGGCCACGGCGTGGGGCGCAGCATGCACGAGGACCCGCAGGTGCCGAACTACGGCAAGCCCGGCAAGGGGCCGCAGCTGGAGGAGGGGATGGTGCTCGCGATCGAGCCGATGACGACCGCGGGGCGCCCAGGCGTGCGCATGGGCGGCGACGGCTGGGCGATCTACGCCCAGGACGGCTCGCCCGCGGCGCATTTCGAGTTCACGGTCGCCATCACCGCCGAGGGCCCGCGCGTGCTCACGCCGTGGCACCTCGCGGCGAGGGAGCGCGTCACCGAGCCGCTGCTCGAGGGACTCGCCAGCGCCAGCTGAGCGTACGGCGACGCTGGAACTTGCTAACATCCGGGGCCCTGCCCAAGTGCGCGGCTTTACGCCTGCGCGAGGGCAAATCCACGACTCGGTAGCGGCGGCCGTCACGGCAGCCAGAGCCGAGTCGCCGGAACCCAGCCGCCGAAAGGGATCATGAAGGTAAGACCGTCGGTCAAGCCGATGTGCGAGAAGTGCAAGATCATCCGTCGCCACGGCGTGGTGCTCGTGATATGCCAGAACAAGCGTCACAAGCAGCGTCAGGGCTAGACGGCAGATGGCACGTATCGCTGGCGTCAACCTGCCTCTGAACAAGCGTTCGGAAATCGGGCTCACCTACATCTACGGCATCGGACGCTCGACGTCCGCGAAGGTCCTCGCGCAGCTGGGGATCAACCCCGACACCTACATTCGCGACCTCACCGAGGACGAGGTGGTCAAGCTGCGCGACGCGATCGACGAGGGGCTGACCGTCGAGGGCGACCTGCGCCGCGAACGCTCCCAGGACATCAAGCGCCTGCAGGAGATCGGCTGCTATCGCGGGCTGCGCCACCGCCGCGGACTCCCGGTGCGTGGACAGAAGACCAAGACCAACGCTCGTACGCGCAAGGGCCCCAAGCGCATGCAGGTGGCGGGCAAGAAGAAAGCAGGTAAGAAGTAGTGCCACCCGCTCCAAAACGCGCACGCGGCCGCCGCAAGCCGAAAAAGAACATCCCCGTGGGCCAGGCCCACATCAAGACCTCTTTCAACAACACGATCGTCTCGCTGACGGACACCCAGGGCAACGTGATCGCGTGGGAGTCCGCCGGTGGCGCGGGCTTCAAGGGCTCGCGCAAGTCGACGCCGTTCGCGGCGCAGGTGACTGCCGACGCAGCCGCGCGCAAGGGCTTGGAACAGGGATTGCAGAAGGTGGAGGTCTACGTCAAGGGTCCCGGCTCCGGCCGCGAGACCGCGATCCGCTCACTGCAGGCCGCGGGCCTGGAAGTGACGGGCGTGAAGGACGTGACGCCACAGGCACACAACGGATGCCGCCCCCGCAAGAGGAGACGCGTCTAATGGCCAGAGACACGAGCCCACAGTGCAAGCAGTGCCGTCGCGAGGGACAGAAGCTGTTCCTGAAGGGCGAGCGCTGCCTGACGGACAAGTGCGGCGTCGAGCGCCGCTCCTATCCGCCGGGAGAGCACGGCCGCGGGCGCATGAAACAGAGCGAGTACCGGGTGCAGCTGCGCGAGAAGCAGAAGGCGCGCCGCTACTACGGCGTGCTGGAGAAGCAGTTCCACGGCTACTACGTGAAGGCTTCGCGCCAGGCCGGCATCACGGGCGAGAATCTGCTCGCGCTCTTGGAGTGCCGGCTGGACAACGTGCTCGTGCGCCTCGGCTTCGCGGCGTCGCGCCGTCAGGCGCGGCAGCTGATTCGCCACGGCCACTGGACGGTCAACGGCCGGCGCGTGAACATCCCCAGCTATCAGGTGCGTCCGGGCGACGTGATCACGATCAAGTCCGAGACGCCCGCCACGCAGGTGGTCAGGGACGCGACCGAGCTGACAGGACAGATTCCCGCGTGGCTGCAGGCCGACCACGAGTCGCTGTCGGCGAAGGTGCTGCGCAAGCCGGAGCGGCGCGAGGTCGCTGCGCCGGTGCAGGAGCAGCTCATCGTCGAGCTGTACTCGAAGTAGTAAGAGCTTTTCACGCGTCGCGGCCCAACCGGGCGGCGGTGCTCAAGAGCCGGCGTCCGCGCGACGCCGGTGCGACATCAAAACGACGTTAGGACTCTCATGCTCGACTTCCAAATCCCCCGGATCACCAGCGAGTCGGTGGAGCAGAACCGTGGCACGTTCACGATCGAGCCGCTCGACCGCGGGTTCGGCTACACGTTCGGCAACTCGCTGCGGCGCGTATTGCTCTCCTCCCTCGCTGGCGCTGCCGTCACGAGCGTTCGCATCGAGGGCGTGGCGCACGAGTTCTCGACCATCGAGGGCATCAAGGAGGACGTGACCGACATCGTGCTCAACCTCAAGGGCGTGGTCTGCAGGATGCACTCCGACGCGAGCGAGGTCGAGGCGCCACTGGTGATAACCGGCCCAGGCGAGATCACGGCCAAGGACATCGACCTGCCGGCGGGCGTTGAGATCCTCAACCCCGAGCTGCACGTCGCGACGCTGGAGAAGAAAACGAAGCTCGAGCTGTACATGACGATCGGCCGTGGCCGCGGCTACCGCCCGGCGGAGGAGAACAAGTCCGCCGACCAGCCGATCGGCGTGATCCCGATCGACTCGATCTTCTCGCCCGTGCGTCGCGTGGCGTACGCGGTCGAGCAGGCGCGCGTCGGCCAGAAGACGGACTTCGACAAGCTCACGCTGGACATCGAGACGGACGGTTCGATCGACCCGCAGGCCGCGCTGCGCGAGGCGGCGGAGCTGCTGATCTCACAGCTGGCGATCTTCACCGACGCGGACCGCATCCAGGAGCTGCGCGCGGCCCCCGGCGGCCAGCTCGACGGGCACGGCCTCGCGGTGGCGGGCGGCGGCCCGCAGGCCGCTCTGCAGGGTGAGGAGTTCGGCATCCTGATCGAGGAGCTGGAGCTGGGCGTGCGCTCGTACAACTGCCTCAAGCGCGCTGGCATCCAGACGGTGGGCGATCTGATCTCGAAGTCCGAGGCGGAGCTGAACGCGATCCCGAACTTCGGCAAAAAGTCGATCGACGAGGTCATCGAAACGCTCCACGCGCGCGGCTTGAACCTGCGCGCGGACTGATCGCGACGGCCCTGGCCCACTAGACTCCACAAACTCATGCGCCACCAGAGGAAAAAACACAAGCTGAGCCGTGACTCGGCGCACCGCAAGGCGCTGCTGATGAACCTGAGCAAGGAGATCATCGAGCACGAGCGGATCGAAACGACTCAGGCGAAGGCGAAGGCGGTCAAGCCGGAGATCGAGAAACTGATCACGCTGGCGAAGCGGGGAGACCTGCACGCCCGCCGCCAGGCGCTCTCGACGCTGTGCCAGGACGCCTCGGCGGTCCACAAGCTGTTCACGGACGTGGCGCCCCGCTACGCGGAGCGCCCGGGTGGCTACACGCGCATCCTGAAGCTCGGTCCGCGGCGCAGCGACTCGACCGAGATGGTCTTCATCGAGCTCGTCTGAGCTCGGCTCGCGGGCGGGTGGCGCTGGCGCCACGGCGGCGGGATGATCACGAAGCTCACGATCGAGTACGACGGGACGGGGTTCGCCGGATGGGCGCGCCAGCCGGATGAGCGCTCGGTGCAGCAGGAGCTCGAGCGCGCGCTGCGCACGGTGCTAGGCGAGAGAGACCAGCGGGGCGAGCCGTTGAAGCTGACGGTGGCGGGACGCACGGACAGGGGCGTGCACGCGTGGGAACAGGTGGCGAGCTACGCGCACGAGGCGGTCGACCCGCTGCGGTTGAACGGGCTGCTGGATGACGACGTGGCGGTGCTCGCGGCGGAGCCCGCGTCCGACACGTTCAACGCGCGCCACGACGCGATCAGCCGAACGTACTGCTACCGCGTGCTCGCGAGGCGCACGCGCGGCGTGTTCGAGCGCAGCCGCGCGTTCTGGTGGACGGGCAAACTTGACCGCGACGCGCTGCACGAGTGCGCCGCGGCGCTGCAAGGCCGCCACGACTTCACGGCGTTCACGCCGACGGAAACCGAACACTCGCGTTTCCACCGCACGGTGATCGACGCGCGCTGGCGCGAGGAGGGCGACGTGCTGGAGTTCTGGATCGAGGCGGACACGTTCATGCGCCACATGAACCGCGTGCTGGTGGGCACGATGCTGGACGTGGGCGCGGGCGCACGTACGGTTGAGGAGTTCACGGAGCTGCTGGAGGGTCGCCCGCGAGCGCAAGCGGGGCGGACCGCGCCGGCGCATGGGCTGGCGCTGGCGCGCGTCTCGTATGCTGAGCCGGGAGATCAATGCTGAACGTGCTGCTGACAAACGACGACGGGATCGAGGCGGAGGGCCTGCAGGTGATGAGGCGCGCGCTGGTGGAGCTCGACGGCGTGAACCTGGCGGTGGTGGCGCCGGACGGCAACCGCTCGGCGATGGCGCGCTCGATCACGACGCGCAGGCCGCTGTGGGTGCAGGAGGTGCCGTTCTCGGATGGCACGGTGGGCTACGCGACGGACGGCACGCCGGTGGACTGCGTGCGGCTGTCGAGCCTGGGGCTGATCGAGGGCTTCACGGCGGACATGGTGGTGGCGGGGATCAACCACGGGGCGAACCTGGGCGATGACATCACGTACTCGGGCACGGTGGCGGCTGCGCTGGAGGGCGTGGTGCTGGGGCTACCCGCGATCGCGGTGTCGCAGCAGTCGCGCGCGGGGGGTCTCGACTACCGCTTCGATGGCGGCTTCCACTTCGACGTGGCGGCGGCGTTCGTGGCGCGGATGGTGGAGCGGATCGAGGACGTGCCGCTGCCGGCGAGGACGCTGTTGAACGTGAACGTGCCGGCGGGCGAGCCGAGCGGCGTGGATGTGACGAGCTTGGGCAAGCGCATCTACCGCGACGAATTGAAGCTGGTGGAGAGCGAGGAGGAGCACCGCAGCCGCTACTGGATCTACGGCTCTGACCCGGGCTTCCACGACGAGCCGGGCACGGACCTGGCGGCGGTGGCGGCGGGACGGGTGGCGGTGACGCCGATCCACTTCGACCTGACCGATCGCCCGAGCCTCGAGGCGCTGCGGCGCTTCGATCTGGAGGGACTGCTCGCGCCGCCGATCGGGGATCGCCCGGCGCACGACGCGGCGCCGTGAGCGAGGAGCTGGAGCAGCAGAGCGCTCGCGCGCGGGAGTTGCGCGAGCTGCTGGAACACCACGCGCGGCGCTACTACGTGCTCGACGACCCGGAGATCGGCGACGATGAGTACGACCGGCTGCTGGACGAGCTGCGCGTGATCGAGCGCGACCATCCGCAGCTAGCGACAGCGGACTCGCCGACGCGCAGGGTGGGCGGCGAGCCGGTGGGGCGCTTGGAGAAGGTGGAGCACCCGGAGCGGATGCTGTCGCTGGCGAACGTGCGCTCGGAGGAGGAGCTGCGCGCGTGGATCGAGCGGATGCGCGCGCACCTGGCGCGCGAGGGGATCGAGGCGCCGAGGTTCTCCTACGTGGTGGAGCCGAAGATCGACGGGCTGGCGATCAGCCTGCTGTATCGCGACGGGATGCTGGAGCGCGGCGCGACGCGTGGCAACGGCGAGGTGGGGGAGGACGTGACGCACAACCTGCGCACGATCCCCGCTATTCCGCTGCAGGTGACGGGCGCGCCGGCGCTGGTGGAGGTGCGCGGCGAGGTGTACATGTCGCTGAAGGACTTCACGGCGCTGAACGAGCGCCGCGCGGAAGCGGGCGAGTCGACGTTCATGAACCCGAGGAACTCGGCGGCGGGCACGATCCGCCAGCTGGACCCGGCGGACGCGGCGAAGCGCCCGCTGTCGATCTGGTGCTCCGGGGTGGGCGTGGCTGAGGGCCTTTCGTTC
>DASUPL010000258.1:0-36868 GCA_036281155.1 Solirubrobacteraceae bacterium | reverse complement strand
GACATCGGCAGGAACACCAAGCCGGCGTGCAGCGGCGAGAGCCCCAGGACCTGCTGCATGTAGAGCGAGCTCACGAACCACATCGGGAACAGCGCCGCGCTGAACAGCAGCACGATCGTGTTGGCGCTGCGCAGCGGCTTGGTCAGCTCCTTGAACGGGATCAGCGGCGCGGACGCCACGCGCGACTCGATCACGCCGAACGTCGCGAGCAGGACGATGCCAAGGATGATCGGCCCGAGCGCGGCGAGCGTGTCCCAGCCCTTGAGGCCCGCTTCCACGACCCCGAACACCAACACCATCTGGCCGATCGTGAGCGTCAGCGCGCCGGCGAGGTCGAAGCTCACGCCGTCGCGCACCCTGCGGCGCTCGCTGACGACCGCGTAGGCGACGAGCGCCGTCGCGATCGCGATCGGGGGGTTGATGAGGAGTACCCAGCGCCAGCTGAGCACTTCGGTGATGATCCCTCCGAACAGCACTCCGGCCGCGCCGCCGAGCCCGTTCATCGCCGCCCAGGTGGCGATCGCGCGATGGAGTTTCGGGCCGGGCGGGAACGAAGCGGTGATGATCGCCAGCGAGGTGGCGGCCATCAGAGCGCCCGCCAGTCCCTGCAGCGCGCGCGCGCCGATCAGCACCTCCTGGTCGGGCGCGGCGCCGCCGGCGAGCGAGGTGAGACCGAACAGCAGCAGCGCCCCGACGAGCGTGCTGCGCTGACCGAAGTAATCGGCCGCTCGCCCGCCGAGCATCAGGAAGCCGGCGAACGTGATCGCGTACGCGTCGACGACCCATTGCAGGTCGGGCGAGGAGAAGCCGAGGCTCGACTGGATCGACGGCAGCGCGACGTTGACGATGCTCAGGTCGAGAATGACCATGAACTGGGCCACGCAGCAGACGACCAACAGCCACGCCAAACGATTGGTACGGTGAGCTTTCGAGCCCACTAACACGATTGGAGCCCGGCCCATGAAGAGAACAACACTGCCCGCCATGCTAACGCTCGCTGCGGTCCTGGCGAGTACCGCGGCGGTGTCGGGGTGCGGCGGCAAATCGGGGAGTTCCACCGCCACGCCGGCGACGAGCAACGCCCCCACGACGACGCCGACGTCGACCACGACGACGCACAAGCACAAGTCCAACCCGGCCTACTGAAGCGTCGGCTCACGGAAGCTAGCCGATCGGCTTGACGGTGCGCGAGGTGCCGAGCACGCGCCCCGCCGAGTCGAGCGCCTGCACGGCCACGTAGTCGTAGCCGACGGGCAGCGTCGTGGAGCTCTCGAATCCATCGGAGCGGATCGTGGCCCGCGCGGTGAGCGAACCCGGATGCTTTCCCGCGAGCACACGCCACGAGGACACCTCGGTGGCGCCGTTCCAGCTCGCGTGCACGACCGTCTCTTCGCCGGTGTTGTTGCGGCTGGCGAGGACCGCGGGCGGACTCAGCGGGCGCCCTGTCCAGGGGTAGCGAAACGCGCGGTAGAAGGACATGTCGAAGGGCTGGTGGGCGTCGAAGAGGAGCGAGCCGTCCTTGGCGAACTCGCTGATCGCGGGCACCCCGCCGTAGCCCACGAGCGTGTTGCCGTTCGCCAGCGTCTGCGCGTTGCCCTGGCTCGCCGCGAGCAGCGGCGGGTTGCGGTGCGTGTAGACGGACGCGAGGCGCGCTCGGCGCGCCGCGAGGTCGAGCGCGATGCGCACTACGCGTGACTGGCTGTGGATAGGCGGGTTCGAGCCATCGTCGAAGAACGTGACGTCGCCGTTTGGCTGGACGCGCGCGTCGTGCTGCCAAGCCATCTCCGTGCCTGGGCCCATCTTGAAGGAGCTGCTGTTGCCGCCGAGGCGCCAGAGGATCTTGCCGCTGCCGGCCTGCAGCCGATAGCCGGCCCAGGTGCTGCGCGCGGAGATGACGATGTCGCCGTCGGGCTGGAGGTCGATCGAGTTGAGATGGAAGTAGTCCCACGGCGCCGTCCCGGTCGGGGTTTCGACTTCGGACTCCGAAGCGCCGATGTGGTCGAGGCTGTGCCATTCCCAGCGCACGAGACCCGTCTTGATGTCGATCTGCTGGATCGCTGTGTCGACGATCGCCCCGCCTCGCGTTCCGCGTATCGACGTGAGGTCGCAACGGATGGGGTTGTAGGCGGTGATGTAGGCGACATCGTGGGGGGCGATCTGGAAGTCGTGCAGGTCCGCTTTCAGGCCGTTGCCGCCGGGGATCCTCGCGACGGTCTGGTAGTGGGAGTTCATGACGATGTCTTCGCCCTGGCCGAAGCCGAGCGACAGCACGCGGCCCTTCCACCACGTCAGGACGCGCTGGCCGTCGTAGGTCTGCTCGCTGAGGTTCTCCCCGGTTTCGCCTCCGGAGAGCTTCTCGAACCAGACGAGTCGACCCTGGGGCGTGTAGATCAGCGGCCCGTACTGACCCGGGCCGGGGCCGTTGCTCGTGAGGATGTCGCCCGCCGCGGGATCGCGATCGGGGACGGTGACGGTCATGATCGGCGCCTGTACGCCGGGGAGGGTGTGGAAGCTCTGATAGTCGGCGGGCGCGGCCCGCGGGTTGGGGAACTGCGAGACGGTGCTCGTCGGATAGGGGGTGTCGACACGGAAGCCGAAGGCGATCGGCTTGGCGGCGGCGCGCGGGCCGATCAGCGCGCGGACGACCACGCGCTCGCCGGGGTCGAACGGCGTTTCGGGGAGGAAGCTCGCGCCGTCGCCTTGGAAGTACCCGCGCACGTGTCCGCGGTGCTCGCCGGACTTCGAGCCGACGACCGAGACCTCGCGAACGTTCGCGGCGCTCGTGCCGAGGAAGCTGATCTGGGTATTCGGGTTGGCCGTGCCGGTCTCCGGCGCGGGCGAGACGTCGATGTCGGCGCCGGGCAGGCTCGCGCTGTGCTCGAGCGTCGCCGGCAGGCACGCGGGCGAGACCGCGGCGGCCGTCGAGGTCGAGTCGAATACCCCCAGGCTGGGAGAGCCGATTGCGATCGCGGCCACGACCCATGCAACGATCGCGACCAGAAGGACGACGTATCGACGCCGTCTGATGTGTGCTCTGAGCGACAAGCGACGAGAGAATACCGGCGAAGCGCGAGAGGGAATGCCGTAAGCTGTCGATCGATGACTTTGGGGAAGCTCATCATCCTTCCAGTCGCGCTTGTGGCGCTGGCCGCGGGACCGTCGTGCGCACTGGCAGACGACGCGGCGAGCACCCACGCCTATCTCCGCGCCAATCTGGCGCTGATGCGCTACGCCAATTCACACATTCCCCAGGCCGAAAAGGTGCTTTCGGGGGTCGTCCGCAGGATTGGCCGGGAATGTCCGCGGGCGGCGGCCGAATCGCCGCAGAACGCCGACTCGACCCAGCTCAGCAACGAGGTGATCGGCACGATGGTCACGACCGTCGTGCGGACCTCGCTGCACACCGGCCGCAGCTTCGTGCGCACAGTCACGCCGCTGCGCTGGAGCAACCGTGCGCTGACGCGCACGATCCAGGCCTACGCCTCGCACGTGAAGGTGCTGCTGGGACTGGCGGTGCCGGACCTGTGCGCTGATGTGAGGGCCTGGACGGCGAGTGGATTCAAGACGCTGCCCGCGGCGACGGTGGCATTCGATCGCGTGTTCATGCCCGCATGGGTGGGCGCGGGCGAACTGCCCGCTGCGCTCAGCCGCTATGAGTCGGCGGGAGATCGTGCGTTGGCTCGACAGGCCGCGAAGCTGGAATCAAGGTGGGCGGACTTCGAAGCGCGCGAAGTCGAATCGTGGGGCGCGATCATGGACGCGCTCGTGCTGCAGCCCTGAGCCTCACGCGACGGCGCGCAGGTGCCGGTAGGGGACGCCGCGCAGCTCGCGCACGAGCGCGTCGACGAGTCCCTCCTCGTCCTCCTCGCGCCCGTCGGTGACGGCGCCGATGACGGCGCGCTTGCGCTCGAGCAGCGTGGAGATGGTCTCGTCGACGGTCTCGGCGGCGAGCAGGTAGTAGGCGTTCACGGCGTCCTGCTGGCCGATCCTGTGACAGCGGTCCTCGGCCTGGTCGTGCTTGGCGGGGGTCCAGTCGAGCTCTAGAAAGACGACGTTTGAGGAGCGGGTCAGCGTGAGGCCCTGACCGGCGACCTCGATGGAGCAGATGATCAGCTGGTTCTTGGCGCCGTCGTCGGGCGCCTGGAACCGCTGCAGCGCCCGATCCCGTGAGGCGTGGCTGTCCTTGCCGAGGATGTGCAGCGCGTGCGGGAAGTGGCCGAGGATCGCCTGTTGGACCTCGCGGTGGTGGGCGAATACGACGAGCCGCTCGCCGGATGAGCAGAAGTCGTGGATCCAGCGCAGCGCGGCGTGGAGCTTGCCGCGCGCGGCGAGCAGCTTGAGCGCGTTGAGCCGCACGAGCCGTTCGGCGCGCAGCGCGGAGGCGACCTTCGCGTCGAGCTCGCGCAGGTCGAGCGGCTGGCTGCGAAGCCACGCGACGAGGTCGCGCTCGGCGAGGCGGTACTCGGTCTCGTTGTCGAGCTCAACGGGCACGATCGCGCGCGTCTTGGCGGGCAGCTGCTGGAGCACGTCGGCCTTCAGACGGCGTACGAAGCAGCGCGCGCGCAGGTGCCAATGCAGGCGCAGGTGAGCGTCGGGGCCGCGGAAGCGCTGGCCGAACTTGACGCCGGAGCCGAAGTCCTCGAGGCGACCGAGGATCCGCAGCTGGGAGATCAGCTCGGCGGGGCGGTTGATGACGGGCGTGCCGGTGAGCGCGAGCACGTAGCCGTCGCGCGGGACCTCCGCGGCGAGGCGCTGCACGGCCTGGGTGCGCTTGGCGGCGGCGTTCTTGCAGTAGTGGGACTCGTCGAGCACGAGCGCCCGCGGACGGAGCGCGCTGAGCTGCGTGAGACGCGCGGCGACGATGTCGTAGTTGACGAGCGTGATGTCCGCGGCCGACTCTTGTGGCGTGTCGGCGGCGCCGTGACCGGAGAGCGCCCGCACGGTGCGCTGGGGCAGCCAGTGGCGCAGCTCGCGCAGCCAGTTGAGCTTGAGGCTGGCGGGGCAGACGACGATCGCGGGGTAGGCGTCGGCGGCCTCGAGCGTTGCGAGCGCCTCGATCGTCTTGCCGAGCCCCTGCTCGTCGGCGAGGAACGCGCGCCGCTGGGAGAGCAGGTAGCTGACGCCGGCGCGCTGGAACGGCTTCAGCTCGCCGCCGAGTCCGGGTACGTGGAGCTCGGCGTCGGCGGCGCTGGAGAGCGCGACGAGGCCGGCGGCGCGCGCGTGCTGCTCGCGGATCTCCTGCAACAGCGCGAGCGCGTCGGGCTCGACCCACACGGCGCCGTCGGCGAGGAACTCGTCGAGCGCGGGGACGCAGAACGGGTCGGCGCGGATGGCGGTGAGCTGTGCGTGCTCGTGGCCGGCGCCGCGGCGGCGCTGGGGCGGGAGCACGCCGCGCAGCGCGGCGAACGCGTGCGTGCGCGACTCGTCGTGGCCGGGCGCGAGCACGAACGTGGGGTCGTCGTGGATGCTCGAGCGCTCGAGCACCGCGGGTGGCGCCGGCCGGCCCGCCTGCAGCGCATCGACACAGCGCTTCGCGGCGCGGCTCATCCAGCCGTCGAGCTGGCCGTCCATCATCCGCCACGAGTCGAGCGTGAGTGGGACGGTCGCGCCGCCGGGCGCGCTCGCGGCGCGCTCGCGCAGAGGGCGTGGCAGACGCCGCATGTCGCCGAGCAACACGAACACGGGCTCCTCGCCTGGGCCCTGCACCTCGATGTTGCCGCGCCAGGTGCTTGCGCGTCTGAGCCAAGCGCTGACGCGCGGGTCGATGTCGGCGTCCTCGAGATGGCCGAGCAGCTCGGTCAGCTGCTCGGCGTCATCCTCGACCGCGGCGAGCCCCACCGATCCGGCGGGCCCCTCGGCGGCGCGCAGTCCGGCGCTCGCGGCGAGGACGCGCGCGGTGGATGCGTGTCGCCCGGCGATCAGGATCCAGTGCTCGCCGCGACGGTCGCGGCGGAACTCGACATCGTGGCGGCCGTACGTGCCGCTGTCGTTCGGCGCGCGCGGCGCGTCGGCGTCGGCGGGACCGCGTCGAGCCAGCTCGGCGTGCGTGAGCAGGGCGCGGCGCGCGAGGTCGCTTAAGCGCACGCCCGCGCCCCGTTCGTCCAGCCCCTCGAGCAGCTCGGCCGCGTGGTCGTCGATCGGCACGAGCGCGCGGCCGATCTCGGGCACCTCGCGCGCGTCGGGGTGTTCGAGCAGCGCGGACACGGGCTCGGGCGCGGCGTCGGTGGCGAAGCTCAGCCACCACTCGCTGTCGGGGCGCGCGACGTCGAGCAGAAGCTCCTGCCGGCGGCGCTTGGCGCGGCGGCGCGCGATCGCGCGGTCGAGCTCGGGGCTGACGTCGGGCTCGTGCGGGAGCCCCGCGAACAGCAATGAGAGCGCCTGCGCCTGGTCGGGATCGAGCGGCACGCACCACGCGCGTTCGACGGGGTCCCAGCGGCGACCGGGGATCGCGCGCAGCAGCATCCGCAGACGGTCGTCGTAGGGGAAGCGCAGCACAGCCTCGTCGCGCGCGAGGGAGGCGGAGAAGGGCACGAAGGACACGGGCCTTTTCACGATAGGCGCCCAGGGGGATGCCTGGGCGGCCGTTCACGCCTCCGGCGCATGCGGAGGCGTGGTCGGCTCAGACGCCCATGGACGTCTCGAGGCGCTCGAGCGCGGCGGGTGTGCCCATCGCGATTACGACGTCGCCGCTGCGCAGCGGGGCCTCGGCGGGCGGCTGCGGCTGGAACTCCGCGCCACGGCGCAGCCCCACGATCATCAGGCCGCCGCTGATGTCGCCGACGGTTCGCTCCGCTTCGGCCGCGCCTGTTCCCACGCGAATCTCCTCCAGGCGGTAGGCGTCGTCCACGTCCACCACTCCGCTCAGCTGCGGATGCAGCGCCAGGCGCGCCATCTCGGTTCCGCTGGTCTTGTAGGGAGAGATCACGCGGTCGGCGCCCGCGCGCTTGAGCTTCTTCTCGGTGTCCGAGATCGCCGCCCGAGCGACGATCGGGATGTCGGCGCGCAGCTCGCGCGCGGTGAGCGTGATGAAGACGTTGTTCGCGTCGGAGTCCGCGCACGTGATCAGCGAGCGGGCGCGCTCGATGCCCGCCTCGATCAGCACCGTGTCCTCGGAGGCGTCGCCGGCGATGAAGCAGATGTCGAGCCCCTCGGCGAGATGACGGTTCTTCTCGCTCGTGTCCACGACCACGAAGTTGACGCCCGCGGCCTGCAGGTCGCGGGCGACCTGTCGCCCGACGCGGCCGTATCCGCAGACGATGTGGTGGTCGGTGAGCGAGTCGATCATCCTCTCCATGCGCCTGATGCCGAGCAGATCGCCGAGGTGACCCGCGACGAGAAACTCGGTGACGGTTGCGAGTGCGTAGAAGAGCGTACCTACGCCCGAGACGGTGAGCGTGATCAGGACGATCTGCCCGGCGAGGCTGTGCGGCTGGGGAAAGCCGCCGACGGTGGCCGCGGTGTCGAGCGCCCAGCGGAAGCCGTACCAGAGACCGACGCCCTCGCTCAACTCCAGGCCGACGGCGGCGAGCACTAGCAGCGCGGCGATGCCCAGGGCGAGCAGGAGGATGCGTTTGGTGAAGATCCTCAGCTGCAGATGCGAGGCCGAGCCGGAGCGATCGGGCGCGCGGTGCAGGACGCGGTCGAGTCCGGACATGGCTAGCAGGCACCCGCGAGGTGGAGCTGGAGACACGCGTGTGCCGACCCGGACCGACGGGGCGTGGCAAAAGGCGTCGCTCCGCCGGCCGGCTGCAACCGACCCAAATCGCCAACGAGGGAGAGACTCATGCTTGATCGCATCCTTGCAACAGCCTCGGCGGCCGTGCGGTGTCGAGCCGCACACCACTACGGTCCCCACCCGTGGCCATCCACGCGTGGGTCCGAGATCGCCTCAGCTGAGCTGCCTAGGCTCGCTGCCGGAGGGCGTCGAGATCCACCCGATCGCTGCCGATGGCGCAGTCTCGCCCGATGTGGAGAAGGCTGAGCTCATCGTCCCGCCGCATGGCAACAACGCGTTGTTGCAACGTGTCGCTGACATGCCGAATCTGGCTGTTGTGCAGGCGGCGTCCACGGACACGGAGTGGCTGGAGCCGTGGGTTCCCGATGGAGTGGCGCTGTGCAGCGCGCGGGGGGCGCGTGACACGGCCGTGACCGAGTGGGTGCTTGCTGCGATCCTCGTGATGGAAGCGCTTTGTCGACCTCGCACAGCGCAAGGCCGAACACGTGTGGCAGCCGGAGCTGCTGGAGGAGCTTGCGGGCAAGCGCGCTGATCGTGGGCTATCGGTCGATCGGCCAGCGCGTGGCGCACGTGCTGAGCGCGCTCGGGGTAACTCGGGGCGTGGGGGGACCGTGGAGAGGTTCGCGGCGTCGAGCATCTCCCCCGAGCTGTTGCCCGCAACCGACATCGTGATCCCTGCTCGTGCCACTCACACCGAACACACTTGGATTGTTCGGCCGCAGCATGCTCGCGCGCCTGCGCCCGGGCGCGTTGCTGGTGAACGCTTCGCGCGGTCCGGTGCTCGACACCGACGCGCTGCTCAAGCAGTTCCAGTCAGGTCGCGTGCGGGCGGCACTCGACGTCACCGACCCTAAGCCCCTGCCTGCCGAGCATCCGCTGTGGGATGCGCCCGGACTCATGCTCACACCAACCTCACCGGCGACTCGCCGCATACGGAGGAACGCGTGTACCGCCTCGTAAGGTGAGCAAATCCGCCGATACGCGAATCGCAAGCCGCTGATGACCGTCGTGCGAGGACCAGCGACGTGCTAGTCGAGTTGGCTGGCGCTGGCGTGCTCATCCCAACAACGACGCGTCCCGCGCGGGCGACACGGAGCGAGCGGAAACACTGTCGACCCGGATAGTATTGTTCCTCGGGATTTGGAGAGAATGAGTCATCTGCGGCGCGGCGAGCACTCACGGATAGTGTCGCCCACAACGAGAAGCGATGACCTTCGCTAGCTTTCGCGATCCCCATGTGCAGCGTGCGCTTGACAAACTTGCAGCCAGCGACCACCTCGCCGTATATGTAGGCGCTGGGATCGCCGCGGAGGCAGGCCTGCCCAACTGGTCCCTGCTCGTCAGGCGACTCCTAACGCATGCGTCGCGCATCACGCAGAATTTTCAAGATGAAGACGACAGACGAGACTGGGTAGATCGCACGATTCGTACCGAACTGGCAGCGGGCGCCGCTGGCATTGCGGAGACGATGCTCGAGAGGGATCTGGCCAAGGCCCTTTACCGGGAGCTCTACCGCCCCGCCGGGGCGCATCAGCCCGAGAGCAAGCCGCTGCCTCCCGCGAGCTTCGCTCCTGGTCGCACCTCCCATGCAGTGGCCGCTCTGCGTCTTGCTTGTGACGGAGATCCCGAACGCCAATCCCCGACGAAGCTCTTGACCACAAACTACGACGATCTTCTGGAGCGCGCCTTACGTGCCCGCCGCAGCATCGATCCCGAGCGAGTGATCTCTGTTTGTTGGCCCGCCGCAAGTGCGCGCGGCAAGCCAGCCGCGCAACCCATCAAGGTGCATCATCTCCACGGACTACTCGCCGGCCGGCGTCCAGGAGGCGAAATCACACTCACAGATCGCTCGTTTTTTCGCACCGGTGGCGCCCAAGGTGCGCGGGACATCGATGTGGAATACATTCTTGCACACAACACATGCTTGTTCCTCGGGACCAGCCTGTCAGATCCCAACATCGCTCGTTATCTCTACAGGGCAGCCGAGCAGTCCCGCTCCGCCACACGCTCCGAGCCGCCCAGGAGTCCATCGCGCCGTTCCAATCTACGTCACGTCGCGGTCTTTACGCACCGTCCCGCGGATCCTCCAGCAGTGCGACAGGTGCGCGAAGAAATCACCCGTGCACGCCTCGCCGACGCGCTGACGGATGTCGTCTTCCTTGAACACTATGCCGATGTCGCTCAGTTCGTTTACGAGGTTCGCAATCACATTGTCGAAGACAACTACGACTCTCCCGACAAGCGAGCGCGGGCCCTGCTGCGGCGCGTGCTTCGTGAGGTCATCCACTCCCGCAACTCCATCAAGTTCTACAAGGCTCAGCCGAAGCTCAGCGATGGCCTCGGCAAGATTCTTCGCGCCGTCACAGGCGCGCTCGACGAAGAGACAGGGACCCGACTCGCCGGGGAGAAGCTCGCGATCACGCTGTGGTTGCTCGATGACAGCGGTCGCACTTTGACCCCATGGGTTGGCAGCGACCGAATTCTTCGCGACCCATCTATGCAACGCGGAGTCGATGTCGAGCCTGGCAGTCGATGGCTGTCTGTGAGGGCCGTTTGCGAGGGTGGCTTCCTCGGCGAATCGGGCAGGCCAGAGAGATCACGTTGGTCCTACCTAGTAGGCTTCCCGCTACTGATGAGCGACGGACGCAAAGGACGGCTACCTATCGGCGCCGTTACGGTCGCAACGGTCACCGAGAGCGATGACACCTGGCTTTCCGGCCTAGACGCGCACGGCAAGCTATTCCTGTGCAAGGCTCTCAATGACGCGGTCAGCAAGTGGCTCAGCGCCGCACTGGGATCCGCCGCATAATCATCGTGCTTGAGCAGATATGGACATCGCACACAGGGGGCACACCATGAGATCCGAGCAGCGGCATCCTCAGCAGATCGTCACGAGCGAAGTCGGCAAGTACCGTCAGTTCATCGTCCCTGTCGCCGACGCACTCCCGGCTGGCCTAGAGAGCGCCGGGAAGCGACTGGAGAAAAATCTCGATGCGTACAACCAGCGCTGGGCACGAGAGTTCCGCATCATAATGTCTCCACACCAGCCCCACCACGGCACCGGGACGAGCTGACGCAGGCCGCAGATTCTCAAACGCTATCCGAACCGCAGCGTCTTTTCTAGGTCCCATTAGTCAAACAGCGCCTGCTCCCTCAACTCATCCAGGAGACGGGGGACATACACGCGGATGAAATCCTTGCCGGCCTGGGAATACACCCCGTCCGGCGCCACGTAGTCCTGGATTCGCTCACTGATAGTCTCCAGGCGTTTCGCCGCTACACCAATCGCATCATCAGCAACCCGCGCCAATTCTTCGTAGCGTTTTCTACGATCGTCGTTAAGATCCTCTCTGTCAAGCCAAAAAACGTCGATTGAAACGCGTCCGTGTTCACTGTTTGGATGGGGATGCGGGATTCCAAACTCGTCAAAGTAGATATGCTTACCTGGATCGTACTCCCCACCTCGGAATGGATGTAGGAGCAACGGCTGCTCATATCGATTGAGCTCGCCGGTTGTCGCACCTTCGCCGGGCGAGAATGCATGGGATCCCGCGACTGGGAACTGCGTCCCCTTTGCTTTGCCAGCGTTGCATGTATCGCACACCGGCAAGATGTTTTGCCATTCATAAGCTAGCCAGTAATAGCCGGGGTGCTCCTCACCGTCGCGCGCAAGCGTGCACTCGACGCCATCCCGGCGTGTCGAGACACGCTTCTTGGGCCGCCAATGCTCAGCCGCACCCCATGATTGCGGACGCACCTTGCCCTCGCAGTAAGCGCACTTTCCATGGAAAACATTCTGAAACAGCCACTCCCTGAGCTCTGCCCAGATCTTGGCTTTGAAGATGATCCCTCCTTCTTCATGCGCATCGATCGCAGCTCGCGTGGCGGTATCAGCTCGCGTCGACCATCGCTTCCACCAGTCGCGCTGCTCACCGTGAAGCGTCTGGGGGTCGAAGGGAACATGGATCACGAGAGACCTCGCTCATCGGAGAGCCTCTGCAGGTACTCCTGCATTTCCCTAGTCACTGCGCTTCTCCGCTCAGGCGGCACCTCGGCCAGCTGCTCAACTATTCGCGCATGCGACATTCGCCCGATCAGGTCCGCCGCTTCGCGACTTATAGCGGTCTCATGGGGCCGTGGAAGTGTGTCTCGAAGCTGGTCGCGCAGCTCTGCAAGTCGGGCACTGGAAATGTCGGATACGTCGCCTTTCCGCATCAGTCTTCGATACTCCGTGAGCATGTCGTCCGTCTCGGAATCGCGGGTCGTACCGAGATCGAAAGCCTCGCTCGTTAGAATCTGATCCGCGCGCATCCCGCGGAACTTGATCCCTAGCTTTTGTTGACGCAGAGTTCCATCCTCGCGCTCGAGGTGAATCACCTCGCCCAGCTTGGTGTTTCCAACGATCAGAGGTGAGTGGGTCGTGGCCAGTAGCTGCAGCCCCGGGAATACCTTACGGAGCTCCGGTAGCAGTCGACGCTGCCAGTCAGGGTGCAAATGCGCGTCGATCTCGTCGACGAGCACGAGGGCCCCACACAGACGAGGGTCTGCATCGTCCTCTCGTATACCTCATATAGACGCTCTAGCAGCACTCCTATCCAGGCCAGCATCGAGCTTATACCTTGGCTGAGCATATCTATAGTCACCGTTCCGTCGGGCGAATCCAAGAGAATCTCGCCAGTAGCATCGTCGACGCCACGAAACCCAAAGCTGATGCCGGGCGTTAGCCGCCGCAGAAGATCGAAGAATGTCTCGAGTACGGCTGCGTGGTTACCTCGCCGGTCTGCGGAGCCGTCGCGAGCGAGCAGCCAGGTGGTGAACACCCACTGCTTGACATCGTTGAGCCGGATATCGATTTCGCCATTCAGTAGTGGCATGAGATCGCTTTGACTAGGCGCCTTCGCAAGCACCGCGGTTGCGCCTTGTGGATTTTTTGTTGAGATCCCGCGTAACGGCGGAAAACCCAGGGCCAGCCAAGTCCCATCTTGGACGGGCGCCGGTCTTACAGCGTCGACGCGCACGCGCTCGCCCTCACGCCTGAGCTCGGTGCGATAAATACCTTGACCAACACCGAGCGTGATGGAGCCAAACGAAGCTTCACTACGAAGAAGACGCGACGGCGCATGAAGCGTTTCCGGTGACTCCCCGCATATGGCGAGTGCGACCGCTCGCAGGATCGTCGACTTGCCCGATGCGTTATCTCCGAGTAGCACGGTCCACTCTTGCTCGAACTCAATGTCTAGATGTTCAAATGGGCCGATGTTCTCAAGGGTGAGCCCTTTGAGACGCAGCGGTTTGAGAGTCGACCCAGAGCGCCTCCGGAGCCGTGATGCCTCCCGCTGAAGAGCCTCGATGAAAACCTCGAGTGCCACCGTTCCGGCGGACGCATCGTAAGACAACAACGTCAGCCCGTAACGCTCCTGCATCCGCTCGCAGTGCAGCGAAAAGCCAGGCGTATAGGGCACCATCGCTGTATGACCAGCCGCCCCCAGTCGCGACGAGTGCCCGCCTGACGCCGAAAGGAACGCTTCGATGTCCCCAACGCTCGAGCCAAGAAAGAGAACTGTACGGCTCGTAAGCAGCGCAGTGATAAAGAGGGCATAATCGCGCTCCTCATGGAGCGCCTCGCGATAGTCCTCGATGGTAAACAAGAGATCCTCGGGATCGCTCACGTCGCCGTATAGTTTCAGCACGAAGAAGCGCCTGCCACGGAGCACATCGCGCGCACGACGGCTTCGGCGAGGAGTGAGCTCTATCGGCTCCCGATGTCTAAACGCCGTTGTCACTACGTGGTCCCACTGGTCGGTCACGACTCCGGCAAAGGACACTTTTCCGAGGGCGTTCAGCAGTGTGGAGCGGCGTCCTCGCGAGCCCTTGAGGAGGTCTGCGAGCATGTCTCGCACCCCGTCTGGCCCTAGTCGCCGACGCATGATCTCGGCTACGAGCGCAGTCTGGCCCATCCCGATCTGTTCTCGTAGAACCGCCCAGTCATCCGCCGGGCGGAGACGCTCGAGCTCGTCAATCATCGTCGTCAACAGCTCGTCCCCCGATGGAACACCAGCCTGCGCGGAGAGCTCGGCCCCCGCGAAGAGCACACACTGCCCTTCGGCCACAGCGGCGGCGAGGCCAGGTGGCATGTCCGGCTGCCTGGGCACGGCGTTTTCGAGGTCGACTCCGAGTGGAGCGGAACTTCTTCTCAAGCGGCCTTGAACACGACGCAGGGCAAACTGAAGCTCGATCCAGCTTACAAACTGCGGCGCAAAGGTACCCACCAGCACACCCAGGATTACTGCCGCCAGGACGATAGTGGTGACTGAGCTGACAGTGGATAGCAACGGCACGGTGGTGGCGTTCGTGAAGATTGACGAAGTCTATGATGCAGACTCGCCAGATGCTTGGTCGAGGGTCCGGGCGTGATGCTCAGACCGCACATCGCGGGCGACTCGCCGCAGGCGGAGGAACGCGTGTACCGCCTCATCGGCGAGCAGATCCGCCGCTACGCGAATCGCGAGCCGCTGCTCAACGTCGTCTGAGGACCCTCGACGCGCTAGCGGGCGCGACCGTGGGCGCTCCCGGGTCATGACCGGTCGAGCACACGCTCACGCTGGGACCGACGCCACATCCTGCGACCACCGAGGAGCATCGCGAGCAGGACCGTCACAGGGACGAGCACAGCCGCGGCCACGATAAGGACCGCGAGCGATACGCGGAGCACACGACCCGCATCGTGAAGGCCGCGGCTCAACGTCAGCCCTTCGCTCGGCGCGTGCGCGTCACCCAGCACGCTCACTTCCACTTCAGCCATGCTCGCGCGCCGCGAGACCGCTTCGAATCCAGAGCGCGCCCGCGCGATCGTGGCGCGCACCTGTGCGAGCTGCGCGCGCAGCTCTTGGACCTTCGCTTCACTGCTCGCTGCGGCGAGCGCGCGCAGCAGCGCCCGTCGTTCGGCGGTCGCGTCGACGAGACGCTGGCGTGCGGCGTCGTAGCTACTGGTGATGTCCTGCAGCGATTGGTTCTCCGCGCGCACCGGCGCGAGTTGCGCCAGCGACGCGAGCGCGGCGGAGAGGCGCCTGCTCGGCAGCTTCAGGACAAGCGTGGCTTCGCTCTGTCCCACCTTCTGCACCTGGACGTTGGAGCTCTGCACGAACCCTCCATCGCTCGCGGTCAGCCGAGCGACCTTCGCGGCGACCGCCTGCACGTTGCCGGGAATAGTGGTGAGGCTCAGGGTGGCGGCGAGCTGTTGGACGCGCCCGGCTGTGCCCGCCGGCGCAACGGACTGCGACGCTCCCTCGGGGGCCTGCGCCGCTGGAGCAGAAGGCTGTGCCGTCGTCGCGGCTGCGCCGAGCGCCGGACTCGCACCGGAGAAGGCCCTCGTCGCGGTGGACACCGAGGTCGACCTGTCGCTTGCGCCGTTGCTCGTGCGCCATGGGGCGATGGCGAGCGCGAGAACCACGAGCGTGCACGTCACAGCCAGCGCAGCCGCAGCGGGATACACGGACGCAAGAGGACGCACACGTAGCGGCGAAGCGACGCCGCCACTCCGCCGCGACGGCCGCTCTGCGATCCGCTCCCTGAAGCGCGCCTCGAATTCGTGATCGATGGGCGGCGCGAGCGCGCGAACGTCATCGCGCAGCTCTCGCCACGAGTCGGCCGCGGCGCCGACGCCGTGTCCATCCAAGGCGGCGTCGAGCTCCATCAGCCACGCCTCGTCCGCGCTCGCCGACTCGCGTGTGGGGAATGGAATGACCCTCATGCGACGCCCTCCTGTCGGTCGATCTGGAGACAACCGTCGCGCAGGCGAGTGAGCGCTCGGTGCAGACGGGTGCCGGCGTTGGACTCGCTCACCCCGAGCGCCCGCGCAAGCTCCGCGTTGGAGAGCTGGCCGTGGAACTTCAACAGCACCACCTCTCGCTCGCGCAGCGGCAGCGCGGCGAGGGCGTCGCGCACCATCGCCCGGTGCTCGACGCGCTCGAGCGCGTCCGTCGCGCCCGAGTCCGATGCGCGCTCGTCGTCCAGCTCTTGGCCCGGATGGCGTCGACGGCGTCGAAGCTCGTCGAGCGCGGCGTTGCGCGCGATTGCGAACAGCCAGGCGCGCGGCGTCCCGCGGCGATGGTCCAAACGCGAGCGCGAGCGGTAGAGGCGCTCAAACGCGAGCGCGGTCACGTCCTCCGCGCCGGAGCGATCGCCGAGCATCGAGATCGCGTACGCGTGCACGTCGGACGCGCACGCGCGGAAGAGCGCGTCGAACTCCGGCTCCCCGAGAGAGCCCTGCCGCGCTGTGGCAAGGACCTGTGGCGTCTGCATGGCGAAACCGGACACGATTGCGCTCATGACCTTAACTACGCCGCTCGGCAGCTATCCATCACATTCTTCGCGAGCTCGACAACGCACTCAGCCGAGGTATGCTCGCTGAGCCGTCTTGGAGCGCGAACAAGCCACTCCTCGGTGATCAGCTCCTCGAGATCTGAGATCGCGATCAGGGCCAGGCGCGCGAGTACCGGTAGCTGCCACTCCAGAGCCGACGCGGGGACTCGAACCCCGGACCCCTTCATTACGAGTGAAGTGCTCTACCAGCTGAGCTACGTCGGCATTTTGGCTCTACAGTCGAGATTGCCGCGTCATCGTAGCGCCCGCAGGCCACGCGGGTGAGCCTTGGCAGACGATCCCTTCGCGCACACTGTGCCCGGACTTGCGAAACCGTCGTCAACGACGACAGGGACCACCTCCTAGGCCCCTCAGCAACGATGGGAGGTTTAGAAGCCACATGGCTAGTAATAGCGCCATATGGGTGCTATTATAGCCATAAGAAATGGATGTCTCTAAGCCCTACACGGCGATCTGCCCCGCCCTCGATAGCGAAGTCCTTGCGGTCCTCGCTGGCACCACTCGGCCACTCACCGGGCGCGAGGTAGCTCGCCTGACCGGCAGAACCTCGCACCGTGGTGTGGCGGAGGTTCTCGCCCGACTCGTCGAGCACGGACTCGTTGAGCGCCAGGAGGCAGGCCGTGCGCTGCTGTTCACGCTGAACCGCGAGCATCTCGCAGCCCCCGCGGTCGAGATCCTCGCAGGCATGCGTGCCGAGCTACTCCGTCGCGTCCGCGACCTGGTGGGGGCTTGGAAGACAGTGGCCGTCCACGTTTCGATCTTCGGATCGGCAGCGCGCGGCGAAGGCAACACGCAGAGCGACATCGACCTGTTTGTAGTCCGCTCAGACGCCGTATCTGACGATGATTCGCGGTGGTGCAAGCAACTCGACGACCTTGCGGAGAACATCGAACGGTGGACGGGGAACCGAGCGAGTATCGCCGAGGCGGCCGAGGGTGAGATCGAGCGCCTCCTCGAGGAGGACCGGCCGATCGTCGCGGAGTTGCGCTCAGACGCGATCGGCATCGACGGCGCGAGCATTGCAACGCTGCTGGGCGTCACTTGATGGCGCGTACAGCGACACGAACGCAGACCTGCTCCGACCAAGACGCAAAGACGCGGCTGGCTCACGCCCGCAAGTTCCTCGAGGTCGCCGAGCTCGTCGCAGATGAAGGTGACGAGGTGGAATACAGCAGCGCAGCCGCCGCGCTGGCAGTGTTAGCCGGCATCGCAGCATCTGACGCGGCATGCTGCAAGGCGCTCGGGCGTCGCTCGCGAGGCCAAGACCATCGGGCGGCGATCGAACTCGTCGAGCAGATCGAGCCTGGCGGCGCAGACGCGAGTAAGGCCCTTCGCCGGTTGTTGGCCCTCAAGGACGAGGCTCATTACGGCCTCTTCGATGTCAGCGGCGCCGACCTGAAGACCGCACTCCGTCAGGCAAGAGCCCTTGTTGACTTCAGCGCCGGGGTGCTGGTCCGTTAGCCCAGCTCATCCACAGGCCACCGCCTACAGCTCCTCCAGCGCCGCCAACATCGAATCGCCGTACTTCTCGCACTTCGCCGCTCCGATGCCCTTGATCTCCAGCAGCCCGCTCTTGTCGCGCGGGCGTTTGCGCAGTACTTCGCGCAGCACCGCGTCCGTCGCGACCGTGTACGCCGGCTTGCCCTCCGCGCGCTCCAGGCGCCATGCGCGCATGTGGTCGAACTCGCGCTCGTCCACCGGCGGGCCTTCGTCGACCGCGCGTGCGCGGCCCGCGCCGCCTCCGCGCGAGCCGCCCCCGCCGCCGCGGCTCCCGCCGCGCGGGGCCTTCGTCGGTGCCTCCACCATCGCTCGCGCGAGCGCACCGTCCGGGTCGCACACGTCGCAGCAGCGGCCCGTCGGGCGGCCCTGCTCGCGGTCGCCGAAGTGGTCCAGGATCTGCCTGCGCCTGCACAGCTGCCCGTCCGCGGAGAAGCGCTCGATCGACCTGTAGGAGTCCCAGCTGCGGTTCTTCGCGCCCTGGATCGCCGCGTGCGCCGCACGTGGGCTGCCCCTGCCCGTCAGCCGCACCAGCAGCCCGTCGTGGCCGCCCGGACTTAGCTCCACAGCACCCGCGCGCTCCGCGATCGACAGCAGCACCCGCTCGCGCTCGCCCAGCTCGCCGTGCCCGATCGTCAGCTCCTCCTCATACGCCTCGCGCCGCAGCGACGCCACGTAGCGCTTCACGTCCTCCACCGTCATCTCGCGCTCCTTGATGAACCTGATCAGCCGCCCCAGATCCATCCGCGACGCCAGCAGCAGCGCGCGCGCCGATTCGCCGTCGCGCCCGCCCCTGCCCGCCTCCTGGTAGTACGCCTCCAGGCTCGTCGGCAGCGCCCAGTGCGCGACCGTGCGCACATCCGCCTTGTCCACGCCCATCCCGAACGCGTTCGTCGCCACCACCACCTCCGCGCGCCCGTCCATGAACCTCGCCTGGCTCTCGCGCCGCGCGTCCGGTGTCATGCCCGCGTGGTAAGTCACCGTCGCGATGCCCGACTGCGCGATCAGGTCCCTCACCTGCTCGGTGTCTTTGCGCGTGCCGCAGTACACGATCGCCGGGCGCGCGTCAGCGTCGCCCAGCACGTGCATCAGCGCCGCCCGCTTGCGCGCCACCGCGCCCTTGCCCTCCACGCTCGCCACGTCGAAAGTCAGGTTCGGGCGGTCGAAGCCGGAGCGCACCGACACCCAGTCACGCAGCCCCAGCCGCGCCGCGATCTCCTCCGCCACCTTCGGCGTAGCCGTCGCCGTCGCCGCCATTACCGCCGGGCGCGCGCCGTCGCCTCCGCCGTTGCACGAAGCGATTGCGTCGTGCAGGCGCAGGTAGTCCGGCCTGAAGTCATGGCCCCACTCCGCCACGCAGTGCGCCTCGTCCACCACGAACAGATCCACCCGCCGCGCGCGCAGCGCCTCCCTGAACGCGCCTGAGGCGAACCGCTCCGGCGCGGCGAGCACCAGCTGCGTCTCGCCGCCCGCGATCTGCCGCAGCGCGCGCGTGTTGTGGCCATCCTCCATCCCCGACGCCAGCATGCTCGCGCGCACGCCCGCCTCGCTCAGCCTCCGCCACTGATCCGCCATCAACGCGATCAGCGGGCTCACCACCACAACCAAGCCACTGTCCGCAGCGAGCGCCGGTAGTTGGTAGCACAGCGACTTGCCGCCGCCCGTCGGCATCACCACCAGGCTGTCGCGCCCGTCAAGCGCCGCCTGCACGGCCTCGCGCTGGCCCGGCCTGAACTCCTCCAGCCCGAAGCGCGCCAGCAGCTCCTCAGGCGTGGGCGCTGGTGCGTCGTGCGCGTCCCGCGCCAGCAGCGTGCTCATCTCCATACTCGAGAAGCTACCCCTCGCTTCGGGCGGGACTCGCGCGGCGGCGATCCCACACCACGCGCGTGCCCGCCGCGGGCACCAGCGTGATGGCGCGTCTGCGGATCCACTCGCCCTCGCGCCACCTGCGCCCGTCCGGCAGTCGCGGCTGCAGCTCGCCCAGCACCGTGCGCAGCATCAGCTTCATCTCCAGCAGCGCGAACGAAGCGCCGATGCAACGACGGATGCCACCGCCGAACGGGATCCACGAGAACGTCTCAGGCGCGCTCTCGAGGAAGCGCTCCGGGCGGAACTCCGCCGGCGCGTCGTACACTCGCGGACTGCGATTCGTCGCGTAGATCGACGGCATCACGCGCGTGCCCGCCGGCAGCCTGTAGCCGCCCACCTCGAGCTCCTGCGTCAGCAGCCGCGCCACGAGCGGCACAACCGGGCGCACGCGCAGCGTCTCGTTCACCACCGCCGTCATGTACTCATCGCCCTCACCGCCGTCGATCTCCGCCACCAGCCGCGCGAGCTTCTGTGGGTGGCGCACCAGCCGCTCCACCGCCCACGCCACCGCCGTCGCCGTCGTCTCGTGCCCCGCCAGCAGCAGCGTCACGAGCTCGTCGCGCAGCTCCTCATCGCTCATCTCCACGCTGTCCTCGTCGCGCGCCTGCATCAGCAGCGACAGGATGTCCGCCCGCTGCCCCAGATCGCTCTGCGCGCGCCTGTTTGAGATCTCCTCGTAGATCAGCCGGTCCAGCCGATCGAGCGCCATTCCGATCGCGCCCGTCGGACGCTCGCCGGTGGGCTTGCTCAACAGCACTCGCAGCACCGCCACCGTGCGCATCGGCTCCAGCAGCTCGCCTATCGCCGCGCGCAGCGGACCCATCCGCTCCGCCTCCACGCCGAACACCGCCCGCAGGATCACCGCGAGCGTGATCTGGCGCGTGCGCTCCTGCAACCGCATCGGCCGCCCCAGCGGCCAGCTGGCCATGTCCTTGCGTGTCTCCTGCACGATCACGTCCTCGTACTCGCGCATCCGCTCGCCGTGGAACGGCGGCAGCAGCAGCTTGCGCTGGCGCATGTGCTCCGCGCCCGTCAGCACAAGCACAGAGTTGCGCCCCATCACCGGCGCCAGCGGCGATGAGCCCGTCGCCGACGGCGCCACGTCAGGCGGCGCCGTGAACACCCTCTTCACCGCCTCCGGGTCGCTGACGAGCACCAGTTTCAGACCGCTGGGGAAGAACGTCAGCGTGAACGCGTCGCCCAGCTTGCGCGCGTAGCGGTCCATCGCCCACGTCGGCGCAAGGCCCCACACGAGCGTCTGCACCAGCGCCGGCGCGCGTGGGCCTCGCGGCAGGCCCGCAACGACAGGAGAACCGTGCGGCGGAACGGCGTCGCTCGCTTCGCGCCGGGCTGAGGTCTTCGGGGTGACGGTCGTTGCCATCCCCACACGCTACCGCGCCGCGCGCCCAACGCTTGGAACTTCCGCGAGCGCCCGTACTCCGCGACCGGCCGTGGGCCTCAGCTGCGCAGCGGGCGCCAGCGCTCGCGCGCCGCGCGCTCGCTCGCCTGCTGCTCCTGCAGCGCCCGCGCCACCCGCTCGTGCGCCTGCTCAACCTGCCCGCGAGTGAGCGTCGTCGGCTGCTTTCCCAGGTAGCCCAGCAGCATCCGCGCCGGCACCACGCGCACGCCCTTCCTGCGCGCCAGCGGCCGGTCGACCCACGCGCGGCTGAACACCACCAGCGGCTGTACCCGCAATCCCGTCACCGTCTCTATCGCCCTGCCCTGCGCCTGCGCTTGGCTCACAATCGCGCCGTGCATCCGCCGCACGTGCACCGGGCCTGGGTGGCTCTTCGTCTCCACCGTGAACACCCCCGCGGGACCGATCGCGATGTGATCCACATTTCCGTGCCCAAGGGTCGCGTCGTGGATCACCCGCCACGACTCGTATGCCAGCTGGTCCAGCAGCTCGCCCACGTGCTCCTCGCCGCGCGCGCCGCGATCACGGCGCTCCACCAGCGGCAGCACGTAGCGCGAGATCACGAACATGCTCGCCAGCAGCGCCAGCTCCGCCACCAGGAAGCGCGCGTCGTGCAGCCCAAACCCCCTGCCGAGCGCCGCGGTCGCGACCGCGAGCACGCCCAACCACACGAGCGTGCGCATGCGCAGCCGTTGGACGGCCGCGCGCGCGTACTGTCCAGGCGTTCGGCTCGTCGGATCGGAGTCGACTACGTACATCCCGCCTTCCTCGTGGGCATTCCTACTCAACTCATCGGTAGCGCACCGCGCGCGCCTTGAGCCGTGTACGTAAGAGCCGCAGGAGAACACCATTCAAACGATCCACATCTACGGAGAAGCGTGGAGTGCGCGACCTTCTCCTAAAGCAGCCATATCAGCCAGCCGAAGCCCAAAGCAGAGCAAATGACCAGCCAATCCGCCCCATCCCACCCCCCCGACATCTGCGTCCTGCTGCACGCGCACGGCGAGCAGCGCTGGCTGTTCTCCGAGGTGGTGCCCGTGCTGCGCCAGCTCGAGCAGCCCGCGTGCCTGCCCGAGGACCAGCGCGGCGCGGCGATCGCCTACCTCGAGGTGCTGTGGCTCGACGCGCAGCTGCGCGCCGCCGACACCGACGCCGCGCACGCCAAGCTCGAAGCCGCGCACGCCAACGGCGACCGTCTCCTGCACGAGAAGGCGCACCGCTATCACGCCACCGTACACCGCGAGCGCGGCGCCATCGCGCAGCGCATCGCCGCGCTCGCGCGCTCCGACCACCACGCCGCCGCCCCTCAACACGCCGGCTTCTGAGCCGATCGCGTACGCTGGCGCGAGTGTCGCCGCCACGCTTCGATCTGCAGTCGCACTCCACGCACTCCGACGGAGCCCTCTCCGCCGAGGAGGTCGTAAAGCGCGCCGCCGACGCCGGCGTCGAGCTGCTCGCGCTGTCCGACCACGACACCGTCAGCGGCGTCTCCGAGGCGATCGCCGCGGGTGAGCGCCTCGGCGTGCGCGTGGTGCCCGCCGTCGAGATCTCCGCGGTCGACGAGGACTCGCCCACCCCGCGCGAATTGCACATCCTCGGCTACAACGTCGACCACACCGGCGCGCTGCTCACGCACAAGCTCGCCGAGTTCCTCGCGGACCGCGAGCACCGCACGCTGCGGATGCGCGACGGCCTGCGCGAGGCGGGCTTCGAGCTCGACGAACAGCAGCTCGACGAGCGCATCGCCGCGGGCAAACCGATCGGCCGACCGCATCTCGCCGAAGCCGTGCTGTCGGCCCCCGCGAACGCCGCGCGGCTGAAGGAAGAGAGCATCGACGACATCGGCTCGCTCATCCGCGGGTACCTCATCGAGGGCCGCCCCGCGTTTCGCCTCCGCCAGACGCCCACCGTCGCGCAGGCCATCGACGCGATCCACGAGGCCGGCGGCGTGGCCATCTGGGCGCACCCCTTCTGGGACATCTCCGACCCCGACGAAGTGCTATCCACGGTCGACCGCTTCCACGCGCTGGGCATCGACGGCGTCGAGGCGTTCTACGTCTCGCACGACCAGCCGCAGACCGAGCTGCTCGCCAATCGCTGCGTCGAGCTCGGCCTCCTCAGCACCGGATCCGCCGACTTCCACGGGCCCGACAATCGTCTGTTCTCGAAGTTCATGGCGTTCGAGACCTACGGCCTCGAGCCGAATTTGGGTCCCATCGCCTGAGACGGCGGAGGCCCGTCCATCGGTCGTCTCAGGCGGCCAGCAGAGATTCCAAGCGGTAGGCCAGTGCCTCCAGGGCGAGCTCCTCCGACACGTTCAGCGCGAGGCTCAGCCGCGTCTCGCCCACCAGCTCGATCCCCTCCCGTAGCCGCGCCGGCTCGCGTCCCTGCGCGTCCTGCTCGAGCTCCGCGCGGCGGTCCACCGCGTACACCAGCTCGCCCGCCCCCTCGCTCACGCACAGCGCGTCGCGCAGCCACAGCTCCGCCAACCCGAGCGCCAGGTCGAGCGTGCGCGTGCGCGCCCGCCGCTCGCCGCGCCGGCGTGCATCGAGTCCTTCTCGTTCATATTTTTTGCGTTCCTTGCTCGGCACCATCTCCAGCTCCGCCGCCAGGCGCTCCTGAGCGAGCTCGCCGGCCTGGGCGCCCGCAGCCTTCGCCAGCTCCAACAACCCGATCCACGGGCGCTCCCCTGTCGTGCCAGCGAGCGTCGCGCGCACGAACTCCTGCGCGCGCGCTCGGAGCGCCGCGCCCTCCTCGCTCGCGAGCCTCGCCGCGCGGCCCGCGTCGCCCAGCGCCAGCCGCGCGCACGCCCGCGCGCGCGGACCGTCCGCGCCACCGTCGAGGCCCTGCGCGATGCGCGTCCACGGCAGCGGGTCGAAGCGCACGAGCTGACAGCGCGAGGAGATCGTCGCGAGCACGTCCTCGCGGCGGTCCGTCAGCAGCAGCAGATGCGCGAACGCGGGCGGCTCCTCGAGCGTCTTCAACATGCGGTTCGCCGCCTGGTCGTTCATCGCGTCCGCCGACTCGATCACGAACACGCGCCGCGCCGACTCGAACGGCGTGCGCGTCGCCGCCGCGACGACCGGCTCCTCGATGTCCGCCACGAGCATCTCCGCCGCGCCCGACGGCGTCACCCACGTCAGGTCCGGATGGCTGTCGCGCGCCACCCGTTCCGCCACCGTCGCCGGCGTGCGTGCGCCGTCCGCCAACAGCGCCGCCGCGAACGCCCGCGCCACCGCCCGCTTGCCCGTCCCCGCGGGCCCGTGGAACAGGTACGCGTGCGACGGGCCCACAGCTCCTTGCAGCACCGGTCCGAGCACCGCCCGCGCGTGCGGGTGCGCGTCGATACCGGGCAGATCGTCCGTCACAGCCATTGCGCGATACCAAAGCGGACGTGGGGCAGCGAAATCAGCTCGGCTCCCTCAGCCGCCGCGTGTTCGGCGGCCTCGTGCGCAGCGGCAAGCACTCGTCGCAAGTCACCGCTGGACTGTCGGTAAAACTCGGCCAGTTCGTCGAGGGCCGCGCTTTCGACGATGCCTGTTATTTGACCGTTTAGATCGGCGAGCATTAGGCGACGTGCGAGGATCGCATCCACGACCGGCCGGGCGAGCTCGGCGAGCACCGGGATGGTGAGACGCTCGAGCGCTGGTGCCAGTCGACCAAACGCGCGGGACCCCTCGATCAAATGTGTTTGCACGGCGACAAGTGTCGGTGCCCCGACGTGCTCGACAAACGCGCTCAGCGGTCCCGCAAAGAAAGCCTCCGCGCGCTCACGATCATCCGCGCCTCCGACCGTCGCCTCTGTGTCCTCGAAGACGAACACAGGCGTTACGCCCGCCTCGGCGAGCACCGGCACAAGGCGGCCGTTCAGAGCAAGCAGATAGTCCCCCTCGAGGCGGTTCTGGGTGAACTCCTCGCTGAGGGACGCCACATTGACGCTCACCTCGCCAGGGATCACTCCTCCACCGAGCTTCGCACTCACTCCCGTCGGCATACGCACTGTCGTGGTGGATTGCGCACGCGCCCTCCTCAGCTCATCCTCGCCCAGCGCGTCGAGCACGATCTCATCGAGCGTGATCGACAGCGTGAGGCGCGCGATCTCGCCCACGTTCCCTGGATCGTTGACGGCGGTGATTGGGATACGTAGCGCAAAGTGACTAGGCGGCAGCTGGTAGCAGAGCCACGAGATCACGCTCGACTTTCCGGCGCCGCTCGGCCCGATCACGGCAACACACATTCCCTCGGTAAGACGAGTTATCGCTCGCCGCTCGTAGACAGCACTGCGGGCCAGCTCATCGAAGGGCACGTGCAGGTCGTGGAACTCCCACAGCCGACTGCGGGGCCGGAAGATCGCCCTTTCACCAATCAGAGAGATTTGCTCCGCACTCATGGCGTCCCACGCAACGCCGGCCGGTAGATCGTCCGAGGCCGACCAGGTCCATTCGAGCGCTCCACCGCTGACTCGACGAGCCCAGCGTCGTGCAGCTGCTGCAACAGCGTGCTCACACGGGCTCGTTTGATCCCCAGTCGCTCGAGCAGCGCCACATCAGACGGACTGGCTTGGCCAATGTCGAGCAGCTCTGCCATCACCATGCCCTGAGGACGACCAAGCCGAGCGGCCGCATCGAGCAGATGAGCGCGCGCAGAGAGCCCCCCGGTCGGATCAACGCCATGAACGAGCGTATCGTTCGCCGCACGGATCGCTGCGCGTGGGTTGCCTCGTGCATCGGCGGCGATCCGTGACAACACCTCTGAAGACAGCTCATCGGTGCGCTTGTGCAGAATCAGCAGTAGCCGTTCGATCGAGAGCGGCTCGAGCGCGATGACCGCATCGAAGAACGCGTCCGCTGGAGGCTTGAGCGCCGTAGCACGATCGCTGTCGTCGAGTGCCACGAGCCAGGAGTGCGGAAGCTGCCAGATCGTGTCACGCATCCGGCCGAAGATTCCGTAGATCGCGTGCGCTGAAGCCGAGGCATCGAGCAGCACAGTAGTGGGCTCGACGTCTTCGCCAAGACTGGTCAGCATGTCATGGAGCAGCCGGGGTGCACCGCCGCGCGCCAGGTATGGATCTCCGGCTACCTGTTGTGCGCGCGTCACCGATCCCAGGCTGTCCTGTGGGATACCAAGTCCGCCCTTCAAGGCGTCGCGCACGCGAACTGCGAGCTCGAGTGGCTCCGCTACTGCGGCCACGTCGACAAACACGACACGCGCACCTCGACTGCGCAACGTCAGCTGCAACTGACGCAGCAACGTCGTCTTGCCGATACCCCGAGCCCCATATACCAGGGTGTTGTTGCCGCGATCTAGCGAGCGCACAATCACATCCCACTCAGCAGGCGGGACATTGTATCTCGTGTCAGCAGTAGTGTCGTAGAGAGGACGCCCCTGAAGCATTCAACAAATCATACAGTATGTTACGTTGTATATTTCGGGCGAAGCTAGTCGCGTGCTGTCGACAAGCCTTGTACGGTGCGCCCGTGGCACGCGGCACGCTCATCACGATCGAGGGACTCGACGGCGCGGGGAAGTCCACGCTCGCGGAGGGTCTGCGCGACGCGCTCGCCGCGCGCGGACTGCGCGTGGATCTGCTGCGCGAGCCGGGAGGCGTGGAGGTCTCCGAGCGGATCCGCGCGCTCGTCAAGGACCCCGTGCTGTCCGTAAGCCCCAGGGCGGAGGCGCTGCTGTACGCTGCCGCGCGCGCGCAGCTCGTCGAGGAGCGACTGCTGCCGCTGCTCAGCGAAGGCGCGATCGTGCTGCTCGACAGGTTCGTCGACTCCTCGCTCGCCTACCAGGGCGCGGGTCGCTCGCTCGGCGTGGACGACGTGCGCGCGATCAACCGCTTCGCCACCGGCCCGCTCACGCCCGACCGCACGCTGCTGCTGCGTATCCCCCCCGCCGTCGGACGCTCACGCCAGCACACACGCGCGCTCGAGCCCGACCGGCTGGAGCGTGAAGGCGAGCAGTTCTTCGCCACCATCGCCGCCGCCTACGACCAGCTCGCGCGCACCGAGCCTGAGCGAATCCACGCGATCGACGCCACACAGCCGCCCGAGCGGGTGCTAGCCGGAGCGCTCGCCGCGCTCGCCGACCTCGCGTAGGCGTCGTCCACGCCCAGCGCGGCCATTAGCATTGACGAGACCATGACCCTCCCGCGTAGGTACCTCGACCGCATGCTCGCCGCCGCGATGCTCAGCGCTCTCGTCACACCCAGCGCCGCGCTCGCCGCACGCCAGACCTACACCGCACCCAAATTCCCCGTGCCCGCCTCGGCGCGGGTGCAGCCGACCACCGGCGGCACCGCCGTGGCCCCCGCAGGGACGACCGTCGCGCCAACCTCCAAAGCCACCGTGCCGCAGACGAGCACCATCCCCGCCACACCGCCACCCGCCGTCACCACCACACCCGCCGGCGGCGTGCGAGTGGGCACAGCCAAACCCGCGGCCGGCTCAGGCAAGGGCTCGAGCGAGGTCTCCACGCCCGCCCTGCTTGCCGCCGCGCTCGCCGCGCTGCTTGCCCTCGCCTGCGCCATCTGGGGCGCCGCCAGGCTGCAGGCGTTCGAGCCGCGCTGGACGCTGTCGCTGCGCCACACACTCGCCGAGGCCGGCTTCCGCGCATCGGCCACGTGGGCCGAATTCAGCGACTGGGCTCGACTCGGGCGATAGGCCCGAAATGGCCCTCGCACCCCCTAAAATGAGTGGTGGTGGGAAGGGTGTCCAGCGCACCGCTTCCGTCCGATCAGCGCGGGAGCATTGTCGACCCTACGAACAGCTTTCTAGTGAGCGTCCCCACGCTGGCGCAGCAGAGGAGGAAGGTCGATGAACCCAGTCACGAACCCCACGATTTCCCAGGACACGACGCCCGATCAGGCGCTGTCCATCAGACGGTTCTTCACCAAGCCCGGCGTGCATCCGTTCGAAACCGTCGAGTGGGAGCTGCGCGACGCGCGCATCGGTCACGGCGACCGCGTCGCGTTCGAGCAGGAGGGCGTCTCGTTCCCCAAGAGCTGGTCGCAGAACGCGACGAACATCGTCGCGCAGAAGTACTTCCGCGGACAGCTTGGCTCGCCCGAGCGCGAGCACTCCGTCAAGCAGATGATCAGCCGCGTCGCCGGCACGATCACCGGCTGGGGACGCGCGGGCGGCTACTTCGCCAGCGAAGACGACGCGCGCGCGTTCAACCACGAGCTCACGCACATCCTGCTGCACCAGATGGCCGCATTCAACTCGCCCGTGTGGTTCAACGTCGGCTTCGAGGAGAGCCCGCAGTGCAGCGCGTGCTTCATCCTCAGCGTCGAGGACACGATGGAGTCGATCCTCGACTGGAACACCAAGGAGGGCATGATCTTCCGCGGCGGCTCCGGCTCGGGCATCAACCTGTCGAACATCCGCGGCTCGATGGAGCCGCTCGCCAAGGGCGGCACCGCCTCCGGCCCCGTATCGTTCATGCGCGGCGCCGACTCATGGGCCGGCACGATCAAGTCTGGCGGCAAGACCCGTCGTGCGGCGAAGATGGTCGTGCTCGACGTCGACCACCCCGACATCCGCGAGTTCATCTGGTGCAAGGCCAAGGAGGAGGACAAGGCCGCCGCGCTGCGCGACGCGGGCTTCGACATGTCCATTGACGGCGACGGCTTCAAGTCGATCCAGTACCAGAACGCCAACAACTCCGTGCGTGTCACCGACGAGTTCATGCGCGCCGTCGAGGCGGACGGCGAGTGGCATTTGACCTCCCGCGCCACCGGCCAGCCGATCGGCGAGCCGATCCCGGCGCGCGAGCTGATGCGCGAGATCGCCGAGGCGGCATGGCGCTGCGCGGACCCCGGCGTGCAGTACGACACCACGATCAACCACTGGCACACCTCGCCCAACAGCGGGCGCATCAACGCGTCGAACCCCTGCAGCGAGTACATGCACGTGGACAACTCCGCGTGCAACCTCGCGTCGATCAACCTGATGAAGTTCCGCCGCCCCGACGGCACGCTTGACGTCGACTCCTTCGAGCACGTCGTCGACGTCATGCTGCTCGCGCAGGAGATCGTCGTCGGGCCCTCCAGCTACCCCACCGACGAGATCGGCGTCAACGCGCGCGCGTTCCGCCAGCTCGGGCTCGGCTACGCCAACCTCGGCGCGTACCTGATGAGCAACGGCATGCCGTATGACTCCGACCACGGACGCGGCACCGCCGCCGCCATCACCGCGCTGATGACCGGCCGCGCCTACCGCCGCTCGGCCGAGGTCGCCGGCGTGCTCGGCCCCTACGAGCACTACGAGGAGAACCGCGACGCGCACGTCGGCGTGATGCGGATGCACCGCGACGCCTCCTATGCGGTTCCGGACAGCGTCTGCCTCGACGAGGAGCTGCTGGCCGCCGCGCGGCGCTCGTGGGACGAGGCGGTGCAGTTCGGCGAGCAGATGGGCTACCGCAACGCGCAGGCCACCGTGCTCGCGCCCACCGGCACGATCTCGTTCCTGATGGACTGCGACACCACCGGCGTGGAGCCGGACTTCTCGCTCGTGAAGTTCAAGGAGCTGGTCGGCGGCGGGCAGATGACGATCGTCAACCGCACCGTGCCGCTCGCGCTGGCGACGCTCGGCTACTCCGAGCAGCAGATCGAGCAGATCGAGGCGCACCTCGCCGAGCACGGCACGATCCTCGGCGCGCCCGGCCTCAGCGACGAGCACCTGCCCGTGTTCGACGTCGCCGTCGGCGAGCGCGCGATCTCACACATGGGCCACCTGAAGATGATGGGCGCCGTCCAGCCGTTCATCTCCGGCGCGATCTCCAAGACCGTCAACATGCCCCAGGACAGCACCGTCGAGGACATCTCCGACGCCTACACCCAGGCATGGCGCCTCGGCATCAAGGCGCTCGCGATCTACCGCGACGGGTCCAAGACCGCACAGGCACTGCGCACGGACGCCCAGAAGGACGCGCCCGCGCCTGCCGATGTCGATGCGCTCATCGAGAAGGCCGTCAGCAAGGCACTCGCCGATGTCGGCCCTCGGCGCAAGCGGATGCCGCGCACGCGCCAGTCGATCACGCACAAGTTCTCGATCGCCGGGCACGAGGGCTACATCACCGCGGGCATGTATGAGGACGGCAGTGTCGGGGAGATCTTCCTCACCGACATCGGCAAGGAGGGCTCCACGCTCAGGGGCATGATGAACTCGTTCGCGACCGCCATCTCCATCGCGCTGCAGTACGGCGTGCCACTGGAAACGCTCGTACAGAAGTTCAGCTACATGCGCTTCGAGCCCGAGGGGATCACCGGCAACCCCGAGATCCCGTTCGCCAAGTCGATGCCCGACTACATCATGCGCTGGCTCGCCTCGCGCTTCCTCGACACGGACGCCCAGGAGGAACTCGGCATCCTCACGAAGGAGGTGCGCGCACGCAAAGCCGCACAGGACGCGACGCTCGCTGTGAGCGTGTCCGACACCGCCGGTCCCACCGCCGACGCGGAGGACGGACCCCATGCCTCGATGAGCGGTGAGAGCAGCCCCGCGGCAGCGTCCTTCACCGAAACCCCGCCCGTCGTCCCAGCGCGACTGCAGGGCCTGGACCTTGGTCCCGCGTGCAGCCAGTGCGGGGGGATGATGCAGCGAACGGGCTCTTGCTACACGTGTTCATCCTGCGGCAACAACACCGGCTGCGGCTGAGGGCCGATAGCCGGCGCGAGACTTTGTCCTCGGTCGCTCGCGTGCGAAGCACGCCACGCTTCCTGCGTCCGCGTCTCGCTTGACTCTCGACCCTCAGTCCCTGCCCTCTGTGTCTGCGGATATTGCGTAGCTGTCGCTCGATCCGCGGTCATCGGAGGATCTGCTCGAGCCTGAGCCTGACGAGTCGCCGCTTCCTGAGCTGGCGGCGCTGGCGAGGTTGTCGTCTGTGCCTCGTGAGCCATCGCCGGAAGAGGACATGGGCTGAGGTGCCGGTGCGCCTGGGGTGTCAGGCGCACCGGACCCAGCGTGTCTGCCGCCATCGCGGCCACCATCGCGCGTGTGATCGCCTGAGCGCTCGGGCTCTGTCGTGGGGGTGCGACCAGAAGCCCTCTTGCCAGAGGAGCCATCGCCACGCAGCTCTCCGCTCGCGGGCAGGGTGGAACCCTCTTGCTCGACTAGCGCGTCCTCGCGGGGAGCCTGTCCATCGTGGCGGCGCCCATGTGAGCGCTTGTCGAGCTCGTGGTGGCTCCCGCCGTGCCTCCTGGTCACCGACGTGGGGGTCAGGCGCGACAGCGCCCGCCCGCCATCAACCGTGCGAGTCGAAGTGCGCGACGTGCCGGCGCCGGCCAGTGCGAGGGTCTTGCTGTGCGAGGGAGTCTTGACGGGATGCGTGGAGTGCTTGTGTAGCGGCGCTACCGCGACGCCGCCCGCGAGCATCGCCGCGGTGAGCGCCACGGCCACGCCTCTGAACGCGAAGCCGCCCGCGCTCGCGCCCGCTCCGCCCTGCGCGGATATCTCCGCCAGCCTTTCCGCGCTCGGCGCGACCCGCGCGGCGTTGCCGTAGAGCCATCCGATCAGCGGCTGCGGGGTCAGCGCCGCCGCCGCGGTGCGCAGGCTCGCCCTCGCGCGGTACAGCAGCCCGCGGACCGCGCCGTCGGTGATACCGAGCACACTGGCGACCTCTTCGTGGGAGCGTCCGTCCACGGCGCTCAGGAGGATCGCCTCGCGCTGCATCGGCGGCAGCGCCGCCACATCGGTGAGCGTGTCGCGCACCGCCATCGCGCGCTCCAACTCGCCCGCCGCGCCGATCGAGGACTCGACGCTCGCAACCTCCGCCAGCGGGCTGTCTTCGGGGAGCCGACGCACGTGGTTGAGGGCCGTGTTGTGCACGATCCGGTACAGCCACGGGCGCAGCTGACGGACCTCTACGCCCCGCTCGATCGCCAGCCAAGCCTGCAAGAGCGCGTGCTGGAGCGCATCCTCGGCGCGCGAGTCCGACAGGCCCAGGCGCCGGCAGTAGCGCAGCAGCTCGCCGCGGTAGCGCCGCACGAGCGCCTCAAACGCGCGCTCGTGGCCGTTACCGACCAACTCCAGCAGCCGTCGGTCGGACTGGGTCGCGAGCAGGCGAAAAGAGACGTTCGGACTCATAGCCAATTATGACCGCTTCGAGGCGGGTTCCTTCCGTGCCCTGGACGAAAAGCCCCGCGGACGCGGAAGGTCGATCCTCTGACCCGCCGCGTCCACACAGCGTTCCTCCGCGTCACACGATCAGCGCGACGCAGTCCCAGATAGCGCCCGCGGCTGTCACGCGCAGCTTCGCCCCGCGCACGACCGTGCCCGCTACGAGCGCCGCGGTCGTGCAGCTCGGCTCGCCGTCATCGCCGCGACCGTCATGCTCGTGAGAGATGTCGTCTCGCCCGTCCCTGCCAGCGGAGTCTCCATCCTCGCCGTGAGAGCGATCGCCATGGTGCTCCCCGTCCTCGTGGGCGGGCGGCGAAGTCGCTGACTGGCAGTGGAGCCGGGTCTGGTCGGTGACCTTGCCGCTTACCGTGGTGCCGTCTTTCAGCGTGATCGTCAGCACACCGTTCGTGAACGAGGCTACGGTGCCGGCCGTTTCGCCGGTCGCGCTCCGTGGCGCCGCGGGCGGCGTGGAGATCGGCGCGGGCGGGGTTCCGAAGATGCGCACCTTCGCGGGCGAGGCGTGGTGGTGATGATGATGGCGATGGGCCTTCGCGTGGTGTCCGCGATGGTGGCGCTCGCCGTGACGATGGGCCGAAGCCACGCCCGGCGCCGCTATGGCGAGCATCGCGGTCATGGTCGTCGTGAGAAGCATTCTTTTCATCGTGGGACCTCCTCGGCCACCCAACCTTTGGGCCGGCCGTGTAGTGGGTACACGACTGAGACAACGCTCCAGGGGAAACGTCACGCTGCTAGGCCAAATGTCCAGGCGCGTAGAGGACCGGCTGACGCGTCATCCGCGCCCGCGCGGCGGCTGAGCCACGGGCGACGCGCCGGCGCAGCCACGAGAGCGAGCGCGGCTCGCCGCAGCGCTCGCGCCAGCCCTGCAGCAGAGCTTCCATGCGCTCGCGCTCGGCGACCGTGGCGAGCACCTCCACGCGCCCGCCGCCATCGGCCTCGGGGCCGAGGCGCACCAGATACAGCTCTCCGGTGTCCTTGATCCACGCCGCCCTGTGCAGCGGATCGTGCGGCTCCTCGCGCCACCACAGGCCGACGTCGAGCTCGCGCGAGTGGATGCGACGCGAATCGGCGGTGTAGAAGCTGGCCAGCGAGCCGTAGCGACGACGCTGTTCCGGGACTGGGGGCCTGGGGTCTGCTCGTCTCATGCGGTACCACCCGACTGTCGAGGGAGGAAGGTTCCGTCTTCAAGACTGAACCCCGTCCCTAAACAGGGGGTTACCGCGTTGTAAGGATTTGCCCGCCGGCTGTCACCGGCCCCCTCGGGCCGGTGACACCGTGGTCACACGCAGGCTCAGGTCAGCCGTTCAAACGCTTCTTCAGCGCGCTCGCGGCCGAGAACTTCGCCGCCTTGGAGGCGGCGATTTTGATCGTCTCGCCCGTTGAGGGGTTGCGCCCCTCGCGAGCAGCCCGGTGGCTGACGCTGAACTTGCCGAAGCCTGCAAGCGCGACCTCACCCCCGGCGGACAGCTCGTCGGAGACCACCTCGATCGCCGCCTCAACTACCTGCCGTGCCTGGCTGGCGGCCAGTCCAGTGCGCTCTGCGACCTGCTCGGCTAGCTCGTTCTTGGTCATGCCACTCCCTTCTCGAGTGTCGTTGCTGCCCGCAGGCTAACCGCTTGTGTGGACGGCGAGAGGAAAATTTTGCGTCGAGGGCCATCGAAGGGGCCCTAATTTTTGGGGAACTCCGCCTGCGCGACCGTTCTGGACGGCCTCTCGGGCGCCAGTTCGGAGTGCTTTTTGGCTCTGCTGGGCAGCGGAGAGCCCGTCGCGCATGCCGCCCACAGGACCGCGATCCAGGCCCCACAGGCCAATCCCACATGCACCCACACGAGCTGCGTGGGCAGGTGCGTCTCGTACTGGTCGAGCCCCACGACGCCCTGCAGCGCCAGCAGCGCGCACAGCACCCTCAGCGGCCGCTGCACCCTCTGAGGCGCTTTGCGACGACGGGCCAGCCACCACGCCGCCACCGACAGGAGGCTGAACACGAGCGCGATCTCCGCGTGGCGGTGGATCACGAAGTCCATCGTGCCGCGCCCGTCGAAGCTCAGTCGGTTGATCTTCTGCTCCGGGGAGCCGCCCGCGTGCGGGCCCGCGGCGGTGGCGGCCGTCCCGGCGAAGATCGTCAGCGCTCCCAGCGCCACGAGGCCCCGCAGCCACAGCACGAGCGTACGGTCGCCCTCAGGGCGCGGCTCGGCTTGGACCGTGTCAGACGCGTCGCTGTCCTCGGCCTCCCCGCCGGGCTCGTGCGAGGCGCGCCACACGAGCAGCACAGCGGCGAGCACGATCAGCATCGACAGCGCGAAGTGGCCCATCACCCAGCCGTAGTCGAGCTCGCCTTTGACCGTGAGGCCGCCCAGCACCGCCTGGCCGAGCACTCCCAGCGGCAGCAGCGCTCCGAGCCGAACGAGATCGCGCCGGTAGGGGCGCCGGCGCAGCGCCGCGAGCCAGGCCGCGGCCGCGGCGATCGACACCGGGAGCGTGATCATCCTGTTCGAGAACTCGATCACCGCGTGGGTGTCCAGCGGCGGATACACGTTGCCGTAGCACTTCGGCCACGTCGGGCAGCCAAGGCCCGACCCGGTCAGCCGCACGGCCGCGCCGCTGAGCACGATCAGCGTGAGCGCCCCCAGCCCCGCGTAGGCGAAGCGGATGTACTGCGCGGGCGTGACGGTGTAGCCGTTGGTGCGCTCGCGCAGGCGCTCGAGACGGGCTTGCATCGTCGTCAAGGATGCCACTCGAACGGCAGTTCGGATGCGATCTCCCCAAGGCGTGGAGCGGCCGCGTCGCGCTCTGACACCTTCAGCTCGCTCGCCGGCAGCGACCAATCGATCGCGATGTCCGGGTCGTTCCACGCGATCGCCCGTTCAACCGCGGGGTCATAGCTGGTGCTCTGCTTGTACAGCACGTCCGCCACCTCGCTGAGCGCGCAGAAGCCGTGCGCGAAGCCCACCGGCACATACAGCGCGCGCAGGTTCTCGTCGTCCAGCTCCACCCCCTCCCACTGCCCGTATGTGGGGGAGCCGCGGCGCAGGTCGACGGCCACGTCGAGGATGCGCCCGCGCGCGCAGCGCACCAGCTTCGCCACGCCGTCGCCGATCTGGAGGTGCAGGCCGCGCACGACCCCGCGCGTGGAGCGCGAGTGGTTGTCCTGCACGAACGACTGCTCAGACGGGATCCCCACCCGCTCGTGCCACTGGCGTTTGTAGGTCTCGATGAAAAAGCCGCGCTCGTCGCCGTGGATCGCCGGCTCGATCACCACGAGGCCGCTGAGCCGAGTCTGGATGACGTTCACGCGCAGAAGGGTAGCGGCGGGGTTGGCTTCGGTACGCGCTCAACAATGCGTCGCTGAGCCCAGAGCACGGCAAACTTCATCCATACGCTCGGGTCCCAACTTGGTGATCCGCTCGGTGAGCAACGCTTTACGGGCCGGGACCTCGCCTCGCGAGGGGCTCAGCGTCGCCACGGCTCGTGTCCCGCGGCGCGCTCCTCGTCTTCGAGGCGTTGTGTGGTCTCCGCGGCAGCCACATCGGTCATCCCACTGAGATCTCCCCAAGCGTCAACGGTCGACTCAGGCTCGGTCTCAACCGCCAGCAGCGCGCGTTGAGCCTGCTCCTCACTCCAAGTAGGCGCTTGCTCCAGCAGCCTCTCCTTGGCGGTCATACATTCAATTTTAGCGCCGGCTGCCCTTGGTAAACGGGTGCGAGGATGCCTTGTGAGGTCTCGGGTCAGGTCCACACAGAGAACGCTACGCAGTGCTTGAGACGGGACTCTACGACGATATGCCGGCTATATCGAGATGCCGCCTCTCCCAGCGTGTCCAGCGCATACCTTCTAGTAGATCTTCACGGTGATCGTCTGCACGATCGTCTTGCCGTTCACGACCGCCGTCAGCGTCGCGGATGCGCTGTGGCGCTTGCGCAGCAGCGCGAGCAGGCTCGGCGAGATGCGGATCGGCAGGTGCGAGGTCTTGTTGCCGGGGAGACTGAAGTTGCTGCGGCCGACGACCGCCTTGCCCGCCGCGCGCCCAGCCTTCGCCTTGCCCGCGAGCGTCAGCATTGCCGTGCCTTTGCATTCCGGTAGCAGCCTGCAGTAGATCGCGACCGCCACGATGCGCTGGCGATTGACGCCGTCGGTCTGCGGGCCGACCCTGATCGGCGGCAGCGCCGGAGGCAGCCCCGCCGTTCCACCGCAGATGTGGGTCGCGTCGGCCCCCGTCGCGATGGTGACCTGCATCATCAGTTCCGCGTCGCGCGTGGCCGCGAACCCGTCGTTGGCGCTACGGTCGCTCGGAGAGATCACGGTGCCGTTGTTCGTGCCTTTGTCGCGCATGAACGTGTGCACCGTCGAGCCGGGCACCGCGCCCAGGACCCTGTAGGGGACGCCCGCGCGGTAGATGTTCGGGACGTAGCCGCCCTCGTCGTTGAAGTCCACGTAGTCGCCCTGACTGACGCACAGGCCCGACGGTTCGTAGGAGCTCACCGTCGAGCCGCTCGCCCCGCCCGGTTCGCACACGGGTATCTGGTAGGCCTGCGAGCTGAGGTTGATCCTCATCCCGCCGCCCGGCAGCGGAGTCAGATCCTGGAAGTGGATCTCCGTCAGCGGCCTGGGGCCGCCGACCGCCGGTTCGGCGCAGCCCTCGAGGCTGATCTTCTGGACCGCCCCGTTCACGGGCACGACCGGTCCGCCGTTCGCCTGAGACGCGTTCCAGATCGCCGTGTCGGCGCCGTAGTGGAACGTGTGGAAGATCCCGTTCGGCGCGTCCGGCGCGGGCGGCACGGCCGTGTTGGTGCCCTCATAGTTGAGGTGTTCAGCCGTGTTCAGCGTCGCCGG
>DASUPL010000257.1:0-5277 GCA_036281155.1 Solirubrobacteraceae bacterium | reverse complement strand
TATTGAAAGACGTGATCGCCGTGCTCGAACGCGAGTCGTGCTCTGCCAGCAGGCGTCGCAAAGAACGCCTGTCGGACCTGCTCGCGGCGCTGTTCCCGTTCGCGTACCTGCTGCTCGGCCTGAGCCTTTTCGCGCTGCTGTTCCGCCGCTTCGCGCTCCTGCTCTTTGATGCCCGCCTCGATGGCGCGTTGCTCCGGCGTCTTTTTTGAAATCAGCGCCACTGTTGTCCTGGCCCCTCGCCTTTGTGTGCATTAGCGCGGCAGAACCGCGTCGTCATTCTTCGATGTACTTTCAGCACAAGCCGACTTGACGGGCGCCGTATTCCGCTTGCGCCAAGGTGAATTTCTCACCCGCTTCGGAGGAGAGCTGTTCGATCAGCCCCTGGCATGAGAAGGAGGTGTATTCGAGATATTTCTTGGCCGATTTTGCGGCCTGATCATCCCAGTTCACACCACTTAGGTGTTCCACAGCCCAGACAGCGTCCTGTTCCGGGTATTTCTCACCCGCTTCGGAGGAGAGCTGCTCGATCAGCCCCGCCTGTGAAAACGCGGTGTATTCGAGATATTTTTCAGCAGAGTGCAATGCATTCTGCTGAGCCAGACTGGCTTCTTCGATTTCATTCTGTTCTCGTTCTTTGCGTTCTCTTCGTTCTTGCGCTTCTCTTTCGCGTTGTTCCCTTTCTCTTCTGGCTTGAGCTTTTGCTTCTAGTTCGGCCTGAGTGTGATGGCGGACCACGGTTATGGTCTTGGTAGTGGTTTCGTGCCCCGCCAGATTCGCGGTTACTTCCTCGGCATTCGACCCAATTTCCAAGGGAACCGTCTTGCTCCAGTGGGTCCCGTGGACCACAACGCCATCTTCCCCAACCTGGACTTCGGCCCCGGCAGAGACAGTCCCATGAAGCGTCGTATGCGAAGCCGTGACTGAGTAGTCGCCAGTTGCCAACTTCAGCGCCACCGGCGGAGGCGTGGCGGCGACGGCCTGCGTGAGAGTCGTGGTGCTGCTTGACTTTTTGCCGCCACTCCCTGCGATCGCGAGGATGACAATGACCACGACGGCGCCAACGATGATCCGTGCGGCCATCGGGATTTCTTTCCAGCGGTCCATGGCGCTCGGGTGCGTCTTGACCTCTGAGGACGTCGCGCCGCTTACCGTTGCGGGAGCGTCCGTTGGGGGCGGGGATGCGGGTATCTCGGACGGAGAGGTTGGTACTGGCTGCGGCGGAGGATCGTCGCGGTATTCCAGTGTCCAGCGCTTACCGTCCCAGTAACGCGCCTCCCCTTGGCCGAGTGGGTCCGGGTACCACCCAGCCGGCACCCACGACGGAAGCGGCCGAACTACGCTCGGTTTGCCCTCGTCCGTCATCGCTCCGCGACTCGCTCGTCTGGGTTACGAAACGCCGCCGAGCGGCTACGGACAACTTTGTATGCGAAACCGCCTGTTGGAATGATGCCACCCACCCTGTTGCGCCGGAAGACTAGACGATCGGCCTTACGACACGCAATACCCCGCGTCCAAGGGAGTCATTTCGGTTACAAGGAGTAATCGAGAGGCCTGCGCTCGTAGGCGCGCATCCAGGCAGTGCGGGTGTCGTAGAGGACGCAGGCCCAGTCGGAGCGCTCTGCTGCGGAAGGCGCGACTTTCAGCGCGGCCTCGCAGGCGGCAGGCTCGGCCTGGAACCAGTTCATGCCTGCTCGGCGGGCTAGGGCTAGGCCCTCGCGGTAGGCCTCTAGCGGGTCCGTCAGGTCAGAGGCACTCGTGGAGCGGGTGAGGGAGGAAGGCGAGCAGGCCACCAGGAAGCGCCCGTCCGCGGAAAGGACCCCGCCCGCTCTACGACTACGCTCGGCCCTCCCGTAGCCAGGCGCAGGCCTGCGCCGCTCTGAGAGCCGGTAGGGCCTGCTCGGCAGGCAGGTCGTAGATGTCGTTGACCGCCGGGAGGGATGGCGACCACCAAGGCCTCTACCGCCTCTATCGCCCCACGGTGGCGGAATCCATGAATCCGCTGGTTTGCAGGGCTTTTGCAGCAATGCCGGAGGAGGGACTCGAACCCCCGACACGCGGATTATGATTCCGCTGCTCTAACCAGCTGAGCTACTCCGGCCCGGATGACGCAGGAGTGTAGCCGCCGGTTAGCCTGGAGGCGCGATGACCGCCCCACCGCTACTCGGGATCCCCAACGTGTCCGAGGGCCGCGATGCCCAGACGGTCGCCGCGATCGGCGCCGCGTTCGCCGGCGGCCCGCGCGGCGCCGCGTCCAATGCCGCGCCCGACGCCGCGCGGCTCCCCGCCCACCTGCTCGACACGCACTCCGACGCCGACCACCACCGCTCCGTCTTCACGCTCGCCGGGCGCCCCGGCACCCTCGCCGACGCGCTGCTCGGAGGCATCGCCGCCGCGATCGCGCACATCGACGTGATGAGCCGCGCCGGCGGAGCGGCCGCACAGATCGGCCAGCACCCGCACGTCGGTGCGGTCGACGTTGTCCCGCTCGTCTATATAGACCCCGACGCGCGCGGCGCCGCCTGCGCCGAGGCGCTCGTCGTGGCCGACAGGATCGCCAGCGAGCTCGAAGTGCCCGTGTTCCTCTACGGCGAGCTCTCTGGCGAGGATCCCGCCGAGGCCCGCACGCGCGCCGACCTGCGCCGCGGCGGTGTGCTCGGCCTCGCCGAGCGCATGGCCGCGCCGCACGCACAGCTAGGGCCGCTCGCGCCCGACTTCGGCCCGCCGCGGATGCACCCCACCGCCGGTGCCACGCTGCTCGCCGCGCGCCCGCCGCTCGTCGCGTTCAACGTCCAGCTCGCCGCCCCCGCGACGCTCGCCGACGCGCGCGTCATCGCCGCCCACATCCGCGAGGGCGGCAAGCAGGGGCTCCCCGGCCTGCGCGCCATCGGAGTCGAGCTCGCCGGCGGCGTCGCGCAGGTGTCGATGAACGTCGAGCGGCCGTTCGACGTCCCGCTCGCCGCGGTCGTCAGCGCGATCCGCAAGCACGCCCCCGTCGCGAGCGCCGAGCTCGTCGGCCTCGCGCCCGCCGCCGCGTTCGACGGCTTCCCCCAGGACGTCCCGATCCCCGGCTTCGACCCCGCGCGCCACCTGATCGAGAACGCATTAGGCTGATAGGGGCGATGGCTCAGACGAGGCGCAAGCGACAGACCAAGCACCGCGGCAACGCCGCCGGCGTCGTCGAGTCGCGCGGGCGCACCGGGCGCAAGCCCACCGTCGCGGAGAAGAGCGGCAAGGCCGGCGAGGCCGCGAAGGCCAGGAGGGAGCGGCTGATCGACAAACGCGACCGGCCGCCCACGTGGCGCGGCGCGTTCATCAAGGCGATGTTCGCCGGCATCGTGCTGCTGCTCGTCGTCACGTTCGTGCTGAAGCAGTCCAACAACGGCGTCGCGCTGTTCCCGATCGTGATCGCGATGTACACCGTCATCAGCTACTACACCGACAAGTTCGTCTACGACCGCCGCCAGCGCAGGAAGGCCAAGGGCGGGGGCGCGGCCGCGCGATGAGCGCCCCCGACGTACGCTCGTTCGCCGTCGGGCCCATACAGGAGAACTGCTACATCGTGCGCGCCGACGAGCACGCCACGCACGCCGTCATCGTCGACCCCGGCGAGGAGGCCGAGCGGCTGCTCGCGGCGATCGACGCGCTCGGCGTGCAGATCGACGCGATCCTCCTCACGCACACCCACTTCGACCACATCGGCGCGGTAGCGCCCATCGCGCGCGCGACGGGCGCGCCCGTGTACTGCCCCGAGATCGAGCGGCCGATCCTCGCCGACGTGATGCGCTGGGTGCCGCCCGGCTTCGGCCCGTTCGAGAGCTACGAGGCCGAGCACACGCTCGCCGGCGGCGAGCGGCTGAGCCTCGCGGGGCTCGACATCAGCGTGATCTTCACGCCCGGCCACAGCCCCGGCCACCTCACGTACGCGATCCCCGGCGCGCTGCTCTCCGGCGACGTGCTCTTCCAGGGCTCCGTCGGGCGCGTCGACCTGCCCGGCGGGGACTGGCCCACGCTCGAGCGCTCGATCGAGACGCTGCTCACGAGCTTCCCCCAGGAGACCGTCGTCTACCCCGGCCACATGGGCGTCACCACCCTGGGCCGCGAGCGCGACACGAACCCGTTCCTCAGCGAGCTGCGCGTCCGCGTCCCGCGCGTCGTCGCCGCGCCCGACGACGGGCCTGCGCTCCGGCTTTGAGCGGCTCTGGCTCCGCCTCCAAGGTCAAAGCGCCGCGCGGCACGTTCGACGTGCTCGGCGAGCAGGCCTCGCAGCGCGCGACGCTCGAGAGCCGCGCCCGCGCGCTGCTGGAGGGCGCGGGCTATGAGCGCATCGAGACGCCCACGTTCGAGGCCACGGAGCTGTTCGCGCGCGGCGTCGGCGCGTCGACGGACATCGTCAGCAAGGAGATGTTCTCGCTCACCGACGCCGGCGGGCGCTCGCTCACGCTGCGCCCCGAGGGCACCGCGCCCGTGTGCCGCGCGTACGTCGAGCACGGCATGCACAAGCGCCGCCAGCCGGTCAAGCTGTGGTACCTGTCGAGCTTCTTCCGCCACGAGCGCGCGCAGGCCGGGCGCTACCGCCAGTTCTGGCAGGTCGGCGCGGAGGCGCTCGGCTCGGAGGACCCCGCCGTGGACGCCGAGTCGATCGTGCTGCTCGCCACGCTGCTCGCCGAGATGGGCGTCGCCGCCGTGCGCCTGCGCCTGTCGAGCCTCGGCAGCAGCGACAGCCGCCACGCCTACCGCGAGCGCCTGCAGGCGCACCTGCGCGCGAACGAGCACAGCCTCGCGCCCGAGATCAGAGAGCGGATCGAGCTGAACCCGCTGCGCGCGTTCGACTCCGAGCACCCCGGCACGAAGCACGTGATGGAGAGCGCGCCCAGGCTGCTCGACCATCTCAGCGCCGAGGACACGGAGCACTTCGCGCACGTGCGCGAGCTGCTCGACGTCGCGGGCGTCGCCTACGAGGTCGACTCGACGCTCGTGCGCGGCCTCGACTACTACACGCGCACCGTGTTCGAGTTCACATCCGCGGAGCTCGGCGCGCAGAGCGGCGTCGGCGGCGGGGGCCGCTACGACGGCCTCGTGCAGCAGCTCGGCGGTCCGCCCACAGCGGGCATCGGCTGGGCGGCCGGCGTCGAGCGGATCCTGCTCGCCGGCGACACGCAGCCCGCGGCGCCCGCCCCCGTGGAGCTGTTCGTCGCGCTCGACGCCGCCATATCGCCCGGCGCGCGCGCCGCCGCGTTCGGGCTGCTCACGCAGGCGCGCCGCGCGGGCCTTTCCACG
>DASUPL010000256.1:0-3226 GCA_036281155.1 Solirubrobacteraceae bacterium | reverse complement strand
TGCCGTTGCGCACATAGTCGTGGGTGTGGCGCTCGGGCGCCCCGGGCATCAGCGCCAGGATCGGCGCCGAGCGGTCCAGCGCCTGGATCTGGGACTTCTCGACTACCCAAACGCAGTAGATGACCGGGCGGCTGGTCGCGTGTCGGGACGGGGATCGAGTGGCGGATGGTGATGTCGTCCTCGCCGATCACGACCTCGCGGACGACGAGTCGGATGATCTCTTGGCGTTGCTCGATGGTGAGGTTCTCGGCGTTGATGCCCAGGCGCGCGCGGAATCCTTCGAGCGTCTCGGTCAGTTTGAGGTAGGTCTCGGCGTCGTGCAGCTCGGCGTCGAGCGCGTTCAGCTGCGCTTGCAACGCGGCCTCGCGCTTGCGGAGCTCCGGGGTGCGTGCGCGGAGCTCTTCGAGGGTGACGAGCTGTTCCTGGTAGCCGTCCAGCAGTCGACGCAGGGCGTCCTGCGCGCGGGTGCGGTCGCGCTGGAGCGCGTCACGACGCCCAGTGGCGGGGTGCGCGGCGCGTAGGGTCTGAAGCCGCCGGTCGATCTCGGCTTTGATCAGTGTCGGGTCGTCGAGCAGTCCGAGCACCCGGGTCCAGACGAGCTCGTCGATCTCGGCCAGGCGGACGGGCCGGTTCTCGCAGACGCGTCCTTCGGGACGGCGGTGGCCGTCGGTGCCCGAACAGCGGTAGTACTCGCGCAGGATGCCGTTCTTGCTGCGCGTGGAGCAGCGGTAGTAGGCGTAACCGCACTCGCGGCAGACGAGGATCCCTTGCAGCAGCGACGGGCGGCGGGTGTTCCGCGGCGAGGTTCGCTTGTTGCGCTGCAGGCGGTCCTGTGTGAGCGCGAACTGCTCGGCGGTGATCAGCGCGGGGACCGTGATCTGCTTCCACTGCTCGGGTTCCACCCGCTCGCGGGAGATCCGCGCGGATCGTTGCCCGCGCTGGCGGGCCGGGCGGGTCTCGCGGACGGTCGCGCCGGTCGCGTGGGTCTTGCCGTAGGCGGCCTGCCCGGCGTAGGCCGGGTTGCGCAGCATCCCCCAGATCGTGGCGTTGTTCCAGCCCGTGTTGCCGGTCCTGGTCTGAACGCCCTGCCCGGAGAGCCAGCGTCCGATCCGGCCGATCGACTCGCCGTCCTGGAGGTAGCGGCGGAAGATCTCGCGCACGACCGGGGCTTCAGACTCGTCGATCTCATAGAACGCGTCAGCGTGCTCGGACTTCTTGACGTACCGGTAGCCATAGGGCGCGCGGGCGAGCACCGACACCGCGCCAGAGCGAGCGCGATGCAGCTTCCCTCGACGGCACCGCTCGGCGATCTGTGCTCGCTCGTACTCGGCGATCATCCCCTGAAACTGGCGCATCAGCTCATCCTCGGGCGTGCCCGAACGCTCTGGCTCCTTCGCGAAGATGACCTCCACGCCCGCGCGCTGGAGCTCCTCCAGCAGCAGCACCTGGTAGGCGTAACGGCGGGCCAGGCGGTCCGGTGCGTGACAGAGCAGCACCTCGAAACAGCCCTCCACTGCGCGATCACGCAACCGCTCAAGCGCCGGGCGGCGCAGGCTCGCGCCTGAGAATCCCTCGTCCTCGAACACCAGATCCTCGACCAGGAGCAGCCCGCGCGCGCCGGCCAGCTCACGCAACGCGGCGGTCTGGCTCTGGATCGTCTGCTCGCGGCGCTGGCGATCGGAGGACACCCGCGCATAGATCGCCGCGACCCTCCCCGACCGGCCCGCCGCCGGCAAGATCCTTCCGGCTGTGCTGCTCTCGCTCATCGTCCCTCCGCTCGTTGCCAGTCACGCGACGCCGCTCGGGCGCCAACACCGCATACGCCTGCGCCAACCGCGCGTCCGCGAGTCGATCGCCGACGAACTCGACGTCAACGCGCCTGGCCACCGGGCCGCTCGCCCGCCCGATCGAGATACCCGCGCACCGCCTCCGCGACCACCGCGCTCAACGTGACGCCGCGGGCGCGAGCGCTGGCGCGCAACGCGGCGATCATCGACGGCGCCAGCCTCACGGTGAACACCGCCGTGCGCTCCGGCACCACCACCCCGTCCGGCTGGGCGAGCGCCGCGTTCACATACCGACGCGCTTGACGCTCTGAGAGCAGATGCTCGGCCTCCAGCGCTCGCACCGCATCCGCTGGCGAAAGACAGGCCAACAACTCGACCGCCCGGTTGACCCGCACCGCGTACTCGTCGGCATACGCCCGTCGACCCGCCATCAGTCCCTTGAGTACTACACGTCACGGCAGACTCCTCCCACCGGACGCCCGAACAGCTGCTCAAACTCGAAGTTACCTACTGCGTTGGTGTCTCCTCGTCGACGCACAGGACCACGGCGGCGTCGGGCGGGTTGAGGTAGAGCCCGACGATGTCGCGGACCTTGTCGATGAACTGCGGATCCGGTGAGAGCTTGAACGCCTCGGTTTGATGGGGCTTGAGGCCGAACGCTCGCCAGATGCGGCTGACCGCGGTCTGGTTCAGTCCCGTGGCGGCCGCCATCGAGCGCGTCGACCAGTGCGTGGCATCGGGCGGCTGCTGCTCGAGCGTCTTGACGATCACCCGCTCGACGTCCTCGTCGCCGATCGAGCGCGGCTTGCCAGGGCGCGGCTCGTCATGCAGCCCGTCAACGCCGCGCCGCGCGAAGCGCCCGCGCCAGCGCCCAACCGTCTGAGTGCTGCAGCCCAGCCGCGCAGCGATCTCCTTGCTCGACTCGCCGTCGGCCGCGGCCAGGACGATCCGACAGCGCAGCGCCAGCGCCTGCGCGCTCGTCGGTCGCCGGGCCCAGCGCTCAAGGACCTCCCGCTCCTCGTCGCCGAGCACGACCTCTACACGCCGGGGCATGACCGCCTCCTATCGTCGCCGATGACGCAGGAGTTCGCCGCCAAACCCCACATGCCTGCGAACTAACGACTCAGGTCACTAGCGCTCGCGCTCAGCTCCGGCGGCGTCGCGGTCCAACTGGGCGTCGCGCCGCTCGGCGGCGGCTGCCCGCTTGGCCCCGTGCGCCTCCAGCGTTTCGGCGTGACGGTCGTGCCGCGCAGCGCTTCGCTCACGCGCGGCGGCCGCGGGGAGCGCTCGCTTCGCGCGCTCCCCGACCTTGCTCGCATGCACCAGCGCCTCGCGGGCGCGCTCTTGGGCGCCCCACAGGCCACCGTGGTCGTTCTCAGCCATCCTGGACCGCTCTCCCGCCGCCCTCAAAGCTTAGGAGCCGCAAGGTTCGAGAGCAG
>DASUPL010000255.1:0-9937 GCA_036281155.1 Solirubrobacteraceae bacterium | reverse complement strand
GGTGACGAGCACCGGGTTGCGTCGATGCGCCAGACCGGAGCGCACGGTCCCCACGCCATTGCGGGCCACGCCGTTGCTGGATGGCGTCTGAAGCGGTGTGTGGTCGTCGTCTGTCATGTCGATGTGAATGGGGGCACGCACAAGCCGCCATGGGCGAGGGCGCCAACTCGGCGAGCGTCACACGACGTGAACGGAAATGCAATGGCGTTCACAAAAACAACACATGAAGCCGACCGACGATCGACACTCTTGCCGAAAACAAAGGAGCATTTCCGTGCGCGCTCATCGCACCCTGATCGTTTCACTGATACTCGCCCTGATGCTCGCCGTGCCGGCGGGCGCCATGGCCAAGCGTCTGATCATCGGCGGTTCCACCTCCGTGCTGCCGTTGACCCAAAAACTCGCGACCGCCTACCACAGGGCGTATCCAAAGCTTCCCGCGCCACAGGTGCAGGGCGGCCAGTCCGACGTCGGGATCAGCGGCGTGGCGAGCGGGCGCTTCGACATCGGCGACTCATCACGAGACCCGATCAAAGGCGTCGACCCGAAAGGCTTGATATTCACGAAGATCGCCCGCGACGGCGTGTGCGTGATCACCAACCGGGCCAACCCCATCTCCAGCCTTTCACAGGAAAGCGTCGAAGGTATCTTCACCGGACGCATTCGCGACTGGAGCGAAGTACCGGGGGCGCGCATCAACGGACCGATCGACCTGTTCGACCGCGACGGCGCCTCGGGAACACAGGACGCCTTTCAACACATCTTCCTGGGTGAAACGTTGAAGATCTCCCCAAGCGCGACCGCGGAGACTTCCAACGGTCTGGAGCAGAACGCCGTGGCCAGCGACAAGCAGGCGATCGGCTTCGTGTCCTTCGCCTACACCGCTGGCGTCAACCCCGTCGGCTACCAGGGCATCCCCTGCAACCTGCGCAACGCGAAGTCCGGTCAGTACGGTGGCGTGCGTAACTTCTGGATGGTCACCAAGGGCGTACCGAAGGGACCCGCGCTGAAGTTCCTCAAGTGGGTCACGAGCGGCAACAAGGCCACCAAAGCGATCGTCGGCTCCAGCTGGATCACGATCCACTAGCAGCGGTGCCCGCCGCCGCGCCCCAGTACCCCAGCACCCAGGCTGCCGTCAGGACGGATCGGCGCGCCGAGCACATGCTCGGCGCGCTGGCCGTCGGCGTTCTGCTGCTGATCGCGTTGATGCTGGTGACCGTGGCGATCAACGCCTGGCCGTCGTTCTCGGCCAACGGCCTCAGCTGGTTCGGCTCCGGCGGCAACCTCGTCACGCAGTTCGAAGCGATGCACACGAACATCCCGCTGCAGGGCCATGAGCTGCTGTATTTCCGCGCCTGGCCCTTGATCTGGGGGACGCTGCTGAGCACCGTCCTCGCGGTGGCGAGCGCGCTCGTGATCTCCACGCTCGCGGCGATCTTCCTGACGGAGTTCGCGCCGCTGTCCGTCCGGCGCGTACTCGAGCCCGTGATCCGGCTCTTGGCGGGCGTGCCATCGGTGATCTATGGGCTGATCGGCATCCTCGTGATCGCCCCCTGGATCAACGACCACCTGATCAGCAACCCGCGTAAGCACTCGGTCATCTACGTGGTCCAGCTCAACGGCGCCGACCTGATGACCGCCACGCTGATCCTGACCGTGATGATCCTGCCGATCATGGTCGCGATCAGCGCCGGCGCGCTCGCCGCGGTGCCGTCCTCATGGCGTGAAGGCTCCGCCGCCCTCGGCGTCAACCGCTGGCGCACGATCTGGCGCGTCTCGCTGCGCGCCGCGCGACCGGCGATCGCGGCCGGAGTGGTGCTCGCCACGGCACGAGCGCTCGGCGAGGCGATCATGCTCGCGATGGTCTCCGGCGGGAGTCCGTTCGCGGCCAACCCGCTCGACGGCCTCACGTTCCTGTTCGAGCCCGTACAGCCGCTCGCGGCGACGATCATCAAGGAATTCGGGGGCGACACCTCGGGAGCGGTGGCGCACACCGTCTACGCGATCGCCGCGGTGCTGCTGTTCTCGGCGGCCCTGCTGTCGTTCGCCGGCTGGGCGGTCAAGCAGCCGCTGAAGCGCTACGGGATCGGCGTGTGATGGCGCTCGCCGCCCCCGCGGCGCAGCCGTCCGGACCGCCGCTCGCCGCTCCCCCCCGCGAAACGACCGCGTCGTGGCCGCTGGCGGACCGGGTCGGCTACTGGCTGTGCTGGGCGACCGGTGTCGGGCTGTGCCTGATCGCAGGCTCGATCGTGCTGGTGATGTTCGTCAAGGGCGTCTCCTCGCTGCGCCTGAGCCTGTTCGTGCAGTCGCCCGCGCCGTCGCTTCACCAAAGCCAAGCCGGCGGCTTCCTCGACCCGATCGTCGGCACCCTGATCGTCACCGCGATCGGGATCGCGATCGCCGCGCCGATGGGCGTGGCGCTGGCGACATGGCTGTCGGAGTACCGACGCCCGGCGTGGCTGGCGCGGGCCGTCGAGTCGGCGATCGAGATGATCGCCGGCGTGCCGAGCGTGGTGCTCGCGATCTTCGGCCTGCTGTTGTTCGCGCACGGCTTCTTCGGCTTTCTCTCCCAGAGCGCGAGCAACGGGACCGTCACCGGCCAGTCGTTCCTCGTGGCCGGCGTCATCATGGCGCTGCTGGCCGTGCCGTTGGTCGCCGGCGCCACAGGCGAGGCTCTCGCCCAGCTTCCCGCGCGCACGCGTGAGGCCTCCTACGCACTCGGCAAGACGCGCGCCACGACGATCCGGCGCGTGCTGCTGCCGTCGATCCTGCCCGGGATCGCGAGCGGCGTGGTGCTCGGGATGGGGCGCATCATCGGCGACACGGCGATCATCACGATCCTGCTCGGCGCGACGCTCAAGAACGAACCCGTCGGCGAGCTCCCGATCCTCGGCACCCTGCGCGGCACCGGCTCGACGCTCACCAGCTACGTCTACAACAACTCCCCCGCCGGCGAGGGCAACGCGCCGCAGAAGGCCTACGCCGCCGCCTTCGTGCTGCTGATGATCGTGCTCGCGCTCAACGCGCTCGTGACGCGACTGACCGGCCCCCGCGCCCGGCGGACCGACACGCGCCCACGCATCTGGCGCCTGCTGCCCGCGGGATGGGCGTCGTGGAGCCGTTGATGCCACCGCCCGTGAGGCGGATAGACGTCGATCGCGACCCCTATATCGCCCCGGCCAGGCAAGCGCCCAATGGCGTTGCGCTCGCCTCGCGGCCGGGCGTGGAGACGCACACATCCTCGCGAGTGAGAGAGCGGATGGCGATCGAATCGGTGTGGCTCGCCTATGGCGAGAACTGGGTCGTGCGCGACGTCAGCCTGCCCGTGCGCCGAGGTGAGGTGCTCGCGCTGATCGGCGCGTCCGGCTCGGGCAAGACGACGCTGCTGCGCTCGCTCAACCGCCTCACGGAGATCACCGCTGGAGCGGGCCGCAGCGGGCGGATCACGCTCGACGGGCAGGAGATCCACGAGATCGAGGTGACCGAGCTGCGCCGGCGGGTCTCGATGGTCTTCCAGCAGCCAAACCCGTTCCCGATGAGCATCTTCGAGAACGTCGCCTACGCGCTGCGCGAGGGACCCAGCCGCCGGCGGCGCGCGCGCCGATCGCAACTGGAGGGAGAGGTTCGCGACGCGCTGCGCCGGGCCGGACTGCACGACGAGGTCGCCGACGACCTCGACCGCTCGGCGCTGGCGCTCTCCGGCGGGCAACAGCAGCGACTGTGCATCGCGCGCGCCTTGGCCGCCGAGCCCGAGGTTCTTCTGCTCGACGAGCCCTGCTCCGCCCTCGACCCGATCTCCACCGCGGTGATCGAGGAGTTAATCGTCGGGCTGCGCGAGAGCGTGGCGGTCGTGATCGTCACGCACAACCTCCAGCAAGCCCAGCGCGTCGCCGACCACGTCGCGTTCATGCACCTCGGCGAGCTCGTCGAGTACGGCTCCAGCGAGCAGATCTTCCAAACGCCGATCCAACAGCGCACGCGCGACTACGTCAGCGGGGCGTTCGGGTGAGAAGAGCGACGCCGGCGGCGCTCGCGCTGCTCGCGCTCACGCTCGCCGGATGTGAGACCACAGCGCAAAAGAGCGCCAGGCTGGAACGTGCCGCCAAGCAGCAGGCAAAGACAGCGGCCCAGAACGCCCCCGCGTGGCACGGAGTGCCGACCGACAGACAGAGCACCCGCGTGAGGGTCCTCACCACGAGTGTGCTTCACAGCTCCGAAGGCGACGCCGTCGTCCTCGCGCTGCGCAACGTCTCCGCCACATCGCTGCGCGACGTGCCCGTCGAGATCACGGTGTCCGACGCGAAAGGGGCTCGCCTCTACACGAACAACGTGCCCGGCCTGGCGACGGCGCTCGTGTCCGCGCCGCTGCTGCGCGCGCACAGCACGACGGTCTGGATCGACGACCAGATCGACGCCGCGGGAGCTCCCGCGAGCGTCAGCGCGAAGATCGGCGAAGGCGCGCCCACCCGGGCCACGATCCCCACGCTCAGCGTCGAGCGAGCGCATCTCTCGGACGACGGCGGCGGGGCGGTCGAAGGCGCCGTCGTCAACCACTCCGCCGCCGTCCAGCGAGAAGTCGTCCTCAACGCACTCGCGCGCCGGAACGGAAAGATCGTCGCCGCTGGGCGAGCGTTGGTGGCGCAGGCCGCGGGCGGCGGCGCACCCACGCACTTCCAGCTCTACCTGATCGGCGATCCCGCCGGCGCTCGCCTCGAACTGAGCGCGTCGCCCAAGCTCAGCGAGCCCGGCGACGGCGCTTGAGCGTGATCCCCTCGAGCACGTGCGCGACGGTCTCGCACGCGTCCACGGCCGCCTCGAGCGACTCGAAGATGTCCTTCCAGCGGATCACCACCATCGGGTCGATGCCGCCCGCGAACAGCGAAGCGACGCCGTCGCGCTGCAGGCGATCGCCCTCGTTCTCGAGGCGGTGTATCTCGACCAGATGGGGACCGAGCTCGGTGTCCGTGCGCAGGCAGCGCAGCGCTTGGGCGATCTGCTCGCCCGCCCCCACGAGTACCTGCGTGAACTCGACCGCCTGCTCCATCGGGGCCTCGACGCCATACAAGCCCAGCTGCGCGGCGGCGTGCTCGGAGTGGTCGACGATGTCGTCCAGCGCCGTCGCGAGGGCATAGCCGTCGCCCGCGCCGAATGGCGCACGCACGCGCCCACGTCCGGCCAGCCGATGGATGATGTCGTGGGTGATGCGATCGCCGTCCTGCTCGCACACCTTCAGATCCTGCGCCAGCGCGCTGTGCTCGGGGTAGTCCTTCAGCAGGTCGTGCAACAGCAGCCCGCACTTCTGCACGTTGCGTCCAGCCTCCTCCACCAGGTCCATCAGGACGGGGTCGTTGCCCGGGCTCAGGAAGCTCATCCCCGCGAGGATATTGACCCGCGCGAAAAGCAGCAGCTCCTTTACGGATTCTTCACGGTTACATCACGAGTTTGCAACGCCTGGGCGCGCGGTGGGTGGGACGCTTCGCGTCGTGGCGGCCTTTCCCGAAAGCCCCGAAGCCCAAGCCGACGTGCTCCACACCGGCGAGCTCGAGATCAGACTCGCGGAGGGACTCGTGCTCGCCACCGGCCGTGCGCTCACGCTCTCCGTTCGAGAGTTCGAACTGCTCGTCGCGATGGCCAAGCGCCTGGGCGCGATCATCACCCGCGAGGAGCTCTACAGGACCGTGTGGAGCGGCGAGCAGCGCCGGGGCGACCGCTCGGTGGACGTATACGTGAGCAAGTTGCGCACCAAGCTCGAGGCCGCGCTGCCCGACCGCCGCTTCATTCACACCCATCCAGGGTTCGGGTACAGATTTCAACCCGAGCCTTCACGATTTGTTCACACCGAGACCACGGGCGGTTGAAGAGACTGTGTCCCGGCACGCCTGACAGGCGCAGAGGCGCGTGCTCTACGCGCCGTCAATCGACAATCCAGCCAGAGGAGACGCAGTGATCAAGAACAAGATGAGCGCGCTCGCAGGTTGTGCGGTGCTCGCGTTGGGCCTCGCAGCATGCGGCAGCTCCAGCACCTCCAGCACGTCCAGCAGCACGAGCGCCAGCACGTCGAGCTCCTCGGCCGCCAGCGCGAAGACCGCCACCACGCCCCCCACGGGAGCGGGAACGATCTCCGGCGCTGGCTCGACGTTCGCGGCGCCCGTGTACGAACAGTGGGCCTCCGCCCAGTCCGGCCTGACGGTCAACTACCAGGCGGTCGGATCGGGAGCCGGCATCACTGCCCTGGAGAGCAAGATCGTCGACTTCGGCGCCAGCGACCCGCCGCTGAAGCCAGAGGACGAAGAAGCGATCGCCAAGAACGGCAGCTCCGCGGTCCAGATCCCGATGTTCCTCGGGGCGATCACCGTCTCCTACAACCTCCCCGGCGTCAAGACCGGTCTCAAGCTCGACGGCAAGACGCTCGGCGACATCTTCCTCGGCAACGTCAAGGCCTGGGACGACGCCGAGATCAAGGCGCTGAACGCCGGCGTGACACTGCCGAGCACCGCGATCACGATCATCCACCGCTCGGACTCCTCGGGGACGACCGCCGGCTTCACCGGATTCCTCGCCGCCGTGAACCCCGAATTCGAGAGCAAGGTCGGTGAAGGCAAGGAAGTGCCGTGGCCAAGCGGCACCGGCGCGAAGGGCAACGCGGGCGTCGCCGGAGCGGTGAAGCAGACCGTCGGCGCCGTGGGCTACGTCGAGCAGGCATACGCGCTGCAGAACAACTTCACCTACGCGGCGATCGAGAACAAGGCCGGAGCGTTCGTCGCTCCGACGCTGGCCTCGGCCACAGCGGCGGCTCAGGGCGTGAAGATCCCGGCGAACCTCGGCGTCAAGATCAGCAACCCCGCGGGTGCGGCCAGCTACCCGATCACCTCGCAGACGTTCGTCGTCCTCAACAAGGACCTCTGCAAGGCGGGCACGCCCGGCGGCGAAGAAGCTGCCAAGGGCGTCGTGAAGTTCCTCGAATACGGGCTTGGCGAAGGCCAGTCGGTCCTCTCGCAGGCCGACTACGCGGCGCTGCCGGCCGCGATCCTCGCGAAGTCCAAGGCCGCGGTCGCGGGCCTCGAATGCAACGGCTCGCCGATCGGCGGCTGAGCACGTGACGAAAACCTCGCGGATCAGATAGGAACCCGGTCCGTGGAGGCAGCATCGATTCCCAGCGGCGACCGTGCGCTTCTTGCACGGTCGCCGCTGGCGCGTCTACCGGACAGAGTCCTCAAATACGGACTGACGCTGCTCGCGGGGCTGATCCTCGCGCTGATCGTCTTCTTCTTCATCCGCCTCGTCGGTGAAGCGCGACCAGCGTTCGCCCACGCCGGGGTGCTGGGCTTCGCTTTCGACAACAACTGGAACCCGAGCGCCGACCAGTACGGCGCTCTGCCGCTCGTCCTCGGCACCCTGATCACCGCGGCGCTGGCGCTCGTCATGGGCGTCCCGATCGCGATCGCCGCCGCGATCTATGTGACCGAGCTGTGCCCGACGCGGCTGCGCGCGCCGCTCACCGTCCTCGTCGAGCTGCTCGCCGCCGTGCCATCGGTCGTCTATGGCCTGTGGGGCATCTTCTTCCTCGCGCCCAAACTCCAGGGCACCGAGCAGTTCCTCGCCGATCGGCTCTCGTTCGTGCCGTTTATCGGCGGTGGTCTGGTGACGATCCCCAACTACTTCATCACCGGGCTCGTGCTCGCGATCATGATCCTCCCGATCGTCAGCGCGATCAGCCGTGAGGTCATGAGCACGGTGCCCGCCGACCACAAGGAAGCGGCGCTCGGCCTGGGCGCGACGAGGTGGGAGATGATCCGCATCGCCGTCGTCCCCTACTGCCGCGCGGGCATCGTCGGCGGCGCGATGCTCGGCCTCGGGCGCGCGATCGGCGAGACGATCGCGGTCACGATCCTGATCGGCGACGCGCCCAAACTCGGCGGCCAGCTGTTCGGCCAGGGCTACAGCCTCGCCGCGGTCGTCGCGAACGAGTTCGGCGAGGCCCAGGGCGTCCACCGCTCGGCGCTGTTCGCCGCTGGACTCGTGCTGTTCGTGCTCACGCTGCTCGTAAACGGCATCGCGCGCGGGCTCGTCGTGCGCTCGGCGCGTGGCGCGAAACAGAACGGGACACGCCCCGGAGCTGGCGCCGGCATCCTCGCCGCCGACACGGCGGCCGGCGCATGAACGCCCAGACGCCCGCCGCGGATCCGATGGCGCGCTTCGGCGTGAGCCCGGCGCGTAGGCGCAGGGACCGGACCGCGCGGGGCACGATCCTGGCGATGACCATCCTCGCGCTGATCCCGCTCGTGCTGATCGTCTACTACCTGCTCAGCAAGGGCCTCGGCGCGTGGAGCTCGAGCTTCTTCACGACCGACCCCACGGGCAACACGTTCTTCAAGAACTCGAGCATCGGCGGCATCAAGAGCGCGATCCTCGGCACGATCGAGATGGTCGCGCTGGCCTCCGCGATCTCCGTGCCCGTCGGCGTCGGCGTCGCGGTGTGGCTCGTGGAGTACGGCAAGAGCAGCTGGTTCGCCCACGCCGTCCGCTTCTTCGTCGACGTGCTCACCGGCGTCCCGTCGATCGTCTTCGGCCTGTTCATCTACATCGTCCTGATCGTCGGCACCGGCAGCTCGTTCGCCGGCTACAAGGGCTCGCTCGCCCTGTCGCTGCTGATGCTCCCCGTCGTCATCCGCTCGGCCGAGGTGATCCTGATGCTGGTGCCCGCCGGGCTGCGCGAGTCCGCGCTCGCGCTCGGCGCGCCGCGCTGGCGGGTGATCTTCAGCATCGTCCTGCCGACGGCTCTGCCGGGTATGGTCACCGGGGTGCTGTTGGCCGTCGCACGCGCCGCCGGCGAGACGGCGCCCCTGCTCTTCACCGCCGCCTCCACGAAGGGCACCAGCTACGACCTGAGCGGGTTCATGAACTCGCTGCCTGTGCAAATCTACGGCGACGTCACCTCGCCCACCACCGCGGTCGTGAACCGCGCCTGGGGAGCCGCGCTGACTCTTGTTGTCATGATCCTGCTGCTCAACCTCATAGCCCGTCTGATCTCACGGAGGAGCCGCCTTGCATAATCTCCAGCAGACTGTGACTCCGGTGACCGAAGCCCCGCCGTCGAGCGACACCGCCCCCGTCGAGACCAAGCCCGGGTTGAGCGTGCGCCTGGAGCAACTGCGCGCGTTCTACGGCGAAGCCGAACAGGTCAAGGGCATCGACCTCGAGTTCCGCGCCAACGAGGTCACCGCGATCATCGGCCCCTCCGGCTGCGGCAAGTCCACGATGATCCGCTGCATCAACCGCATGCACGAGGAGATCCCCGGCGCGCGCGCCGAGGGACGCGTGCTGCTCGACGACGCCGACGTGTACGGGTCCGCGGTCGACGTGGTGGCGGTGCGTCGCGCGATCGGCATGGTGTTCCAGAAACCGAACCCCTTCCCGACGATGTCCGTCTACGACAACGTCGCCTCCGGCCTGCGCTTGAGCGCTCAGCGCGGCGAGGACATGCGCGCGAAGGTCGAGAGCGCGCTGCGCGGCGCGGGCCTGTGGAGCGAGGTGGCGGAGCGCCTCGACGAGCCCGGGGCGGGCCTGTCGGGAGGACAGCAGCAGCGGCTGTGCATCGCGCGCTCGCTCGCCGTCGGTCCCGAGGTGCTGCTGATGGACGAGCCCTGCTCGGCGCTGGACCCCGTGGCGACGTTGAAGATCGAGGAGCTGATCGCCGAGCTGAAGACCCGCGTGACGATCGTGATCGTCACGCACAACATGCAGCAGGCCGCGCGCGTGGCCGACCGCACGGCCTTCATGCTCGACGGCAAGCTTGTCGAGGTCGGCCCGACTCAGGAGATCTTCACCAAACCCACCGACACGCGAACCGAGGAATATGTCACCGGAAAGTTCGGCTGACGCCGACAAGGAGCGACCTTCGGCTCAGCCGCTGGCCGACCCTCCGCAGGCCGCTCCA
>DASUPL010000254.1:0-4522 GCA_036281155.1 Solirubrobacteraceae bacterium | reverse complement strand
GACGAGGGCGAGGCCGAGTACGACATCCAGTCCTCCAAAGGCCTGATCTCGAACGCGCTGCACAGCGGCGACGGCAAGCTGGGCGAGGCGCTGCGCCCTGTGTTCATCGACTATCTGCGCAAGCACTCAGACGCGTAGGGCGCGCCTGCGCGCCGCCAACCCCCGGAAGGCATGCAACCTCCCAAGCGCACCACCTGGACAGAGGCGCGAGCCGAACGCGAGCTGCACTCGCTGGAGCTGTTCGGCATGCGCTTCGGGCTGGACCGGATGCGCAGGATGATGACCGTGCTCGGCTCCCCCGAGCGCAGCTACGACACGGTCCACGTGCTCGGCACGAACGGCAAGTCCTCGACCACGAGGATGACCGCGGCGATCCTGCAGCGCCACGGCCTGCGCACGGGCGCGTATCTGTCCCCGCACCTGGTGTCCTATCGCGAGCGCGTGCGCGTGGACGAGCGCGAGCTGGACGCGGAGGAGTTCGCGGCGGCGATCGCCCGCGCGAGCTGGGCGGCGGAGCGCGTCAACCGCACGCTCGCGCAGGACGACCACGTGACGCAGTTCGAACTGCTGACCGCGGCGGCGCTGTGGCAGATGGCCGAGCGGGAGGTGCGGGTGGCGGTGGTGGAGGCCGGACTCGGCGGGCGCTACGACGCGACGAGCGTGATCGACGCGCGCGTGACGGTGCTGACGAACGTCGGGCTGGAGCACACCCGCTGGCTGGGCCCGACGGTGAGCGACATCGCGGAGGAGAAGCTCGCGGTGGTGGCACCGAACGCGACGCTGGTGCTTGGCGAGGAGATGGCCGAGCCGGCGCTTGAGATCGCTAAGCGGATCGCGGGCGAGCGAGACGCGTCGATCGTGCGTCCACAGCCACTTGCGGAGATGACCAAGCTGCGCGCCCGAGGGGCCTTCCAGCGGCGCAACTTCGCGCTCGCTCGCGCCGCCGCGGAGTCCTACCTGGCCGCGGCGGGGATCGAGCTGGACGAGGACGCGGTTGCGGACGCGGCGGCGCAGACGGATGTGCCGGGACGCCTGCAGCTCATCGCGGATGACCCGCTGACGATCCTCGACGGCGCCCACAACCCAGCCGCGGTGACAGCGCTCGCACAATCGCTGGGGGAGGTGTTCGAGGATCGCCCGCTGGCGCTGGTGCTGGGGGTGCTCGAGGACAAGGACGCTGCGGGAATGCTCGCGACGCTCTTGCCGCGGTGCGAGCGCGCGTGGTTTACGGCTCCCCCAGGCAATCGCGCGCTGCCGCCCGCGGCGCTGCAGTCCCACGCGCGGCAGCTCGGCTTCGACGCGGTCGCGTGTGAGGCGCGGCCGTCGAGCGCGCTGGAACAGGCGCAACGTTGGGCGCGTGAGCACGACGGCGCGGTGCTCGCCACCGGCTCTGTGTATCTGGTCGGCGAGCTGCTCGCGGAGCTGGGCGAGTCAGACACGCGGGATGCTGTGCGCGCGCTCCCGGAAGGCTCGGCCAGATGAACGATCAGGGCCCGTCGGTGCTGACGATGATCGGCGCGGTGGCGCTGATCGTGGCGCTCGTGATCCTCGTATTCTTCGCCGCTGGCTACGGATTCGGCCGGTTGTTTCTCTAAACTCAGCCGGCCTATGCCACCGCTCGCATATTTCGGAGTCGAAAGCAGTGGCCTGAGTCTGGCCGTGGACCTGGTGATCCTGTTCGTCGCGGTGACGTACTTCGCGTTGCTCTACTGGACGTACGCGGATGCGCGCCGGCGGATCGTCGACCCGATGCTGATCGGCTGCGCGACCGCGGCGTCGCTGTTCCCGTTCGTGGGCACGGTCGTGTACATGATCCTGCGCCCGCCGGAGTACCTCGAAGACGTGCGCGAGCGCGAACTGGAGATGCAGGCCGCGGAGGCGCGGCTGAGCCAGCTCGACCAGTCGTTGTGCCCCCACTGCAGCTACCACGTGGAGCGCGACTTCGTGCGTTGCCCGAGCTGTTTACGAAAGCTGAAGGAGCGCTGCGTGAACTGCTCCAGGCCGCTCGACCAGGCGTGGACGATCTGCCCTTACTGCGAGGCGGACGTGCCCGGCATATCCAGCTCGCGCACGCGCCGGCGCAGGCCGGCGGGGCCGCTGGAGGACGATCTGCCGGAGCTCGAAGAGCAGCCCCTGACGGACGCGCAGGAGCGCGAGGCTCCGGCGCAGGTCGCGGCCTTGGAGTCGTCGTCCGCGAGGGCACGCGCGGCGGCGCGCGCCGCGCGGCCGCGCCCCACCTCGTGACGATCTTCTGAAACCAAGCAAAAGGAAACCATGGACCGAACGCTGATCCTCGTAAAGCCCGACGCCTTCGCGCGGGGCCTGACGGGTGAGATAGTCGCGCGCTTCGAGCGCAAGGGATTGCGGATCGTGGCGATGCGCCACATGACGGTGACGCGCGAGCTGGCTGAGCGCCACTATGCCGAGCACGCCGAACGCCCGTTCTTCGGCGAGCTGGTGGACTTCATCACCTCGGGGCCGATCGTGGCGATGGTGCTGGAGGGCGTCGACGCGATCAAGGCGGCGCGCCAGGTGATCGGCGCGACGAACCCGCTGGAGGCGGCGCCGGGGACGATTCGCGGCGACTTCGCGATCGAGATGGGCACGAACATGGTCCACGGCTCGGACTCCCCGGAGTCGGGCGCGCGTGAGGCGGCGCTGTTCTTCGGGGACCTGTAGCGGCTCTGTCCGAGCGCCCGCCCCTGGTCCTCGCGTCGCGCTCGCCGCAGCGCAGCGAGCTGCTGGGACGCCTGGGCGTCCCGTTCACGGTCCGGGTATCCGACGCGGAGGAGATCGAGCGCGGCGCGGACCCGGCGGGCGTGGCGGTGGAGAACGCGCTGCGCAAGGCGCGCGCGGCGCGGCGTCCGGGCGTGCGCGAGGCGGTGATCGGCTGCGACACGATCGTGGTGCTCGACGGCGTGATCTACGGCAAGCCAGCGAACGCGGCGCAGGCGCGCGAGACGCTGAGCGCCCTGGGCGGGCGCACTCATGAGGTGATCAGCGGGCTGGCGGTGCTGCTCGGCGACGAGCGCTCGGCGAGCGTCGAGCGCACGGCGGTGGCGCGCACGCGCGTCACGTTTCGCGCCATCGACGGGGATCTGTTGGACTGGTATGTGGGCACGGAGGAGTGGCGTGGCCGCTCCGGCGGCTATGCGATCCAGGGCGCCGGCTCGGAGCTCGCGGTGGCGGTGGAAGGGGAGGAGGAGAACGTCGTAGGACTTCCCCTGTCCACACTGCTCGAGCTCTATCCGGAGCTCGTGAGCGGGTGACGTTCGTGCTGCAAAACCGCTCGCAGGCGGTGCGCCGCGAGAGGGACGTTCGCTAGACTGCCCGATGGGTGCGCCCCGATGAGCGCTGGCCCGCAGAGCGCGCGCGCCGCTGGTCGATCCCCGACCGGCAGCGCCGTCAGAGCGGATCTAAGCGTGCCCTCTCTCTAAATGGGCATCTTTAGCTATCTGACAGGTTTCGGCGGTCGCGACATGGCGGTCGATCTGGGGACCGCCAACACGCTCGTGTACGTGCGTGGGCGCGGGATCGTGCTCTCAGAGCCGAGCGTCGTGGCGATCGACTCGCGCACGGGCGAAGTGCACGCGGTTGGGATCGAGGCGAAGCGCATGCTCGGGCGCACGCCGGGCACGATCCAGGCGATTCGTCCGCTGAAGGACGGCGTGATCGCGGACTTCGACGTGACGGAGCAGATGCTGAGGCACTTCATCCAGAAGGTCCACCAGAACCGCTGGGCGCACCCGCGCGTGGTCGTGTGCGTGCCCTCCGGAGTCACGGGCGTGGAGAAGCGCGCCGTGGAGGAGGCGTGCCTGTCGGCGGGCGCGCGTACGGCCTATCTGATCGAGGAGCCGATGGCGGCCGCGATCGGCGCGGGCCTGCCGGTGGGCGAGCCGACGGGCTCGATGGTCGTCGACATCGGCGGCGGCACGTCCGAGGTCGCGGTGATCTCGCTCGGCGGGATCGTGGTGTCGCAGTCGATCCGCGTGGGCGGCGATGAGATGGACGAGGCGATCATCAACTACGCGAAGAAAGAGTACAAGCTGCTGATCGGCCAGCAGACGGCCGAGGAGCTGAAGCTGGAGATCGGCTCGGCGTGTCCGATGGTGGAGGAGCTGCAGGCGGAGATCCGCGGGCGCGACATGGTCGCGGGACTGCCGAAGACGGTGGTGCTGACGAGCGAGGAGATCCGCCAGGCGCTCGAGGAACCGCTCAGCCAGATCATCGATGCGGTCAAGGAGACCCTCGACCGCACGCCGCCAGAGCTGGCGTCGGACATCATGGACCGCGGGATCATGCTGGCGGGCGGCGGATCGCTGCTGCAGGGTCTCGACGAGCGTCTGCGCGAGGAGACGCAGATGCCCGCGCACCGCGCCGAGTCGCCGCTGACGTGCGTCGCGGTCGGCTCCGGCCGCTCGCTCGAGGAGTTCGAGGCGATCCACCGCAGCAACCGGAACAACAACCGGAATCGTCGGAATAGAAGGTGATGCACGACAAAGCCGTCCGAAGACGCCGCGCG
>DASUPL010000253.1:0-15807 GCA_036281155.1 Solirubrobacteraceae bacterium | reverse complement strand
CCTGGACGTCCGTGGGCGCGACCACGCGCCGGCCGGTGACCGTGTAGGTGAAGTGCGCGTAGGGCATGTCGAGCTCGATCCGGCTGCCGTGCTGGAGCGCGTCGACGTGGCGGAAGGGAGCGAGATAGGTCGTGCGGTGCCCCGCGATCGCCGTCGTTCCCGCGATGCCCGGGAATGTCGTTTCCGGGTAGATCCCCGGTCCGCTCTCGAGCGCTTGCGGGCTCGTTCCGTCCACCATCACGAAGTTCACGCCGATGCGCGGGATCACGATGCGCCCGATCGGACTGCCCGCGGGCGTGTGGCGCCGCAGCTCGCGCGCGAGGAACGCGATCCGCCGGCGCTGATCGCCGAGGCTCGCGAGCGTCCGCCGCTCGGCGGGCGTCGAGGGCGCGCGTTCCACCTTGCGCAGCTCTCCCCCCAGGCGATCCTGGCGCAGCGTGGCCAGCAGCGCGGAGACCGGCTCCTGCCAGACGAGTGTGGCGGCCGCGTCGATCAGCGCGAGCGCGCCCGCCGCGATCAGCGCGAGCGCGAGTGCGCGCACGGCGAGCGCGGAGCGCGATCGGCGCGTCTCGACCGCTGCCGATCCCGTGCCGGTGGTGATTGAGCTGCGCGATAGATCGGGCACGAGCGCCTCCTATCGTCGCAGAGCGGACTCCGTTCCACCGAGCGATCCCGGTCCGGCATAGGAGACGGGACCGCGAATCGTGACCTCGGTGTCCTCGTTCGAGCGCACGCCCGGCAGCGGCGCGACCCGCGCGGGGCCCGCCGCCACGACCCCCGCCGCGGCCACGCAGCCGAGCGCGGCGCTCCACAGCAGCGCGGCGAAGAACCCCACGTGGCCGCCCGCGAGGAGCAGCAGGCCCGTCCACGCCACCCCACCGACCCCGAGGCCGAGCTGGTGGGCGTAGAACGCCACGAGCAGAGCCAGCGGCGCCAGCGCCAGGGCCACGAGCGCAAGCGCGCCGATCCGCCGCGGGCGCAGCTCGGGCGAGGCGAGCAGCAGGCCCAGGTGAAGCGCGGGGAGCATCAGCAGCGCGGTGAACGGATTGCCGAGCCATACGAGCACGCCGATCGATGCTGCCACGAGCAGCATCGCCAGCCCGCCGCTCTCCGGATCCGCGCGCGCTCCCCAGCCCAGGCGACGCACGAGCGTCACCCACAAGAGCCAACACAGCGCGAACGTGAGCAGCGCCGCGAGGACCGCCGTCGCGGCCTTCCCGTCGAACGGCAGGGCGCTGGGGAGGACCGGCACGGATGGCGTCGCGCCGAGGATTCCGAGCCACCCGAGCAGGTAGGCGAACAGCGCGCACGCGAGGAACGGCAGCGCGCAGCTCAGCGTCCACAGCATCCAGCGGCCCACACGCAGGCGCCGCCGCCGCGCGCGCGCCAGGCCGTCCGCGACGGTGATCAGCACCGGCAGCAGCAGCGTCGCCGCGAGCAGCCGCAGCGCCCACGCGGGCATCGTCTTGCGCTGCAGCACGAGGCCACTCTGCATCGCCTGAGAGATATCCGGCGCCTTGTCCAGCGCATCGATCGCGCTGAGCGCCGCGCGACCGTACGCTTCCATCCGCGCCTCGCTCACGGCCTGCCCCGGCGCGGGGCCGCGTTCGCCGGAGACCTGGATCAGCACGGCCGGCAAGCCGTCGCGGTTGAGCACGCCCTGCTCGCCCGCGGCGAGCGGGAACGCGAGGTGGGCCAGCTGTCCGAACAGGCTCGGCGAGCCGGCGTTGCCGCCGCCCTCGTTCTTGATCGCCTCCAGCACCGTGCGCTGCAGCTGCGCCGGCGCCGAGCCGAAACCGTCGGAGTAGGGCACCACGGACGGTCTGCGCACCTGGGCGCTGGCGAGGTCGCCGAGCACGACGGCCGCGTCGAACGGGCCGTGCAGGCCCTCGATCAGCTCAGCGGCGCCCGCGGCGCCGCCACTGCCGCCGCTGGTGGAGGCGAGGATGATCGTGCGCTTGGTCTCGCGCGCCGCGAACACGCGTGCGAGCTCGAGCAGCGCCGCCGTCCCGGAGAGCTCCGCGCGAGCGCCCGCGGCGGCCGCGTCGCGGTGCGCGACGATCACGATCGGCGCGGCGTTGGTCGAGCCCGGCCGCTGCGCCACGACCGTGCTCAAAGTCCGCTCGCCGGCGATCGTCTGCGCCTCGAAGCGCTGCTCGTGCACCGAGAAACCGCCGCCGAGCCCCTTGAGCGTGCGCACCACGTACCTCGCGAGCCCCTCATCGCCCGCGCCCCCAGGCCGCCTGTCCGGGAAGCGGGTGGCGAGGCCGCTCAGCTGCGCGTACGCGCGCTGGCCTTCGAACGCGTCGGGGGCGAGCGTCGAGGCGAGCGGCGTCGGGCGAGCGCCCAGGGAGAACGCGGCAATCGCGAGCGCGAACAGGAAGGGCACGAAGGCCGCACGGTAGAGGCGCCCGTTGAGCATCCGTGTAGACCATAGTTCGCGGCCCGGCTCCTCGCGAAGGCACAACCCTCGCAAACTGCGCGGAGCACGAACGCCGATCGGCGGGCGCGGTTAGGTATCGTGCCGGCGCGTGCTCCAGCCCGTCGCCGTAGGCCACAAGACACTCGCCGATTACACGCACATCTGCGGGCGCGAGCTGATCGCCGAAATCCGTGAGCTGGCCGAGCCGTTGAAGGGTCAACGGGTGGTGCACGTCTCCGCCACCGCGTTCGGCGGAGGCGTCTCGGAGATCCTCTACACGCTCGTGCCGCTGATGCGCGACGTGGGCCTGGACTGCGAGTGGCACGTGATCTACGGCCGCGAAGAGTTCTTCAACGCGACCAAGCTCATGCACAACGCGCTGCAGGGCGCCCCGCAGGACCTCGACGAGGAGCAGTGGGCGACCTGGCGCCGGTACAACGAGATGAACGCCAAGGAGCTCTCAGACGGCTGGGACGTGTGCCTCGTGCACGACCCGCAACCGGCGGCGCTCTACCAGCTGGTGCCGGAGAAGGCGAAGGGCTGGGTGTGGCGCTGTCACATCGACGTGTCAACCCCCAACCCGGACACGATCGCCCAGCTGCTGCCCTACGTCAAGGACTATCCGCAGTCGCTGTTTCACATGCGCGACTACGTGCCCACTGGCATGGGCGGCAACGTCAACGTGGTGCCGCCCGCGATCGACCCGCTGACGCCGAAGAACATGGCTCTCTCGCCGGAGGACGCGGCGTATGTGTGCGAGCAGTTCGGGATCGATCTCGACAGGCCGCTGATCTGCCAGGTCTCACGCTTCGACCCGTGGAAGGACCCGCTCGGGGTGATCGACTCCTACCGTCAGGTCAAGCAGACGATGCCCGACGTACAGCTCGCGCTGGTCGGCTCGATGGCGAGCGACGACCCCGAGGGCTGGGACTTCTTCAACGCCACCGTCGCGCACGCGGACGGCGACCCGGACGTGCACATCCTCAACAACTTCAACAACGTCGGCGCGATCGAGGTCAACGCGTTCCAGTCCCACGCCGATGTGCTGATCCAGAAGTCCACCCGCGAGGGCTTCGGGCTGACGGTCGCCGAGGCGATCTGGAAGGCGCGCCCGTTCATCGGCGGCAACGTCGGCGGCATCCCTCTGCAGATCGAGGACGGCGTGACGGGCTATCTCGTCTCGAGCGCCGAGCAGTGCGCCGAACGCACCCTGGAGATCCTGCGCGACCCGGAGCTCGGCCGCTCGCTGGGCCGACGCGGCAAGGAGCACGTCCGCACGCACTTCCTCACCCCGCGCTACCTGCGCGACTATCTGAAGATCTTCAACGAGCTCAGAGAAGGATGACCGGCGAGCCGGCACAGCGGACTCCGCTGGTGCTGGTGAGCAACCGCGGGCCGGTGACGTTCCAGGCCGACGGCGAGGTCCAGCGCGGCTCCGGCGGGCTCGTGACGGCACTGACGGGGCTCGCCTCCTACCGCGAAGCGATCTGGATCGCCTCGGCGATGAACGAGCACGACGCGGAGGTCTCGCGCGAGCACGGCGGACGCGCGTTTCCGGTGCGCTCGCCGGCGGGCGGGGAATACCACGTGCGGCTGGTCGTCAGCGACCCCGACGCTTACGACCGCTTCTACAACGACTTCGCCAACCCGATGCTGTGGTTCATCCAGCACTACCTGTGGGACCTGTCCAACGCGCCGGACATCCGCCGCGAGGAGATCGAAGCATTCGAGTTCGGCTACAACGTCGTCAACGAAGACCTCGCCAGGGCGGTCGTCGAACAGCTCGAGGGCGCCGAGGAACCGGTGGTGATGGTCCACGACTATCACCTGTACACGCTGCCGGACCTCGTCCGGCGCGCGCGCCCGGACGTGTTCCTGCATCACTTCATCCACATCCCGTGGACGCAGCCGGACGCCTGGCGGGTGCTGCCGACGCACATCCGCGAAGAGATCTTCACGGGCATCCTCGCGAACGACATCATCGGCTTTCACACCCGCTCCTACAGACGCAACTTCCTGCAGTGCTGTCGCGACCTGATGGATCTCGACGTGGACTTCGAGCGCGGCCTCGTGAAGTTCGGCGAGCGCGAGGTGTGGGTTCGCGCCTACCCGCTGCCGATCGACCACCAGGCCGCCCGCCAGATCGCGCAGAGCGAGCGCGTGCGGCAGTTCGAGGAGGAGTTGCGCCGCCGCCGCCGTGACTTCCTGATCCTGCGCGTCGACCGCGCCGACCTGAGCAAGAACGTGCTGCGCGGCTTCTCCGCGTTCGACCTGTTCCTCGAGCAGCACCCCGAGTTCAGCGAGCGCGTGACGTTCATGGCGCAGCTGATGCCCTCGCGAACCGACGTGCCGCAGTACGCGGAGTACTTGGAGCGGATCGAGGCGCTCGTCGCGGTCGTCAACCACCGCCACGGCACGCCGGACTGGATGCCGATCCAGCTGAAGCTGCGCGACGACCTCGACGAGGCGATGGCCGCTTACAAGCACTACGACGTGCTACTCGTCAACGCGATGTTCGACGGCATGAATCTCGTGGCGAAGGAGGGTCCGATCGTGAACGAGCGCGAGGGCGTGTCGATCCTCTCGGAGAACACGGGAGCGCACGAGGAGCTCGGCGAGTTCGCGCTGTCGGTGAACCCTTTCGACATCCAGGAGCTCGCCGACTCGATCTACGCGGCGCTGACGATGGAACAGCGCGAGCGTCGCCGGCGGGCCGAAGGGCTCGTCCAGATCGTCACCTCGCGCGACCCCGGAGACTGGATCGACGAGCAGCTCGCGGACATCCGCGCGAAGGCGCGCGCGGGGTAGCCAGAGCGCGTGCGGCCTGCGCTGGGAGGAGGCTCGATCGCGTGACCCGCTACTCTTTCGCGCAGCGACGGATATGACCCTGCCCGCACCCACATACGACCTCGTGCTCCTGATCGACCCCCGGGCCGAGGACGCGACCCGCGCGAAGATCGTCGCCGACACGCGTGCGGCGATCGAGGCGCAGGGCGAGCTGCTGCGCCACGACGAGTGGGGCGAGCGGCCGCTGACCTACCCGATCGAGAAGCAGCCGACCGCCGAGTACCACCTGCTGCAGTTCCACGTCGGCGACGCCGAGCTGCTCAGCGGCCTCGACCGCACGCTGCGAATCACCGACGGCGTCGTGCGCTTCCGGATCGTCAAGCTGAAGCCCGGCGTGCCGGCCGCTCCCGACATGCGCTCCACCGCGACGCCGCCGGCCAGGCAGAGCGAGCCCGAGTCGCACGAGGAGTTCCAGGCCGAGGCCCCGGCTCTCGCCGAGATACCCGTCGCGGAGCCCGCCTAGCTTCTCCCAAAGCGGCCTCCACAGGCCCGGTTGCGCGTTGGCCTTATGAACGCCGCAGACGGGTAATAAGATCATCGAGCTATGAGCTGGGCTGCCGAAGACATGCACAACCGCGCAGCAAGCAGAACCGATGTGCTGCGCGCATCGCCGCCGATGTTCGACTCGCGCGCGCTGGACGCGCTCTCGCGTGTGCACCCGTCCGTGCCGGTGCTCATCTTCGTGCCCGCGATCGCCGCGATGGCGGCGTGGGGGCTGTCGAACCTGGGCGTCGCGAGCGTGCTCGGCTTGACGCTCGCGGGCTACGCGCTGTGGACACTGTTCGAGTACTGGCTGCACCGGCTCGTGTTCCACTTCGAGCCCCAGGACGGCCTCGGGGCGCGCCTGCACTGGATCATCCACGGCGTCCACCACGACCACCCCAACGACCCGCTGCGGCTCGTGATGCCCCCCGCGGTGAGCGTGCCGCTCGCGGCGGCCGTGTTCGGCGTGCTCTACGTGGTGTTCGGCCCGCGCTACTCGCCGGCGCTCGGCGCGGGCTTCTTCACGGGCTATCTGATCTACGACATGATGCACTACTACCTGCACCACTTCCGCCCCCAGGGGCGCCTGGGCAGGATGCTGCGTGAGCGGCACATGCGCCACCACTTCCAGGACGACACGCGCGGCTTCGGGATCAGCGCGCCATACTGGGACGAGGTGTTCCGCACCTCCACCCGCACGAAGCGATCCTCGCAATAAGCGGGGTGGACGGGGCGTGGCGCTCGCATAGCGCCCGAAGGCCGGTCTAGACTCGAAGATCGAGTTCTACGCAGACATAGGTGCGAGAACCGCACGAGGAACAAGCTGAAAGGAACAGAGCCGTGGCCGCCACCAACATCAACCGCGTCGTCATGACCGGAAACCTGACCGCCGACCCAGAGCTGCGCTCGCTGCCGAGCGGCATGTCGGTGTGCAGCTTGCGCGTAGCGTGCAACACGCGCCGCAAGAACGGAAGCACTGGCGAATGGGAGGACAAGCCCAACTACTTCAACATCACCGTGTGGGGCGCGCAGGGCGAGAATGCCGCGCGCTACCTCTCCAAGGGACGCCCCGTGGCGATCGACGGGCGCCTGGAGTGGCGCGAGTGGGAGGCGCAGGACGGGACAAAGCGCCAGGCAATCGATATCATTGCCGACTCGGTGCAGTTCCTGGGTTCGCGCGACGACGCCTCCGGCGGGGGTGGATTCGCCGGCAACGGAGCTTCGAGGGGTAGCGACGTCCCGGTAGACGAAGGGGACTTCCAGCCCGCACCTGTCGCCAGCGGAGCCGGCGACGACGACATTCCGTTCTAGCCAGACAGCGAGGTCTTTGTGTTTTCCACCGTAACCATGCCTGATCGTAACCGCAGTTGCGGCGGAGGAATCTGATGGCCAAAGCGCGCGGTCGCGGCAAGCCGGTTCGTCGCAGGGACAAGAAGGGCGCGGCTGGGAGCGGGCGGCGCAAGCCCTGCCAGCACTGCCGCGACAAGGTCGAGCAGGTCGACTACAAGGACGTCAACTCGCTGAAGAAGTTCATCTCCGAGAAGGGCAAGATCCGCTCCCGTCGGATCACGGGCTCGTGTCGTCGCCACCAGGTGCAGATCGCTCGCGCTGTCAAGCGGGCGCGTGAGCTGGCGCTGCTGCCCTACGTGAACGAGGGGGGCCGCGAGGACAGCCCCCGTCGTGAACGTGGCGATCGCGGCGAACGCTAGGGGTAGACGGTGCCCGAAGCGATTCTTCTCAAGGATGTGGACGAGCTCGGTGAGCAGGGCGCGGTGGTGGACGTCTCCAAGGGCTACCTGCGCAACTACCTGCTGCCGCGCCAGCTGGCCCAGCCGGCGACGAAAGGCGCGATCGAAACGATCCGCCAGCGCCAGGCAGCGGCCGAGCGGATGGCGCGCGAAGCGGTCGAGAAAGCGCAGGAGAACGTCAACCTGCTCAACCGCACCGTGCTCACGATCCCCCAGCAGGCTGGCGCGGACGGACGGCTGTTCGGATCGGTCACCGCGCAGGACATCGCCAGCGCGATCCGCGAAGCGCGTGGGCTGCGGATCGACAAACGCGGTGTGCATCTCCCCGAGCCGATCAAGAACGTCGGCACGTACATGGTGGTGGTCGAAGTGGTCGACGGCGTGACCGCGACGATCAAGACCATGGTCGTCGCCAAGAAATAGCGGCCGGGACCGTCCGTGAGCGCGGTCTCCACAGCCAACGGCGCCGCTGGCGCCGCCGCGAGCGCGGTCACCCCGCCGCATAACCTCGACGCGGAGCAGTCGGTCCTCGGCGCGATCCTGCTGTCGGACCGCTCGCTGTATGCGCTGGTGATCGAAGAGGGCCTGCGCGCGGAAGACTTCTACCGCGAGCGCCACGCGCTGATCTACGAGGCGATGCTCGCGCTGTACAACGACAGCGAGCCGGTGGACGTGCTGACGGTCACCGACCGCCTGCGCCAGGGGGGCAAGCTCGAGGACGTGGGCGGAGCGGCCACGGTGGACGAGCTGACCGGGGTGGTGCCCGCGGCGGGGCACGCGCGCCGCTACGCGCAGATCGTGCGCGAGAACGCGCTGCTGCGACGCCTGCTGAAGACCTCATATGAGATCCAGGAGAGCGTGCTCGGCCACGACGCGCCTCCGCGCGAGCTCGTGGAGCAGGCGGAGAAGGCGATGCTCGAGGTCGCGCGCGACGACCGCCAGCAGGACTTCCGCGCGATCGAGGAAGTGCTGCACGAGGAGCTCGACAAGATGCACCGGCTGTCGTTGGAGGGCACGTCGCTGACGGGGACGCCCTCGGGCTTCAAGGACCTGGACGAGATCACCGGCGGCTTCCAGCCGGGCAACCTGATCATCATCGCCGCGCGCCCCGCGATGGGCAAGAGCGCGCTCGTGTGCAACATCGCGGAGAACGCGTCGGTGGAGCACAAGAAGCCCGTGGCGCTGTTCTCGCTGGAGATGGCCGAGGCGGAGCTCGCGCAGCGGTTCGTGGCCTCTCAGGCGCGGATCAAGGGCGAGGAGCTGCGCAAGGGCCGCGTGTCCGAGCAGCGCTGGCCGAAGATCCTCAGCGCGAGCCAGCGCCTGGCGGCTGCGCCGCTGTGGGTGGATGACTCGAGCGACGTGGGGATGCTGGAGATCCGTGCGAAGGCGCGGCGTCTGCACAGCCAGTGCGAGGGCGGGCTGGGGCTGATCATCATCGACTACCTGCAGCTGATGCGCACCGACAGCCGCTACGACAGCCGCGTGACCGCGGTGGGCGAGCTGAGCCGTGGGCTGAAGATCCTGGCGCGCGAGCTGGGGGTGCCGGTGATCGCGCTGTCGCAGCTGAGCCGTGCGGTGGAGACGCGCCCGGACAAGAAGCCGCAGCTGTCGGATCTGCGCGAGAGTGGGAACCTGGAGCAGGACTCCGACCTGGTGATGTTCATCTACCGCGACGAGTACTACAACGAGGACTCCGAACGCCCTGGCGAGGCCGACCTGATCATCGCGAAGCATCGTAACGGCGCGGTTGGCAAAGTCACGCTGACGTTCCAGAAGGAGTACCCGAAGTTCATGAACTACGCCGGGGAGCGCTTCGAGCAATGAGCGAGGACTCGTTCACCGTCCCCCCGTTCAACGACAGCGAGCCGCTGGCGCTGCGCGCGCGCGTGACGGGCGCACGCGCGAGTGAGGAACGCTGCCCGCTGGGCGTGTGCGACGGCAGCGGCTTCGTCGTCGACGAGGCGACGAACACCGCCAGCGACTGTGACTGTCGCGCGGCTCGGATCGCGGGCGCGCGCACGAAGAGCCTCGCGGGACGCATCCCGCGCCGCTATCGCGGCGTGTCCTTCGACAGGCCGCCGGTGAGCGACATCGCGCGCACCGCCCCGGACCAGATTCGCTCGGTGCGTCGGTATGTGCGCGCGATCGAGGCGAACGTCGACGCGGGCAAGGGGCTGTGGATCCAGGGCGACGTGGGCACGGGCAAGACGACGCTCGCGATGCTCATCTCCAAGGCGGCGCTCGACGCGGGCCGCTCGGTGGCGATCTACTCGCTCCCACGGCTGCTCAACTTGTTACGCGAATCGATGGACTCGGAGAAGGGCATGGTCGACTTCATGGACCGTCTGACCGCGGTCGACCTGCTCCACCTCGACGACCTCGGCGCGGAGAACCAGACCGACTGGGTGCTCGAGCAGCTGTATTCGATCGTCAACTCGCGCTACGAGGCCGAGCGCGCGATCGTGGCGACGACGAACCTGATGCCCGACGAGCTCTCAGAGCGGCTGGGGGCGCGAACGGTGTCGCGGCTGGTCGAGATCTGCGGTGACCTGATCCCGCTGTATGGCGAGGACAAGCGGCGCGAGTTTCGCGCCGAGGCGACGGAGCCGGTCGGGCGCGTCAGCTGAGCGATCCGATCCTCGAGCGTCCGTAAACTGCAGTCGACATGCCAGGCATAGTGATAGTTGGCGCCCAATGGGGCGATGAGGGCAAGGGCAAGATCACCGATCTGCTCGCGGAACACGGCGACGCGGTCGTGCGCTTCCAGGGCGGCAACAACGCGGGCCACACGATCGTGCGGGGTGACGTGGAGTGGAAGCTCCACCTGATCCCCTCGGGCATCCTCTACCCGGGCAAGCTGTGCGTGATCGGAAACGGCGTGGTGATCGACCCGAAGGTGCTGATCGGCGAGCTCGACGGGCTGCGCGCACGCGGCGTGGACGTGGGCGGGCTGCGCATCTCCTCCAACGCGCACCTGATCATGCCCTACCACATGCTGCTCGATTCGGCGGGCGAGACGAAGCTCGGCAGCCAGCAGATCGGCACCACGCGTCGCGGCATCGGCCCGTGCTACGCGGACAAGGCCGCGCGCCTGGGCATCCGCGTGCAGGACCTGCTCGACGAGAAGATCCTGAAGAAGAAGATCGTCGCGGCGATGGAGCCGAAGCGGCTGTCGCTGCGCCCGTTCGAGAAGGACCCCACGCTGGACCTGCACACGATGGTCGAGGAATACCTCACGTTCGGCCACCGCCTGGAGCAGCACATCGCGGACACGGCGAAGCTGATGTGGCAGATGCTCGACGACGAGAAGGTGGTGATCCTCGAGGGGGCGCAGGGGGCGATGCTGGACATCGACCACGGCACGTATCCGTTCGTCACCTCTTCGAACCCGCTGGCGGGCGCGGCGTGCGTGGGCAGCGGCATCGGTCCGAAGGCGATCGACGAGGTGTGGGGCATCTCCAAGGCCTACACCACGCGCGTCGGCGCGGGTCCGTTCCCGAGCGAGCTGCACGACGAGATGGGCGAGACGATCAGATCACGCGGCGGCGAGTTCGGCACGACGACCGGTCGCCCCAGGCGCACCGGCTGGCTCGATCTGGTTGCGCTCCACTACGCCGCGCGGCTGAACACGATGACCTCACTCGTGATCACCAAGCTCGACGTGCTCTCGGGCCTGGACCGCATCCAGGTGTGCACGAGCTACGAAGGCACGGAAGGCGCGGAGTTCGAGGACTTCCCCTACCACCAGACCGTGCTGCACCACACCACCGCGAAGCTCACCGAGCTACCCGGCTGGAAGGAGGACCTCGGCGAGTGCCGCACGCTCTCGGATCTGCCCACCGGTGCCCGTGAGTACCTGGATTTCATCGCCGAGCACATCGGGGTGGAGATCGCGATGATCGGGGTCGGGCCTGGGCGCGAGCAGGTTGTTTGGACGGAGGCGGGGAAGCAGACGATCATCGCGGGGAATGCCGCTACGGAGCAAGTCTGAGCCGAGTCGCCGCGCGTTCGAGTCGGTCGTCGAAAGTCAGCACCGTACCGCCGGCGACCTCAGCCGCCAGCAGAACGCAGCAGTCAGGCAGCTTGAGCGCCGTCTCGACGCGTAGGGCAGCGAGACGCTCCGAGGCGTTGGGCGGGAGCTGGATCTCGTGCACCTCGAGTGTTCGCAGCGCCGTACGCGCAGCGTCCAAGCGACCCGTGCGGAGCGGTGCGACGAGAACCTCCGCGAGCGTAATCGAGCTCGCTCCGAAGGGTTCGTCAGCAGCGGCGAGCAAATGATCGGTTGCCAGGGCGTGGTGGGTGTCGCTCTGGTCGAGGTGCGCGATCAGAACGCTCGCGTCGAGGACGATCACTCGGGCCAGTCGCCGCGCAGCTGCTCGAGATAGTCCGCGGGGTATGCGCCGGTGAGCGCTCCACTGCTGCGTTCGATCGCTGTTCGCCGGCCAGCGACCGCGCGCTCAGCGTCTGCCGTGATTGCGCGATGTCCCTCTCGAAGGAGATCCAGCAGGAGCCTGGCAGGCCGCTTGCGATCCTTTGGCCACCTGCGCGCGGCGTCGTTCAGCGCACGCGCGACATCGTCGGTCTCGGTGATCGTGTGGCGGGGGCGGGCGGTGGGCACTGGATAAGTGTAGCACCGTGAAATTGGTGCCGCACCCAGCCGGCCTACGGTCGCCTCGGCTACATGGGCCGTGCAGGAATCGAACCTGCAACCTTGGGCTTAAGAGGCCCCTGCTCTGCCGGTTGAGCTAACGGCCCGAGAGCTTGCCGCGCGAGAAACGGCCGGCTCGCCAGCGATTCTATCCAAGCGAGGCCAAACCCCGCACCCTCAGAAGACGATCGTGCGGCGGCCGTCCACGATCACGCGGTCGTCGAGGTGCAGCGCGACGGCCCGCGCGAGCACCAGGCGCTCGACGTCGCGGCCCACGCGCTCGAGGTCGTGGACGCTCTGGCGGTGGTCCACGCGGACGACGTCCTGGTCGATGATGGGGCCGTCGTCGAGCGTCTCGGTGACGTAGTGGGCGGTCGCGCCGATCAGCTTCACGCCGCGCTCGCGCGCGCGCCTGTAGGGGTCGGCGCCGGCGAACGCGGGCAGGAAGGAGTGGTGGATGTTGATCGCCGGCATGCCCACGCGCGCGAGGAAGTCGCCGCTCAGGACCTGCATGTAGCGCGCCAGCACGAGCAGCTCCGCGCTTCCCGCCAACAGGTCGAGCATCGCTGCCTCCGCCTCCGCCTTACCGCCCTGCTCGACCGGCACGTGGTGGAAGGCCACGCCCGCCGCGACGCACTCGCGCTCGAGGTCGGGGTGGTTGGAGATCACGGCCGCGATCTCCGCGTCGAGCTCACCGCGGCGCCAGCGCCACAGCAGATCCTGCAGGCAGTGGTCGCGACGGGAGACGAGGATCGCCATGCGGCGGCGCTCGCCCCACCAGCGGATCTCGCGGTCCATGTCGAAGCGCGCCGCGACCGCCGCGTCGAAGCTCTCCAGGAAGGCGTCTCGGTCGGGCTCGCCGTCGAGGAAGAACTCCGTGCGCAGGAAGAACCTGCCGCCTGAGGGGTCGGAGGAGTACTGGTGCGAGGAGACGATGTTCGCGCCGCGCTCGAACAGGAACCCCGACACCGCCGCCACGATTCCCGGCCCGTCCGCGCAGCCGAGCAGCAGCCGAGCCGTGTAGCGGGGCTCGTCCTGCGCCTGGGGCTCGCTGCGACTATCCGTCGGGGGGGACTCCATACGGTGCCCCGCGGGCTACTTTTTCTTGACGCCCGTGGTTTTCGACGTCGCAGGCAGCGCTTTGGCCGTTGTCGAGCTCGCCGCTTTGGTCGCTTCGGCGGACGCGCTCTTCTTGAGTTCGGCGAGCTGCTTCTTCAGGCCCTTGCGCTGGTTCGCCGGCGCGAGGCGCACAGCCTTTGCCGAGGCGAGATCGCCGATACGGTCCTGGTGGGCTTTGTACGCGTAGAGGCCGAGCTGGGCATAGTAGGCCGCCGTCGGGCGGTCGGTGACGACGATCTGCAGCACTTCGACGGCTTTCTCTGGCTGGTTGAGCCCCGTTTCCCCGTACACGTTGAGCATCAGTTGCGCCAGTTCCGCGCTCGGCTTCGGCGGGTTCAGCGCGATGTAGCTGTTCCACGCGTGCGACGCGCGGATGTAGAGGTCGCGGCCCTGTTCCGTCACGACACCCTGGCTCGTCGTGAATTCTTCGCCGCCCGCTTCGTGGAGCAGGTTCTTCGTCAGGCTTTCCCACGCGCTCAGGTTGCGCGGGTGCTGTTTGGTGATCTTCTCGTACTTCTTGATCTGGTTGGCGAAGCTCGCCGCGTTCGAGCCTTCGTTGTTCGTCGCCGCGTTGAACAGTCCGCCACCACCACCGAGGCTGCCCACGCCGAAGCCGACGAAGCCGATGCCCATGAGCAGCGCGAGGCTGATGTAGATGACGCGCACGACGCGGCGACGGCCGCGGCCTCTCAGGTCGAACAGCATCAGTCCGAGAGCCTCTTGTCCACGTGGTCGATTATCTGCTGCACGGTTGGTTGCGCTGGGTCATGCGTTGATGGCGACGGTCCCCCGCCCGACTCCCCGCCGCCATCGGCTCTGTGGCTGGCGTCATCCTCGACTCCGCCGCCAACGGGCTTGATTAGCGTTGCCAGAAGGATACTCGCCTCATACAACACATACAGCGGCACCGTCTCCAGCACCAGGGTGACCGCGTCTCCCGGCAGGAACGCGGCCACCGTCGCGCACGCCAGCAGCGCGTAGCGGCGCGCGCGGCGCAGCTTGCGCGGTGTGACGAGGCCGAGGCGCGTGGCGCCGAGGATCACGACGGGGATCTGGAAGACGACGCCCATCGCGAGCAGCACAGTGGAGGCGAAGCTGTAGAACGTGTTTGCCTGGACGAGCACATTGAACTCGCTCGAGTTGAAGTTCACGAAGAAGCGCACCGCCGCGGGGAGCACCACGAAGTACCCGAACAGCACGCCCGCGGCGAATAGGAACGGGACCGCCGCGAGCAGCGGGGTGGCGGCTCGTCTCTCACTCGGCTTCAGCGCCGGCAGGACGAAGCCATAGATCTCGTACAGGATCAGCGGCAGCGAGAAGATCAGCGCGAAGTACAGCGCCACGGTGATCGTCGTCGTGAACGGCTCGCCCACGCCGAGCGTGACGGGCTTGTCGCCCACCGCGTCGCGGGGGATCTTCGCCACGTCGCGCTTCAGCGCGCCCAGCAGCGGGCGCAGTTGGGCGCGCGTGCTCGCCGAGAGCCCGCTGCCCGGCTGGGTCAGCAGGGCGAGCGCGCCGCGGGTGTCTTCGGCGACCTTCAGCACCCCTTTCTGCGCGAGCACCGCCTGGCCGACCGTGCCCTCGCCCTTGGCCACCTGCTTGCGCGTCTGCGACGTCAGCGGTTGGTTGATGATCTTCAGCAGCGCGTGGTTCTGCCATAGACAGAACCCAAACGCGACCGCGAGCACCGCGCCGCTGATCATCAGGCGTGTGCGCAGCTCGTCGAGATGGTCCACGAGGCTGAGCCGGTCCTCGTGGCCGATCGTGCGGATCGCGCTGACCATGGGTTTCATGAACCTACCACCGTGCTAAAGCCCATTCGTTCGTGCGTCGATGACGACTGGGAAGCAGTATGGACGCCAACAAAGACCACAACGCGCAGCACCCCCGGCAGCCGTCGGGCAAGGAGCAGCTGCATCTCGTCTACGGAGAGCACGCGAGCGCCGCCGAGAGCGTCTGCCCGCCCGACCAGCTGCACCTGTGCTTCCACTGCTCAGGCGAGCTCGTCTACCCGCTCGATTGGTCCGAGGAAGGTCCCCGCCACTGGCGGATCGTGCTGCGCTGTCCCGAGTGCGAGTCGCGCCGCGAGGGCGTCTTCGACCAGACCTCCGTGGAACGCCTCGACGACGAGCTCGACCGTGGTTCGAGCGCGCTCCTGGGCGACCTGCGGCGGATGACGCACGCGAACATGTCCGACGAAATCGAGTTCTTCGTGCGCGCGCTCGACGCTGACCTGATCACGCCGACCGACTTCTAGGCTCCCGCGCTCGGGCGGGCGCACACCTCAGCGATAGCGCTCGACGACCGCGTCGGCCACCAGCTCCAACAGGGCCGAGCGCCCACCCGGAAGCACCTCGGGGAGCAGCGCCTTCGCGTCCCCGACGACCGCCAGCGCTCGTTCTCTGGCCTCCTCGAGCGCGCCCGTGGCCGCGATGCGCTCACACAGGGCCACGACGACCTCCTGGTTCCCATCCGCCCCGCCGAGCGCTTCGAGATCGATCTCCGCCAAGCCGGGGTCGCGTTCGCGCGCGAGGATGAAC
>DASUPL010000252.1:0-3990 GCA_036281155.1 Solirubrobacteraceae bacterium | reverse complement strand
ATTTCTGTGCTACTTCGCGTGGGCCGAGTTCGCGCCGTCATGGTGGAGAAGGTTGTTCATCGCGGTGACGCTGGCCTCGATCGTGCTGATGGGCCCCGCTCGAATCGCCGCGGGGGAACACTGGCCGAGCGACGTGCTCGGCGGCTACCTCGTGGCGACGCTGTGGACGGCGCTGGCGCTCGCGGTCCTGCGAGCGGCCGAGCGGCGCTGGCCCACGGGCCGTCCGATCTAGCCGCGGGGCTCGGAGCCCTCGTGCGCGCCGGGTGCCCACAGCGGCTCGCCGTGCGCACCCTGCTCGGCCTGCGCGTTGGCGGCGCGGCTGAGAATGAAAAACAGGTCCGACAGCCGGTTGAGGTAGCGCACGACCTCGGGATTGACCTCCTCGCCGACGGCGATCGTGCGCCGCTCGGCGCGACGGCAGACGGTGCGGCAGACGTGCAGGTGCGCGCCCGCGGGGCTGCCGCCGGGGATCACGAACGAGCGCAGCGGCTCGAGGCCCGCGTTGACCTCGTCGCAGGCCTGCTCGAGCCACGCGGTGTAGTCGCCGTCCACGCGCAGGCGCTCGCGCGCGGCCGCGCCCTCGCCGTCCCCCGCGGGAGGCGAGTCGGGAACGGACAGGTCGGCGCCGAGGTCGAGCAGATCGTTCTGTACGCGCCGCAGCCACGCGGCGAACTTCTCCGACAGTCCCGGCGCGAGCAGCGCGACGCCGATGGCGGCGTTGAGCTCGTCGACGGTGCCGTACGCCTCGACGCGCGGGTGGAGCTTGGAGACCCGGCTCATGTCGCCGAGGTGGGTCTCCCCGCCATCGCCGAGCTTGGTGTAGATGCGGGTGAGGTTGACGGTCATGCGCAATCGAGTTTCGCACACCGAGGCGGCGCTCATCCGTGGGATCAGATACGTTCTCGCACCTCATGCGGATAGGTGTTCCGAAGGAGACCGCGGCGGGCGAGCATCGTGTGGCGCTCGTGCCGGAGGTCGTGAGCAAGCTGGGGGCCAAGGGCCTCGACGTCGTCGTGCAGGCGGGCGCGGGCGCGGACGCGCTGCTCACCGACGCGGCTTACACACAGGCGGGCGCGAAGGTCAGCCAGGACGCGGCGGAGGTTTGGGGCTGCGACGTGGTCGTGACGATCGCCCCGCCGGACCCGCAGGCGATCCGCGGCCTCGGCTCGGGCTCGATCCTGATCGGCTTCCTCGCGCCGCTGACGAGCCCGCGGACGACGCAGGCGCTGGCGGACGCGAAAGCGACGGCGTTCGCGATGGAGGCGATCCCGCGGATCTCGCGCGCGCAGGCGATGGACGCGCTGTCCTCGCAGGCGAACGTCGCGGGCTACCGCGCGGCGCTGCTCGGCGCGGAGGAGATGGGCCGCTTCTACCCGATGCTGATGACCGCGGCGGGGACGATCCCGCCGGCGAAGGTGCTCGTGCTGGGCGTGGGAGTGGCGGGGCTGCAGGCGCTTGCGACGGCGAAGCGCCTGGGCGCGCGCACGACCGGCTACGACGTCCGCCCGGAGGTCGCCGAGCAGGTGGAATCGCTCGGCGCGCAGTGGCTCGACCTCGGCATCGAGGCGAGCGGCGAGGGCGGCTACGCGCGCGAGCTGACCGAGGAGGAGCGCGCGCAGCAGCAGCAGGCGTTGACGGACGCGATCAAGGGCTTCGACGTAGTGATCACGACCGCGCTCGTGCCGGGGCGCCCCGCGCCGCGGCTCGTGACCGCGGAGGCGGTGGAAGGGATGAAGCCGGGATCGGTGATCGTCGATCTGGCGGGCGAGGCGGGCGGCAACTGCGAGCTGACCGAGCCGGGGGAGACGGCGGTCAAGCACGACGTGAAGATCGTCTCGCCGCTGAACCTTCCCGCGGGCATGGCGGAGCACTCCTCGCAGCTGTTCGCGCGCAACGTGCAGGCGCTGCTCGACCTGTTCGTGGGCGAGGACGGCGCGCTGCAGCTCGACTTCGAGGATGAGATCGTGAAGGGCGCGTGCGTCACACGCGACGGCGAGATCGTCCACCCGGGAGCCAAAGCCGCCGTGGAGGCCGCCGCATGATCATCGCCAGCACGCTCACGACCAACCTCGCGATCCTCGTCCTCGCTGGCTTCATCGGCTTCGTCGTGATCTCGAAGGTGCCGAACACGCTGCACACGCCGCTGATGTCGGGCACGAACGCGATCCACGGGATCGTGCTGCTGGGCGGCCTGCTCGTGGTGGGCCTGTCGGGCAACGGCACGTTCAACAAGGTGATCCTCGTGATCGCGATCGCGTTCGGCACGATCAACGTCGTCGGCGGGTTCCTGGTGACGGACCGGATGCTGGAGATGTTCAAGACGAAACCGAAGTCCTCCAGCGATGAGGAGAAGAAGTCGTGAGCAGCGTGCCGCTCGCGACGTCCTTCCTGCAGGACCAGAGCTTCCTTGATGTTCTTTATATCGTGGCGTTCGCGCTGTTCATCCAGGGTTTGCGCGGGCTTTCCGGGCCGACGACGGCGGTGCGCGGAAACAGGATTGCCGCGGTCGGTATGGCGATCGCCGTCGTGGCCACGTTGCTGAACAGGGACGAGGGCAACTGGGCGCTGATCGTGGTCGGCGTGGCGCTCGGCACGGCCGTGGGCGTACCCGCGGCGCGTCAGGTGAAGATGACCGCGATGCCGCAGATGGTGGCGCTGTTCAACGGCGTCGGCGGTGGTGCGGTGTTCCTGATCTCGTGGTCTGAGTTCCGCCTCTCCGACGGCTTCAACGGCGCCCCGACGTACATCGCGATCTTCTCGCTGTTCGCGGCGATCGTCGGCTCGGTGTCGTTCTGGGGCTCGAACATCGCGTTCGGAAAGCTCCAGGAAATCATCCCCGGCAGGCCGATCACGCTCGGCTCCTCGCAGCAGTTCGTCAACCTGCTGCTGCTGGCGATCGCGGTCGCGTGCGGCGTCGCGATCGCGGCGGGCGAACACTCCGAGGGGCTGTTCATCGTGCTGCTGGTGTCCTCGGCGCTGCTCGGCAACGCGGTCGTGCTGCCGATCGGCGGGGCGGACATGCCGGTCGTGATCTCGCTGCTGAACGCGTTCACGGGCCTGTCGGCGGCGGCGACGGGGATCGCGCTGAACAACCCCGCGCTGATCGTCGCGGGGATGATCGTGGGCGCGTCGGGCTCGATCCTGACGAACCTGATGGCCGTCGCGATGAACCGCTCGATCCCGGCGATCGTCGCGGGCGGCTTCGGCGGCGGTGGCGCGGTCGAGGGCGCGAGCGGCGCGGGCGAGCACGCCGGCACCGTGCGCTCGACGAGCGCGGCCGACGCGGCGATCCAGCTCGCGTACGCGAACCGCGTGGTGATCGTGCCGGGCTACGGGATGGCGGTGGCGCAGGCGCAGCACGCGGTGCGCGAGCTGACGAAGGAGCTGGAGAAACGCCAGGTCGAGGTCAGCTACGCGATCCACCCGGTCGCGGGGCGGATGCCAGGGCACATGAACGTGCTGCTGGCGGAGGCGGACGTGCCGTATGACCAGCTGAAGGAGATGGAGGAGGCGAACCCGGAGTTCGGGCGCACTGACGTCTCGCTGGTGATCGGCGCGAACGACGTCACGAACCCGGCGGCGAAGAACACGCCTTCCTCGCCGATCTACGGCATGCCGATCCTGGAGGTCTCCGACAGCACGTCGGTGATCGTGATCAAGCGCTCGATGAACCCCGGCTTCGCGGGCATCGAAAACGAGCTGTACTACGACCCGAAGACGACGATGCTGTTCGGGGACGCGAAGTCGGCGGTGAGCGAGATCACCGCCGAGCTGGGCAACATCTAGTCGGTTCCGGAGGGTGCATGCACCCTCCGGCGGGACGGCACATGTGCCGTCCCGAGGACAGGCCGCATGCGGCCTGTCACACGCTGGCGCATGCGCCAGCGTGAACGACATTGGACGCTCTGCGACACTGCGGCTCGTGATCGAGCGCAGCCTGGCACTTGCGGCTCTCGCCGAGGACGAGTTCGACGTCGTGGTCGTCGGCGG
>DASUPL010000251.1:0-7533 GCA_036281155.1 Solirubrobacteraceae bacterium | reverse complement strand
TAGCCCGGTCGGTCGACGCGCGAGCGGAGCTCAACCGCGCGGGGCGTCAGGCGGCGAAGAAGACGACGCCGATCACGGCGTACAGGGCGAGCAGCTGGACGCCCTCGAACCACGTCGACTCGCCGTCGGAGACGAGGGCCGTCGCGACCAGCCCGGCCGCGAGGAGCGCCGCGATCTCATACGCGTTGAACACCAGCGCCATCGGCGACGGCCCGAACGCGAAGGACAGCAGCACGAGCACGGGAGCCACGAAGAGCCCTATCTGCGCGGCGGATCCAACCGCGATGTTGACGGCGAGGTCCATTTTGTCCTTGGCGGCAACGACGACCGCCACGTAGTGCTCGGCGGCATTGCCGACGACCGCCACGACGAACGCGCCGACGAAGAACTGCGACAGCCCGATGTCGTGCGAGGCGTGCTCGATCGACCCCACGAGGATGTCGCTCATGAGCGCGACGAGCGCTCCCGCGACGGCGAGCGTCCCAAGCGATCGGCGCAGCGACCACATGTTCGTCGAGTGGTCCTCGCCGCCCGTCGGGTTGAACAGATCGCGATGGGTTCTCAGCGAGAAGAACAGACCGGCGATGTAGGTCGCGATGAGCACCAGGGAGACCGCTATCGACACCTGCTCGATGTCGGCGCCGAACGCGTGGCGTATCTCGCTGACGCGAGGCAGGCTCGAGTGGTGCGCAAGCGCGAGGATCGACGGCAGCGCAAGCGCGGCGACGGTCAGCAGCAGCATCCCCGTCTGGTTCTGCGCGGCGGTCCGATCGAAGGTTTGCCGCGTGCGCTTCCAGCCCCCCGCGAGCATCGCCGCGCCGAGCACCAGCAGCGCGTTGCCCACGATCGAGCCGACGAGCGACGCCTTGACGACCTCCTGCAGGCCGTCCGCCAAGGCGAAGATCGCGATGATCAGCTCGGGCGCGTTGCCGAACGTGACGTTCACCAGACCGCCGATGCCCGGCCCCGCCCGCGCGGCGAGCTGCTCGGTCGCCTCGCTCATCAGAGCCGCCGTCGGCACGACCCCCAGGGCGGAGGTCGCGAACACCAGCGTGGGAGAAGCGCTCGCGAGGTCGAGGACCAGCGCGAGGGGGATGAAGGCGCCCAAGCCGTACACGGGCCTCATCGCTTCAGCCGACCGTCATGCTCACTCGAACGCGCGTGCCGGCAGCACGAACCGACGCACCGGGTCCGTTCCTACGCTGACATCCGCGCGCGACCCATGCAGGCCGCCACTGCGCGCGGTGGCCATGGTGGAGTCGGCGACGCCATCGTGGTCGGATATCCAGCTCAAGATCGCGGCCGAGTCGGAGCCCTCGGCGAGGATCACAGAGCGCTCGATCACCATCCCCCCGGAGGCGTGCGGGCGGGCCAGACGCCTCACCCGCGTGCCTATTGCATCCGCTGCCACAGGCCCCACTCTACATCCCGCTCGACTTCAGCCTCAGGCGCCCGCGGGCTGCGGGTCGCGACCTCTGAGGTTCACCTGCCAATTGGCGAGTGGAAGCAGGAGCAGGATGGCTCCGAACGCGATCAGGAGAATCCCGGCCAGCGTCGCGATCGTGCCCACGAGCGACCATCCCCATGCGTTGAGCAGCAGGCCGCGCAGCGTCTCACCCTGAAACAGCGCCGCCTTCTCCGCCGCCAGCTTGGCGTTCGTCGGCGCGGCCAGCGCGGCGGCGCTGACCTGAGCGTAGGTCTGGCCACCGGCGATCTTGGAGAGATGCACGTTGATGAAGTCATTCGCGTACGCCTTCGCCTGAGCGCCGTTCACGAGCTGCTGACCCGCGTACTGCTTCACGCCCGGCAGCAGCGCCGGACTACCCGCGGGCGGGAAGAAGATCTTCTGCGGCACGAGTTGATCGTGTACGACCTGCTTGTCGTAGCTGCCCCCCACCACGGCGAGGATGCCAACGACGATCATGCCCGCGGCGGCGACCGTGGCGACCGACGTCAAGCCGGTGAGCGTCGCCAGCAGCTTGTTGCGTCGCGCGTGCCCAACGGGAGCCTCGACGGGCGGATGCGGCGCGAGTGAGCTGGGCACGGTGAGCCTCATTTCGGTAGGTGCGCGGGAGCGCCAGCGACCGATGTAGCACCGCAGACCTGCACAGCATAGCATGAAATGAAAATCTAGAGTTGCTAATCTCCTTTTATGACCTGGGCGTTCCTGACGAACCACGCCCGAGTCCTCGTCTGCATCGCCGACGATCCCGGCGTCCGACTACGCGACATCAGCGAACGCGTCGGGATCACCGAACGAGCCGCGCACCGGATCGTCGCGGAGCTCGCCGACGCGGGCTACATCACACGCAAGCGCACAGGCCGTCGCAACGCCTATCTCATCCACTCTGAGCTCCCACTCCCCGACGCGCTGGCACGGAACCAAAGGGTGGGCGACCTACTCGCGATCCTCGTCAACCCGGAGCAGCGAGCGCCTTCAACACCAACTCGTCGTGCTCGGCCGGCTTGACCTTGCGCAGCACCTCGGCGACCTTCCCTTCGGTGTCGATCACGAACGTGGTGCGCTCGTTGCCGAAGTACGTTTTTCCGTACATCGACTTCTCCACCCACACGCCGTAGACGTCCGCGACCGCGTGGCCCTCGTCGGCCAGCAGCGCGAAGTTGAGCGCCTGCTTGTCGTGGAATTTCTTGACCTTGGCGACCTTGTCGGGGGAGATGCCGAGCACAACCGCACCCGCCTTGGCGTAGTCGGCGTGGCGATCGCGCACGCCGCACGCCTGGGTCGTGCAGCCGGGGGTGTCGGCCTTGGGGTAGAAGTACACGACGACCGGTTGACCGCGGAAGTCTGAGAGCTTGACCGTGCGACCGTCCTGGTCGGGAAGCTCGAAGTCGGGGGCTTGATGTCCTGGTTCGATCATGGGCTGGATCGTAGCTGCCCCGACAGCCGCCGGGCCGCCACAGGCCACCACCGACGAACGCGCGGATTGGAAGGGATTGCGGCCAGCGGATGTGACCCTGCGCCTCGCGACGCTCGCGCGAGCGGAGGGCCGCTCCCAAGCCGAGATTCTGCGCAAAGCAGTCGCGTCGGCAGAGTTCAGGAGCCTTCCTCAGTCACCGCCGCCATGAACTCCCTTGCAAGATACCGGCGCTGCCCGCGTGGACCAGGGGTTCCTTCCTGAAGCACACCGACCTCTTCCAGCTGGCGCAGTAGCTTCAACGCTGTCGGGCGAGTCACGCCCAGTCTGACCTCAACAGCGCGCGAGGAGACGATCGGCGTCTCGCATACGAGGTCGACCAATGTCATGGCGTTCCTCGATGTGATCGCCGACGCGGACAGGCGATAGCGCTCACGCAACTCGACGATACGCTGTGCCCGCAGCACCGCATCCGCTGCCTGAGAGTGGACAGCAGTCAGGAAGAGCTCGACCCAAGGCAACGGATCGCCGTACTCGCGGACCCTCTGAAGCGCCTCGTAGTACCGCGAGCGGTCACGCTCCAGATACGCACTCAGGTAGAGCAGTGGCGCCGGGAGCCGGCCATGTGAGACAAGCAGGAAGACGGAGAGCAAGCGGCCGATCCGCCCATTGCCGTCGAGGAACGGGTGAAGAGTCTCAAACTGGTAGTGAAGCAGCGCGTTCTGAACGAGCACCGGGACCTCCGTGGCCTCATGCGCGTAGCGCTCCCAGTCAGCCAACAGATCGGGGAGCTCCGTAGGGGGTGGGGGTACGAAACGCGCGGTCTCGATAGTCGAGCCACTACCTCCTACCCAGTTCTGTGTGGTGCGGAACTCGCCGGGCATCCGCTCACGGCCGCGCACACCCGATAGGAGCCTCCGATGAATCTCCCGGATCAGACGAACACCGAGCGGAAGCTCAGTCATCCGACCGAGGCCCCATTCAAGAGCCTCAATGTAGTTGAGCACCTCCTCGACGTCCGCGTTCGGCACCTCCCCGCTCGCCTCCGCCTCAAAGACATCCGCCAGCGACGCCTGCGTGCCCTCGATACGCGTCGAGGAAAGCGCCTCGCGCAGCAGATACGGCCGAATCAGCAGATGTGGGTTAGGCACCAACTGTCCAACACCCGCAAGCCGTCCCAGAGACGCCTCCGCGTCCGCGAGCAGCCTAACCGTCTCCGACGGCAGCTCAATCCTGCGTGGGATCGGCGCCGGAAAGTAGGCCACGTACCCATGGCGCCCTGGCGTGCGGCGTGGCTTACCAAAAGGCGTCGATGCGTAGTCGGCCAACTCCACAAGCCAACCTTAGCGTCTCTAAAGCTATGGCGTCAATGCTTTAGAGACAGGGGGGCGACCGTAAAGCTCGCTACATGATCGCCCATGGCTGCGTACCCGGGGCGTCGGCCTTGGCACTGACCATCACGCATGATGGCACCCACCCGTCGAGACCGCGAGCGCCCGCAGCCGAGCAGCCGAGATCGATCGGAGCCTCGGCTCCACGTTGCGCGCAAGCGCATGTGCCGCCCGGCGGGCAACGGCTTCATCGCCAGCGAAGACGACGATGGTCGTCTTCCCCGTATACAGCTCGACGCGGTTCGTTAGCCCTTTTTCGAAAGACGATGGTCGGAATCTTGCGGCTGCCCGCCCAGTGAAGCGACGCCCGCGTCTTGAACGCACGAGTCGACTCACGCCGGCCGTAGAGACTCAGGTCGCGGTCGCACTCGGGCCAGCTCTGGATCTCCAGCGGAGGACCGCAGCCTCCCTCGAAGCCTTCAGGCGTACAGGTACCGTAGATCGCAGTCGAGAACCAGGCAACGGACTTCGGGTGGGGGCCGACAGTGGGACCAGAATGATCTGCCTCCGGTTCTGTGGACTCGGGATGCTGGAATCAGGCGGTGATCGTTGTTTGGTAGCGGTTCTCGTATTCGGTGGGGTGAGCATGTTCAGTGCGCTGTGGCGGTGCGCCAAGGAGCTTGATTATGAGCGAAGCTAGCCGCTGGCTCATCACTTAACCTTCTCGTAGATCACGTAACCGACACCGAGGCCACACGCTGCGCCGCGTAGGAGCCGGGGCGCTCGTGACTGGTCCTGCTCACCGGCTAGGGAAGCAGGACGCCGAGGAGCTGCTTATCTCCCTGCATGGCGCTCCCTCCAACGTCCGAATCAATGCGGGCATCGCTCGCGCGGCGTGCGACCTTTACGAGAAAAGCACCCGCACGATTGCAGCAAGAACCCTGTCGAGCATATCGAGCAGACGCCTCCCGAGAGTTGGCCTAGCAGTACCTTGCTCTTTACGCATCGTGTTGGCGTCTGTTTAGCTCGCGCCGTATCGGCATTCCTCCCACCCAGGATAGCGATTGTGCAGCCTCTTGAAGCGCTACTCGGCTCTCGGGCGCGCGTATCCTGGAAAGCGCCATTGCGGCAACACGTCTCGTCATCCAGCTCCCTTCCTTCAGTGTCGCCGAGAGTATGGGCACCTGGCTCCTGTGAGGTACATGGGCGAGCGCATGGATAATCACTTGCTTGTTGCCCTCGCTCAATTCGCCTCGTCGTTCCTGCAAGATCTTGAGAAGTTTCGGCATCGCGCGGTGGGGGTTCGCAACGCGGAGCGAGCTGACCGCAAGCGCAAACGGCGGTCCTGTCTATTTACGGACAAACTCACTCAGCGCATCCACTGCCTCGTCGCTGGCAATCTTCTCCAGGGCCGACCGTATACGTCGCCACGCCTTGCGCAGCACGTCGAGCATCCTCTTCAAACACGAGGCCACACGCTGGCCCGCATAGGCGACGCACGCCGGTGGTTGGGTTTACGATCGACTCGGCGTTTCTGTGCTAGGACCCAAGCGAGTCGAAGGGATTGAGGGGGCAGCGTGTTGTTGAATTTGCTCCACAGGCATTGTGGCAGGTCGTATACGTAGCCACGCACCGCGCTCACGCTGCTGGGCCTGGCGGGTGCTGGCGCTCCCGCCATATCTGGAGATTGAGTTGCGCGAATCCACAAAGCCACACCGCAGCGCCCACGGCCGGGACTATCAACAGCCATGTCGGTGCATCCAAGATCACCAACAATCCATAGACGATGATCTGCGGTGGAAGAATCCGCAAATACAGGCGGCGTGTGTAGTGGCGTTTGATCTCCAAGGAGGCCGTGCGCGGCGGCGGTGCGCCAAGGAGCTTGATCATGGTGCCGGTCGTGTTCCCGTAGGCATCGTAGGTGTATAACCTTCGGCCGTGCCCGTGGAGCCGGTGAAGATCCCCCTGGAGCCCTGCTGATCGTGATGCACATACGGGACCGCCTCGGTGGTACTGATTTGCTCGATAATCATGTTGCTGGGACCGGATACGTAGCTACTCGGTCAACCTAAGCTCTTGGCCCCGAACCGACTAGCAGTGGCCGAGGGCGTCGATCAGTGCCTCAAGCTCAAGGCCATAAAGCGTGGGCTCGTCATTGCTGTCGAGCCCGGCACTGAGGAATTCAGACAAGACAGCGCTTTTGAGCGCCTCTCGGTCGGTTTCACATAGAGAGGCCTCTCCGACCGCATCTACCAGCGAGATCAGCTCGGGTGCATGGCGCTTGACTGTGCGCCGCAATAGCGCCACCGAGTGGGGCGGCAGAGGGGATCCAATTGGCTCGGTCACGGCTAACCTCGGAGACCCGCCGAGTTCAGCGGATACGTCGTGACGATTCGTCCCTCGCCGCTGACAACAACTACAGCATTTTGCCCCACGTACTTGGTTCTACCGTCGGCTTGCACACTCTTCGAGAGCGGCGACCGAACGGCGTCCAAGATAGCGCTCGGTGAGACTCCTCTGCCAGCGTCTCGCGCAATCGCTTGCTCTAGACCATGCTGGGTGTAGCCTCTAATGACGCCTGCGATGCCTTGATCAGCAACCTCTGCTCCTAGCCTTGCCTCGCCCTCGCCTGGGATGAGCATTGCGGTGGCAAGTCCGGCGTATCCGCCGATTTTGTAGGCGCCTGAGCAGGTGTTGACGTTGTCGTTGCCGAGTTGTTCGCGAACCCATTTGGTGCCGCCGAGGGTGAGCGTGTCGCCCCATCCCACCACCCCTTCGCCGAGTTCCTTCCAGAACAGGCCGGTCGGGTCGCCCGCGTTGACTGGATTATCGCCAGCGTAGCTGTAGCGTTCGCCCGTGATCCCAGCAAGCGGGTCGACGCTGAGGAACTGTGCGGTCGCTGGGTCATAGACCCGTGCGCGTAGGTAGATGAGCCCGGTGTCTGTGCTGGTGTATTGGGCGTCGTACCCGAGCGGTGTTTTCGCGGTGCCGGTGGTGCCTGTGGTGTTGCCGTAGGCGTCGTATGTGAACGATGCTGTTTTGGTGCCCGTGGAGCTGGTGATTAGGCGTGTGCTGCCGGCTTGATCGTGGTGTAGATACGTGATCGTCCCACCGCTGGAGATCTGCTCCGTTGGTAGCCCGTTTGGCCCGTAGATGTAGCTGTTGGTTGTGTCGGTGAGGAGTAGTGGGATTGGTTCGGTGGTGTTCCAGGCCATGTAGGTGGTGGCGCCGTTGATTGTTTGGGAGGCGCGCAGGCCGCTCCCATCATATCCGTAGCTGTCTTCGATTTTGGGTGTGGCGCCTTCTTCTGGACGGGTGATGCTCTT
>DASUPL010000250.1:0-3023 GCA_036281155.1 Solirubrobacteraceae bacterium | reverse complement strand
GTGCCGAGCACGTCCCGCTCGGCGGCGGCTGCGCTCGCGAACGTGTGCACGTGGTAGAACGCGCAGCTGCTCGGCAGATCCGCCACGAGCGGCGAGTCGGGTTTCGTGAAGCGCACCTCGTTCCAGCCGATGTGCGGGAGCTTCAACGCGCCCGGCTCCAGCGCCTGGACCTCGCCCGGGACGATGCCGAGGCCCGCCGCGCCGCCAAGCTCCGTCGAGGAGTCGAACGCCAGCTGCATCCCCAGGCACACGCCCAGCACCGGCGTGCCCGCCGCGATGCGCTCGCGCAGCAGCTCGTCCAGGCCCAGCTCGCGCAGGTTCTCCATCGCGCGGGGGAACGCCCCCACGCCGGGGACCACGAGGCCCGCGGCGGCGCGCAGCTGCGCGTGGTCGCGGGTGACGCTCGCGGTGGCGCCGACGTGCTCGAGCGCCTTCTCCACCGAGCGGCGGTTGCCCATGCCGTAGTCGACTACAGCGATCTCCACCGGCTGATCCACGAGCTTGCTCGTCCGGTCAGCGCTCCCCGCGGGTCCACTCATGCGGTCAACGTTCCCTTCGTGCTCGGCACGCCCGTCTCGCTCGGGTCGATCGCCACCGCCTGGCGCAGCGCGCGCGCGAACGCCTTGAACGCCGCCTCGATCATGTGGTGGGCGTTGCTGCCCGCTTCCACGCGCAGGTGCAGCGTCAGCTTCGCCGCGTTCGCCAGCGCGCGGAAGAACTCCTCCGTCAGCTCGTGCTCGAAGCCACCCGTCGCGCCCGGCGGCAACTCCGCCTCGAACAGCGTGAACGGGCGACCGGAGATGTCGATCGCGCAGCTCGCGCGCGCCTCGTCCATCGGCACCGTCGCCGAGCCGTAGCGCGCGATCCCCGCGCGCTCGCCCAGCGCCTCATCGAGCGCCTGGCCGAGCACGATCGCCGTGTCCTCCGCGGTGTGGTGCGCGCCCGTCTGCAAGTCGCCGCTCACGCTCACGTCCAGGTCCATGTGGCCGTGGCGCGCGAGCAGGTCGAGCATGTGGTCGAGAAAGCCCACGCCCGTCGCGCGCGCGCCCGCGCCCTGGCCATCCAGGCCCAGCGTCAGGTGCACGTCGGTCTCGCCCGTCTTGCGCTCGATCGTTGCCGTGCGGGTGCTCATGACGGTTGATTGTCGCGCACTCGCGCCCCCATCGACTCCGCGTGCACCGCAAATCCCTCCGCGCCCGCCATCGGCACGCCCGCCGCGGCGAGCTTCGCCGCCGCCTCCGGGGTGATCCTGACCTCCGACATCGTGCGGCGGAAGTGGCGCGCGGACAGCGTCGAAGCGAAGCGCGCCGCGCCCGCCGTGGGCAGCACGTGGTTGGAGCCCGCCACGTAGTCGCCGAACGCCGTCGCGCTGTCCGCGCCCACGAACACGCAGCCCGCCGCGCGCACCATCGGCGCGAGCGACTCGATCTCCGCGCCGATCAGCTGCAGGTGCTCCGGCGCGAACTCGTTCGCGAACGCGACCGCCTCGCGCGGGGTCGGGACCTGCACGATCGCGAACTCCGCCTCGCCGACCGTGGGGCGTTCCACCACGAGCTGCTCGAGCATTTTTGCGAGCGCGTCGCACACGTCCGCGGAGGGCGCCACGGCCACCACGAGGCTGCCCTCGCCGTGCTCCGCCTGCGCGAGCATGTCCAGCGCCGCCAGGCGCAGCTCGCGCTCCACCGTGTCCGCGCCGAGCGCGACGAGCAGGTCGCTCGGTCCCGCGAAGCCGTCGATGCCCACGATCGAGGACAGCTGGTGCTTGGCCTCCTGCACGTACAGGTTCCCCGGCCCCACGATCACGTCCACGCGCCGCACCGCGTCGGTTCCATACGCGAGCGCCGCGATCGCCTGCGCGCCGCCCATCCGATACACGCGCTCCACTCCGCACAGACGGCACGTGCCGAGAATCACCGCGTCGATCTGCCCGTCGGGCCCCGGCGGCGCGCACACCGCCACGTCGACCACACCCGCCGCGCGCGCCGTGACGACGCCCATCACCACGGTGCTTGGGTACGGCGCGCGTCCGCCCGGTACGTACACCGCCGCCGAGCCGACCGGCACCTCGCGCAGCAGCACGCTGTGACCCTGGGGCAGCTCCACCGCGCGATCGTGGTTCACGCCCGCCTCCGCCACGAGCGCCACGTTCGCGATCGCCACCTGCAAACCCGCCACAAGCTCCAGCGGAAGTTGCGTGATCGCCTCGTCCAGCTCCTCCGCGGAGACGCGCAGCGGCCTGGGCTCGCCGCCAGAGGTGTCGAAGGCTTGCGTGTGGCGCAGCACCGCCGCGTCGCCCTCCTCGCGCACCGAGGCGACGATCGCGCTGACCGCGTCTGAGACCGATGCGCCGGTGGCGACGAGCGCGCGCAAGTGCGCGGCCGCCGCGGCCGCTGAGCCCAGGCTCGCGAGCCGCTGCGCGTTCACGCGCTCGATCCGCACGTCAGCCTCCGCCGGGGGCCGACGCGCCGCGGAGCTGCTCCAGCAGGTCGTCGATCGCGGCGGCCTTCAGCTTGTGCGCCACGGGGTTCGCGATCAGGCGGGCGGTACACACGAGGATCTCCTCCCGCACCACGAGGTTGTTCTCGCGCAGCGTCGTGCCCGTCGCCGTCAGGTCGACGATCGCCTCGACCATGCCCGTCAGCGGCGCGAGCTCCACCGAGCCCTTCACCTCCACGATCTCCGCCTGGCGGCCCGTCTCCTCCAGGTGGCGCGCCGCGATGCGCGGGTACTTCGTCGCCACGCGCATCACGCCCAGGCGCCTCAGCGCCTCGACCGCGGGGTCCGGGCCGGCCTCGCTGGCGAGCACCATCGTGCAGCGCCCGTAGCCGAGGTCGAGCAGCTCGTACACGTCGCGGCCACGCTGGCCCTGTCGAGCGGCCCCCTCGAGCAGCACGTCCTTGCCCGTCACGCCCAGGTCCGCGGCGCCCGCCTCGACGTACGTCGGCACGTCTGAGGGCCGCATCGTGATCACGTCGATGTCCTCGAACAGCAGCTTGCGGTCGTTCGCGCGCAGCTCCTGCGTG
>DASUPL010000249.1:0-6038 GCA_036281155.1 Solirubrobacteraceae bacterium | reverse complement strand
TGCCACAGCGACGCCAGATATTCGCCGGCGTTCGCCTTGCAAAGGAGGACGCATGATGGAGCCGTCCGCATCACCAACGCCGCTCGCCGAAGCAGCCATCCGCATCGACTCGCACCTCGACGGAGCCTCGGAACGCTCACTCGCCGAGGATGTGCTCGACGGGCTCACGCGCCCCTTCAAGGAGCTGCCGCCGAAGCACTTCTACGACGCGCGCGGCGCGGAGCTGTTCGACCAGATCTGCGAGCTGCCCGAGTACTACCCCACGCGCGCCGAGCGCGCGATCCTCGAGCGCAGCTCCGCTGAGATCGCCGCGCTGACCGGCGCGGTCGAGCTCGTCGAGCTCGGCTCGGGCACCGCGGCCAAGACGCGTGTGCTGCTCGACGCGCTGCACAGCGCCGGCACGCTCGAGCGCTACGTGCCGATGGACGTGACCGAGGGCATGGTGCGCGACTGCGCGGATGAGCTCACCGACGAGTACCCCGGTCTGCGCGTTCACGGGGTCATCGGCGACTTCGAGCGCCATCTGCATCATGTGCCGCCGCGCATCGGACCGCGCATCGTTGCGTTCCTCGGCGGGACCATCGGCAACTTCCCCCCCGGCAGCCGCCGGCGCGTGCTGCGCGAGATCGCCCGCCTGCTCGGCCCCGGCGATCACCTGCTGATGGGCACCGACCTCGTCAAGGACCCGCTCGTGCTGGAGGCCGCCTACGACGACGCGCAGGGCGTCACCGCGGAGTTCAACCGCAACGTGCTGCGCGTGCTCAACCGCGAGCTGCGGGCGGACTTCGACCCCGAAGACTTCGAGCACGTCGCGCTGTTCGACCGTGAGAACGAGTGGATCGAGATGCGTCTGCGCGCACGGCGCGAGCACACCACGATGGTGCAGGAGCTAGACCTGTCCGTCCACTTCGACGCCGGCGAGGAGCTGCGCACCGAGATCAGCGCCAAGTTCACACCCGCGCGCCTGGAGAGCGACCTTGGCGCCGCCGGCCTGGAGCTCGTGCGCTGGCTCACCGACCCCGAGGAGCAGTTCGCGCTGACGCTGTCGCGGCGCTCCTCGCTGTAGGCTCCCGCACATGCAGATCGAACGCTCGGCGGCGATCGTCGTGGGCGGGGCCTCGGGGCTCGGGGAGGCGACCGTGCGGGCGTTGCACGCCGGTGGCGCCGCGGTCACGATCGCGGACCTGAACGCCGAGAAAGGCGCCGCGCTGGCCGCGGAGCTCGGCTTGGAGTTCGTCCCCTGCGACGTGCGCGAGGAGGCGCAGGTGCAGGCCGCCGTGGAGAAGGCCGCCGCCGCTGACGGTGGGCTGCGCATCGCCGTCTGCTGCGCGGGCACGGGCTGGGCGCAGAAGGTCGCCGGCTCGAAGGGGCCGCATCCGCTGCTGCCCTTCGAGACGATCGTCTCGATCAACCTGATCGGCACGTTCAACGTGCTGCGCTTCGCCTCGTTCGCGATGATCCCCAACGAGCCGCTCGCGGACGGAGAACGCGGCGTGTGCGTCAACACCGCCTCGATCGCCGCCTTCGACGGCCAGGTCGGCCAGATCGCCTACGCGGCGTCCAAGGGCGGCGTGGTCGCGATCACGCTCCCCGCCGCGCGCGATCTCGCGCAGTACGGCATCAGGGTGAACACGATCGCACCGGGACTGTTCGACACGCCGCTGCTGGCGGCGCTGCCCGAGGAGGCGCGCTTGAAGCTGGGAGCTGGCGTCCCCTTCCCTCAGCGCCTGGGACAGCCGGCGGAGTACGCGCAGATGGCATGCCAGATCGTCGAGAACCGCATGCTCAACGGCGAGACCATCAGGCTCGACGGCGCGCTACGGATGCCGCCTCGCTGAGGCGCCCAGCAACGCCAGCGGCGCGTGCCTACTCAGGCACGGCAACGCCGAGACGATCGAGCACCTCGGCGCAGTCGCCGCCGTGAGCCTCGAGCACGCGTGCGAAGTGATCGCCGTAGACGCTCATCACGGCCAGCAGCAGCTCGACCGTGCTCACGCCCACGCTGCCGCGTCCCGCGGCGATGTCCATCGCCCGCTCGCTGACCGCGACGATCACGTCGCCATCCTGTAGCTCCGCCGAGCTGACGGGCTCGTCGGCCGCGCCGTCGCTCGGCTCCGCGAGCGCCACGTCGCTCACGCCGAGTGCCTGCAGGGCCATCCCCGCCTCGCCGTGCAGGCGCAGCACGCGCAGCCAGCGCTCGGCCTGATCCGCCGGCGTGCGCGCGAACGGCATCGCGGTCGAGGCGATCGCCAGCACGATTTCCGCGTCGGGCGCGAGCGCGCGCGTACCGTTCATCGTGCCACCCCCACAGCCGCCTGGCGACTGGATCGCCGCGCCGGCAGATACGCGAGGTTGTCGTGTTGCAGCGTCACCTCCGGTGCACTATCGCCGATTTGCAGGCGCAGGATCACCTTGCCGGCGCGCGCCGCCGCCTCGCGCGCCTCGCGCACGATGTCCGCGACGTCGCCGCGGGGCACCCCGCAAGCGAGCAGGAAGCCTTCCGTGCGGCCGCTGGACGCCTCCTCGTGGTCGAGCTCGAGCTCCTCCGTGAGGACCCTCGGCGCATCGGCGCCGCCCGTCACGCTCAGCACGCACGCGGCCATGTCGTCGGGGCGCTTGTCCACCTGCTCGGCCACGCGGTCCAACAGCTCAGACGCGCTCGCTCGCGGCCCGAGTCCGGCCAGCGCATCGGCGAGCCTGCGCTCGCCGAACAGCTCCGCTCCCACACGCGCCTCGGTGAGACCATCGGTGTGGAAGCACAGCCGCGCGCTTCCTGGAACCGACACGACCGTCTGGCGCGTTCCCGTCCGCCTGCCGACGCCGAGCGGCGGGGAAGAGCAGGCCGTGATCGATGCTGTCGGCGCTGTACCGACCCCCACGCCGAGCACAACGGGCGGTGGATGTCCCGCGCAGGAGTACACCAACGTGCGCTCGCGCGGCTGATATGTCGCGACCACGACCGTCGCGAAGGACTCGCCGAGCTGGCGCTCCAAGACATCGCCCGCCGTCTGCACCGCGCCGCGCGGCGAGAGGCCCGCCTCGAGGTAGGCGCGCAACGTGAAGCGCACGAGCGCCGTGTGCGGCAGCGCCTCGCGGCCGTGCCCGGACACGTCGCCGAGGATGATCGCGATGCGGCCGTCCTCGAGCGCGAACACGTCGTAGAAGTCCCCTCCCGCGCCGGGACCCGCGGCGGGGCGATACGCCGCCGAGGTCGCGACGGGACCCAGGCGCTCCGGCAGCTTCGGCAGCAGCGCGGTCTGCAGCAGACCCACGTCCTCCAGCAGTTGCTCGCGCTGACGCTCCAGTCGCGCGGCGCGTACCGACGCCAGCCTCGTGCGTATGCCCATCGTGATCGCGAGCGCGAGCAGCAGAGCGATGAGCACTCGCACGGGGATCGGCACCACCTCCACGATCTTCGTGATCGTTCTCGCAAGCGGCGAGGAGTGTCGGGGCGAGGCGGCACGGCGGCTTGAGGCGCGACGGGGCGTGTGGGCGGGGCGTGGGGGTGCGACAGCGGACGCCGCAACGCCTGTGGGTGCGCTCACGACAGGTGCCGGCGATCTGGCACGCTGATGGCGGGCGTGCGCGCGAGCGTGGCGGACACGCCGCGAGGGCTGGCGCGCGACGCTCGCCACGGCGGGTGGTGCGACAGTCGCCACAGGCTGCGTGCTCGCCGTCGCCGCCGGGGGGTTCGCCACTGGCGTCGCTGGCGCGGACGACACGGCGGCAGACGGGGCCGGTGCGCTCGTCGGCGTCGCGGGCGTCACGGGCGCGTCTGCGCCGCTTCGCTGAGACTTGCCGGCGTCCCTACGCTCTTCCGCTCGATGGTGGCGCGCGTGGCGTCGGGCACCCTCTCCCCCGCCCTTGGCGCTCGTCCTTGCGTCCGGCTGCGTCGCCGCCGGCTGCTGCTGGATGCCGACGGCGGGCTGTGCGCCGCTCTGCTGCTGCCCTCCGACGCTGTCCTCGTCATCGCTCGCGGCTTCCCGCGGTTCGGTCTGCGTGGGTTGATTCGTCTGCGTCGGCTGGCTTGTCCGCGTCGGCTGGCCAGTCCGCGCGGGACGGCCGCCGTGGGAGCGTCTGTGCTCGCCGCGGTCCGACCTGGCGCCGGCGAACGGGGCACACAGAAGCGCAAGCCCGCAGCAGCCCGCGATCGCCGTGACAGCCAGCAGCGCACACAGACGCCTCGGGAGTCGTTGCTCGGTGGCGTGTCTCCCCATCGACCGACCGGCGCCGTCAGCCGACTTCCGCCGAGCGTACGCGAACGTGCGAGAGCGCCTGCTCGAGCGTGGGGAAGATCGCGAACACGCCGTCCATGCCGGAGAGCTCGAAGATTTTCGATACGGCATCGTCGCTGCACACGATCGACAGCCGCGCGTGAGCGTCCAGGCTGCGGTTGAAGCCGACGAGCACCCCCAGTGCGGTCGAGTCCATGAAGCTCGTGCGTGACAGATCCACGACGAGACCGGTGTGGCCCGCCTCGAGCGCGTCGATCAACGCCCACTTCAGTTCCGGAGCGCTCGCGAGGTCGAGCTCCCCATCGATCTCGATGACGCTGCGGTGCTCGTCTGGATCGCGCCGCGCGATCGCGAACGTTGCAACCGTCGTGTGGTCGCGGCTGGACGTGTCGAGTCTGCTGAGCATCGAGGGGCTCCCAACTTTGCCTGTGCGCGAGGTGGCGCTCGGTCCGCAGTGTCGACTTCGGCCAAGTACGGATTCGGCGCAACCGATTCGACGGATGATCGAACGAGCGTCCACCGCTACGATTGCGAGCTCGATGGGAGCGCTGGGACCGTTGATCCCCGACGACAGCCCACGCGCTGCCCGTTTGTGGCGTCGTGTGCGCGGTGTGGCCGCGGTGGCGGTCGCGCTGGTGCTCGTCACGTTGCTCTCCCCCCTGCTCCTACTCGGCGCGGCCGTCGTGGATCTGACGCTGTGGATGCGCCGCCGCAAGCCGTGGATGGCTGTGCGGCTGCTCGCGATGCTGTGGTGGTTTTTGGTGGGCGAGATGTATGGCCTGCTCGGGCTGCTCGCGATCTGGCTCGGCTCACGCGGACGCGACAGCGCCCGACGACGCGATCGGGTGTACCTGCTCAAGCGCCGCTGGCTTCGCAGCCACCTCGCCGGCATCCGCTCGCTGTTCGGCCTGCGCTTCGAGATCGACGGGCTCGAGCTGGCCGGCCCTGGACCGGTGATCGTGATGATCCGCCACGCGAGCATCATCGACAACACGCTCCCCGACGCCATCCTCGGCCACGCCCACGGCCTCGGTTTCCGCTTCATCATCAAGCGCGAGCTGCAGATGCTGCCCACCATCGACGTCGGCGGGCGCTGGGTGCCGACGCTGTTCGTGCGCCGCGGGTCCGGCGACACCGAGGCCGAGCTCGATCGGATGCGCGCGCTGACGGTCAACCTGGCCGCCAACGACGGCCTCTTGATCTACCCCGAGGGCACGCGCTCCACGCCCAAGAAGCTGGCGCGCGCGAAGGAGATCATCGCCGAACGCCAGCCCGAGATCGCGCCGCTCGCCGAGCGTCTCGAGCACCTGCTCCCGCCGCGGCTGGGAGGCACGCTGCTGCTGCTCGAATCGGCGCGCGAGGCGGATGTGGTGATCTTCGGCCACGTCGGCCTCGACGGCTTCGAGTACGTCAGCGACATCTGGTCCGGCGGCCTCCTCGGCACGACCGTCCACCTGAAGTTCTGGCGCTTTCCCGCCGCCGAGGTGCCGAGCGAGCGCGACGAGCTGATCGCGTGGCTGTACGAGCGCTGGCAGGATCTGGACGACTGGGTGGGCGAGATGCTCTCGCCCACCCACGCCGCCCATCTCGATCCGTCTCCTACTTGAGGCGTTCCACCAGCATCGCCATGCCCATGCCGCCGGCGACGCACATCGACTCGATGCCGAACGTGCCGTCCTTGGTCTCGAGGCCGTTGAGCAGCGTGGTCATGATGCGCGCGCCGGTCATCCCGAACGGGTGGCCGAGGGCGATCGCACCGCCGTTCACGTTGAGCTTGTCCATGCTGATACCGAGCGCCTTGGC
>DASUPL010000248.1:0-4187 GCA_036281155.1 Solirubrobacteraceae bacterium | reverse complement strand
ACCTGCGCGATGCCGTGACCCATCAGCCCTGCACCGAGCACTCCCACCTTCTCGATCCGCTGCGCCATGAGACCTCCGCTCGAGATTTCTCCGATTCGCTCACCGCAGCCTATTACGCGGGCAGCAGTTCGAGCGACTCGACGTGCCGCGGGCGCATGACCGAGAAGTGGCGATGGTCGAGTGTCGCGAGCTTCGGCTCGCGCAGCCGCTCGACGACAGCGAGGACCGCGGCGTCGACGAAGCCGACGCGCAGGTCGGCATAGGTGCTCAGCAGCGTGCCCGCGCGGCGGTAGTCCTCAGGAAAGAGATCCTCCACGACGAGCGCTCCGGCATCTATCTGACCTAGGACGCGCCTGAACACGTCGCGGTGAAGACGACCGCAGAGCCAGTCCACCTCTGACAGCACAGGTGCGGGCACCACTCGCGGCTCACGTGCCTCCTCGAGCAGGCTCGCGCATCGCTCATGACCGCCGTCGCCGGCGTCGAGCATGGCGTAGAGCACGCCGCTGTCTACTACGAGCGCCAAGTGTCCGGCTCGAAGATATCCTCGCTCGCCAGCTCGGACAGGTTGCTGCGCCCGGACTTGAACACGCCGATGCACGTCAACGGGGGCGGGACGTGCTCCTCGTGCGAGGCCAACTCGCGCTCCATCGCTTCGCGCAGGAACTGCGCCATCGATACGCCACGCTCAGCCGCACGGCGCTTGGCTCGCTCCACGAGCTCCGGCTCAGCCTGGATCATCAACCTCTGCATCATGATTGCCATCATGCTAGCAGTGGCTGGTTCCGTAGGCTGGTGAGTTGCCAGTGCGTGCATACCCGCTCATCCGACGCGGGATGCCGAGCGGGACACATCGACAGGAGGGCCGTGCCATGAGCATCGTCTACACAGAGGACCACGGACCGGTCCGCCACGTCGTGCTGAACCGTCCGGAGAAGCGCAACGCGATGAACCAGGAGCTGCTGCGCGCGCTCGCCGATGCGCTGCGCGCGGCCGCGGATGACAGCTCTGTGCAGTGCGTCGTCCTGCGCGGCGAGGGCGCGGCGTTCTCCGCGGGCGTGGACCTAGAAGAGCTCGCCTCGTTCGCCGGCGACCCCACCGTATTGCGCCCATTCAGAAACGTCTTCCTCGAGTGCGCCAACCTGTGCGAATCGATGGCCAAGCCCGTCGTCTGCCAGATCCACCGCGCTTGCATCGGTGGAGCGCTCGAGGTCGCGCTCGGCTGCGATCTGCGCGTCGCCTCCAGCGACTCCCAGCTCGGGCTGCCCGAGGTCAAGTTCGGGCTCATCCCCGACGTCGGCGGCTCCACCCGCCTGCCCGCGGTCGTTGGCTTGGGGCGCGCGAAGGAGCTGATCATGACCGCCCGCCTGATCGACGCGACCGAGGCCGAGCGCATCGGGCTCGTCAACCGCGCCGTCCCCGCCGAGGAGCTCGCGGAGGCCACGAACGCGCTCGTCGAGGAGATGCTCGCCAACTCCCACGTCGCCGTCGGGCGCGCCAAGCGCGTGATCGACGCCTCCGCCCGCCCCGCGCTCGCGCAGACGCTCGAGATGGAGGTCTCCGTGCAGGAGTTCTGCGTAGCGACGATGCGCGAGCAGGTCCGACAGGCGCAGGCCGCGCCCGACGAGGCGCTCGCGGGCTAGCGACTAAGGCACGCCGGGCGCCGACGTCTGGGCCTCAGGCCTCCAATCCACGGGGCCCGCCACGAGCGTGTGGCTACCCAAGGGACGGCCGAGGATCTCCTGCGCGCGGCGCGCGCACGCGAGCAGCGCTTCCAGGTCGACGCCCGTGTCGATTCCCATCTCGTGCAGCATCGACACGAGGTCCTCCGTCGCGACGTTGCCCGTCGCGCCCGCCGGAACCGGGCAGCCGCCCAGCTCGCCGAAGCTCGACTCGAAGCTCCTCACCCCCGCCTCCAGCGCCGCGAGCGCGTTCGCGAGGCCCTGCCCGCGCGTGTTGTGGAAGTGCGCAGTCAGCTCCACCTCCGCTCCCAGCCGCGCGTCCGCCGCGGTGAAGAGCTCGCGCACCTGACGCGGGTTCGCCATGCCGGTGGTGTCGCCGAAGCCGACCTCCTGCGCGCCCGCGTCGCGCAGCGCCGCCGCGATCTCCAGCACCCGCTCGGGCGGCACGTGACCCTCGTAGGGGCAGCCGAACGACGTCGAGATCACGCCCTCACAGCGCAGCCCCGCCTCGCGCGCGCGGCCCAACACGACCCGCAGCCCCGCGAGCGACTCCGCGATCGAGCGGTTCACGTTCTTGCGGTTGTGAGTCTCCGACGCCGACAGGAACACGTTGATCTCGTCGATCCTCTCGCGCTGCTCCAGCGCCGCGTCCAGACCGCGCTCGTTCGGCACCAGCACGCTCACCGCCACGCCCTCCGGAATGCTCGCGCGCTCGAGCACCTCCGCCGCGTCCGCCAGCTGCGGGATCACGTCCGCGCGCACGAAGCTCGTCACCTCCAGGCGGGCGATGCCCGTGCGCGCGAGCGCGTCGATCAGCTCGACCTTGCGCTCCGTCGGCAGGATCTCCGGCTCGTTCTGAAAGCCGTCGCGCGGACCGACCTCCCTGATGCTCACGCTGCCCGACAGATCCCCCATCAGCGTGCTCACCGCACCCGAGCGTCGCGGGTGGCGAGTGCGGCCGGTGCGTCGATCGGCATACCTCGAAGCCTATACTCGGCCGCCGTGACACCTCCCAACCTCGATCCCGTCGCCGTCATCGGCGCCTCCGGCGCCCTCGGCTTCGGCCTCGCCGTCAGGCTCGCGCGCGTCGGCGTGCCGATCGCCATCGGCTCGCGCGAGCTCGCCCGCGCGCAGGAGACCGCCGAGCGCGCACGAGAGATCGCGCCCGACGGCTCGTTCAGCGCGCACGACAACGCCGGCGCGGCGCGCGCCGCGCCGACCGTGATCCTGAGCGTGCCCTTCCGCAGCCAGTCCGAGACCCTCACCAACCTCGAGGACGCCCTCCAGCCCGGCCAGCTGCTGATCGACGCCACCGTGCCACTCGCCGCCGCCGTCAGCGGCAAGGCCACGCGCATGCTCGGCGTCTGGCAGGGATCCGCCGCTCAGCAGGCGCTCGAGATGACCCCCGACGGCGTGCGCGTCGTCTCCGCGCTGCACACCGTCAGCGCCGCCTCGCTGTCGAACCTCGAGCATCCGCTCGACCAGGACGTGCTCGTGTGCGGCGACTCGCGCGCCGACAAGCGCGAGGCGGCCGCGCTGATCGAGCTGATCGACGGGCTGCGCTGCGTCGACTGCGGGCGCCTGGAGATGTCGCGCACGACCGAGTCGCTCACCGCGATGCTGATCGCCGTCAACTCCCGCTACAAGGCGCACGCCGGCATCCGCCTGACGAGCCTGCCCGATCGGCTGTGGGAGTGAGCGAGCCCGACGTTCTCGTCCTCTCCGGCGGCTCCGGCGGCGCGAAGCTCGCGCGCGGGATGGCCGACGCCGTCGGCGCCGAGCGCCTCGCCGTGCTCGTCAACACCGGCGATGACATCGAGATCTACGGCGCGCACGTCTCGCCCGACCCCGACCTCGTGTCGTTCTGGCTCGCCGACACGATCGACGAGCGCGGCTGGGGCCTGCGCGGCGACACGTTCGCCGTCATGGACGCCCTGCGCGCTCTCGGCGTCGAGGTGTGGTTCAACCTCGGCGACCGCGACCTCGCGTGGTGTCTGGAGCGCGCCAGGATGCTCGCCGAGGGCGTCTCCCCCACCGCCGCGCTCGCGCGCCTGAACGACGCGCTCGGCGTGCGCTCGACCGTGCTGCCGATGAGTGACGACCCCGTCCACACGTGGGTTCGCAGCTCCGCCGCCGGCTGGTGCGCCTTCCAGGAGTTCATGATCCGCCAGCGCGCCGAGGGGCTGATCGAGGGCGTCGAGTACCGCGGCGCCGAGCAGGCCAAGCCCACCCCCGAGGTGCTCGCCGCGATCGCCGGCGCGCGCGCGATCGTGATCGGGCCGTCCAACCCGCTCGTCTCGATCGCGCCGATCCTCGCCGTCCCCGGCATCCGCGAGGCGCTGCTCGCCGCGTCCGCGCCCGTCGTCGCCGTCAGCCCAATCGTCGGCGGCCAGGTGCTGAAGGGCCCAACCGCGTCGTTCATGGCGTTCGCCGCGCTCGAGCTCGGCGCGGCGGGCATCGCCGACTTCTACGGCGAGCTGCTCGACGGGATCGTCGCCGACGAAA
>DASUPL010000247.1:0-3854 GCA_036281155.1 Solirubrobacteraceae bacterium | reverse complement strand
CGTGACGAGTCAGCCGCCATCCGCGCGCGCTACGGCCGCATGATCGTTCCCGTCGAGCACGTATCGCAGCTACCGGGAGTGGCGGTCATCGACGTGGCCGACATGGCGGCTCTTGCGCGGATCGCGGAGCGCTACGACCGCTCGATCCTGCACGAGAGCGCAGCGTCCGGCGACGCCTTCTGGGTAACGGACGAGAGCGGCCAGTTCCGCTACACGCTAGGCGCGCTCGCGCCCGCCGTGGAGGAGGTGGAGATCGCGGTGGCGGTCGTGGCGCCCGAAGCGGTCGTGGCGCCGGAGGTGGTCGTCGCGCCGGAGCCAGTCGCGAACGCGGTCGCTGAAGAGCTTCCGTTCGACCCTCTCACCCATGACGCTGCCGATGCGATCGTGCGCGAATGGCGCGCCGGGTGGGCTTCAGCTCCCGCAAGCCCGTGAACCGTCAGTCCGGTCAGTCCGCGCCGCTGGACAACGTGGCGTGGTGTGGGGACGTCGCGGCCAGGAGAAGGGCCACGACGCTATGCCCGTCGCGCGCAGCCCCGTACGCGCCGCTCGAGATGCGCGCACAACAGCGAGGTCCGCGCCTGGACGGCGAGGGGACAGGAGCGGCTCGCGCTTGTTCGGACCCGCGGATGAGTCGGCGCTCTCAGCCCACATGCGCAAGCCTGTATTGACGGGTGTTCGGGTCGCGCTCGAGCAGCCCGACCGCCACGAGCGTCGAGATGTAGCGGTGCGTCGTGCTCATGCCCATATCGAGCGTCCTCGCGACTTCCGCGTTGCCCATGTAGCTGCCGTCCGCGGGAAAGATCGCCAGCAGCAGCAGGCCATGCAACAGTGAGCTCGAGAAGCGCGCGTCCTTCACATGCTGTTGAGCCGCCTCGATCGTCTCGCGCACCTCTGCCAAGCCCGACAGCAGCATCGACATGTTGCCCGCGACGGACGCGCCACGCACCACGCGATCGACCTGCGCCTTGGAGAGCTCGATGAAGATCGGCTCCTCGCCGGAAGCCCTCGCGACGGTCTGCTTGCGTCTCGAGCGAGACGTCCTCACGAAGCCGTGCAGCGATCTGGAACGAGGCCCGGAGAGATCATATAAACACCGTTATATACACGTGGGTAGTACAAATGTCAAGCCATATCAGGCCCGCACAGCAGCGGGATTTTCAAGTCTCCACCTACTAAAGCAGATCATTTTGCACATGACACCGCGCTCGCGCATCAGACTTATAAACAGAGAAAGTGCCGTTTTGCCCAATGACAGCATGAGCGGATTCGTGATGCCCGCTGCTCATGAGGACGAAGCGATAAACACCGCGCTGATCATGTGCTCGGATCAGCCGTGAGCCCGCGCGATGGTAGTGCGGATCAGTCCCTCCGCTACCAGCCAGCGGCTCGAGAACTCGGTGGGAGAGTGAGCTAGGATCGCACCGAGTCGATGCGCCACCCCGCACTGGATCCGCAAGCGCATGACCTGCTCGAAGTGATGCGCGCGATGGCGGCGCCGCCAATTCACACGCTCTCAGTCGAGGCGGCGCGCGAGCGGATGAGAGCCGCGCTCATCCCACCCGGGGAGCCGCTCCCGCTTCACCGCGTCGAGGATGTCCTCGTGCCGACCCCCACCGGCGAGCTGCAGCTGCGGCTGTACCGACCTAGCGAAGGCGAGCTGCCGGTGGCGCTCTTCTTCCACGGCGGCGGGTTCACCCTCAACGATCTCGACACGCACGACGAGCTCTGCCGGCGCCTGGCGTCGCGCTCGGGATGGCTGTTTGCGTCGCTTCACTACAGGCGCGCCCCCGAGCACAAGCATCCGGCAGCGCTCGAGGACGCCGCTCACGCATATCACTGGCTGCTCGACAACCAGCGAGCCCTCGGAATCGCCGGGTCTGAGCGCGCCCTCGTGGGCGAGAGCTCCGGCGGGACGATCGCGGCCAGCCTGACGCTGTTGCTGCGCGACAGCGGCTCGCCAGCGCCGACCTACCAGGTGCTGGCGTACCCGATGCTCGATCTCGTCGGACGCTGGCCATCGCATGAGACACACGCCAGCGGCTACAGCCTCGACACCGACCAGGTGCGCTGGTTTCTCGGGCACTTCATGCCCGCCGGGTTCGACACCAGCGACCCCTACTTGTTCCCGCTGCGAGCGCTGGACGTCGCGGGTCTACCGCCCACGCTCGTGATGACCGCCGAGTTCGACCCGCTGCGCGACGAGGGAATCGCCTACGCCGAGCGGCTCCTTCAGGCTGGCGTCGAGGTCGAGCACGTGCACGCCGGCGATCAGATGCACGGCTTTCTGATGCTCAGCCGGGCAGTCGACCGCGCTGCGCAGCTGATCGACGAGCTCGCCGACCACCTCGCCGCGCGGCGCCGCTAGCGCTACGACGCCGGATTCGCACGAGCGCCGCGCGCGTGTGAGGCCGCGAGAAGCCTGCCGACGGCTGCTCGCAGCGCCGCTCGGCTAGGGCGACGCAGAAGCGCCGGGCGCTGCACGATGCCGCCGGGGTAGGCGAACGTCACCTGCGGACAGCTGGCCATTTCATACAGAGGCGTCAGAGCGCCGTCTTCGTCATAGCCGACCGGGAAGCCGAGGTGCTCGTCGCGTATGAGCGTGCGCAGGTGGGAACGATCGCCCTTGATCGCCACCGCCGCGAACGCGACGCCCGGGAAAGCAGGCGCGAGTGCTTGGAAGTCCTCGAGGATTCCCGCGCACGATCCCGCGTCGAGAAACAGCGCGAGGACCACCGGGCGGTGTTCGTAGAGCTGGCAGATGTTGAGGATTTCCGGCCCGCGCACCGAGCACGCCGGGCGCTTGCCCGCTTCGCCGTCGTTCGCGTGCTTGGCGACGTTCGCGTCGCCCTTCAACTGGGCCAGGGCGAGCGGCACCGCGAACGGCGGAACCCTGCGCCCGAGCGCGATGCCCATCGACCCGATCGGCTTGCTCAGCAGCGCGTTGACGACGATCAACGCCACGATCAGGATCGCCGCGGCGGCGAGCGCGCGCCGGTACTTCACCGCAAGTACAGGCTACCCGCCGATCGGTGCGCGAGGGTTGGCGCCCCAGAAGATCTGCGTACCGAGCATGCCGATGAGGTTCACGCACACGAGGTTCAGCACCATCGACTTCGCCGTCGCGGTGCCCACCCCGACCGGACCGCCGCTCGCCGTATAGCCGTAGTAACAGCCCACGAGGACGACGACCGTCGCCATCACCATGCCCTTCACGAGGCTGTAGAAGTAGTCGGGAGGGTTTTGGAACTGCCAGAAGATCAGGAAGTACCCGCCCGAGGACACGTATCCGATCTGCTGCACCACCGCGATGTAGGACGCGACATACGCCACACCGACCGCGGCGAGATACATGAAGGGCAGCACGATCCACGCCGCGAGCAGGCGCGTCGCGCACAGGAACGTCACCGAGTCGATGCCCATCACCTCGAGCGCGTCGATCTCGTCGGAGATCCGCATCGCTCCGAGCTCGGCCACGATGCCGGTACCGACCTTCGCGGCCATCATGTAGCCGAACGCGTAAGGCACCGCCTCGCGCAGGTCGCACCACGCGGTGAACACCCCCGCGTACGCCGGCGCGCCCTGCGCCTGTGTGAAGTACGCGCCCTCGATGCCGCACGTGCCGAGGCCGATGATGAACACCAGCGACCAGATCACGAGCGTCGAGGACATGATCAGGATGCCCGACTGACGCAGCGACTCGCCGAAGAAGCGCAGGACGCGCAGCGAGTACACGCGGCCCATCACATCGGCGACGAACTGGCCGATCTGGCCGCTGCTTGCGAGCCACTCGTTCACTTGATCACCAGGATGTTCGGGTGCGTCGCGAGCAGCGTCTGCGTGAACACGTAGTTGAA
>DASUPL010000246.1:0-3364 GCA_036281155.1 Solirubrobacteraceae bacterium | reverse complement strand
AATGGCGCGATGTGCGCGGCAGCCTGATCCATGCCGCATTCGCCGATGGGCGAGCGATCGCGGCCTGATGTCGGAGCGGCCTGACCTCCCGCGATTGCTGTTGGGGCTCGCTCGCGACGACGAGTTCGCTGCGAGGTCGCTGCTTCCAGTCGCGGGAGTTGCTGATGCGATCCTCGGCTTCCATACTCAGCAGGCCGTCGAGAAGGTGCTGAAGGCGGTGTTGGCGTCTCGTGAGATCGCGTTTCCGTACACACGATCTCGACGGTCTGATCGAGTTATGTCGAACACATGGGCTGGATGTCCCTGCGACGCTTGACGGCGTCGAGCAGTTGGCGCCATACGGCGTGCACATGCGCTATGGGGCAAGTCACGCGTCGAGTCTCGACCGCGCCCAGGCGTTGGGTTGGGCAGCTGCGGCCATCGCGTGGGCTCAAAGCGTCATCGACTCGACCGACGGAGGATCGGCTCAATCAGATGCAGAGCGCAACGCTTGACACAGAGCCTCGACCCGTGCTCGACGGTTTGGTCTTTGCACCGTAGCGTCCATCATAGGTTCACGGATATGGGAGACCGATGACCTGCTTGAGACTTCTAGCCCAAGCTGGCGCTCGGTTGTAGCCGATGCAGCGCGTCGCAATCTTGCCGAGCTGCGTACTGCGAACCTGTGGATCGGATTTGCCGCGGAGTCCGACCAGCGAGAAGGCGGTCGCGGTGGCAGGCATGTCGAGTTCGGCGCAGCACTGGCTTGGGACATACCGGCGATATTGATCGGCTCACGCGAGCATTTGTTTCACGCGCTGGTATGCGCCACTTACCCGACGTGGGGCGCGTGTCGTGCTGATCTCCTCGGAGGGCGCGATCGTCTCGCCGCGTAGTCGTCTACTCATCCCGCCCGGCTAGGATACAGCGTGACGATGGCCGCGACTGCGGCCACGCCCACGTAGCGGCCCGTGTGAGCGTCGTCAAGATCGATGCCGGACCCAATGTGCGACGCGGCCTGACCGCTATCTGCAAGTGCGAGAACACTTGCCACGAGGAGTTCGCCGGCAGCACTCTGCGCCACCACGCGCGCCCTGGTGGCCGCTATGAGCGGGTGCGCAGGGGCCTGTACCGGCTTCGCCACTTTCCAACCAGTCCACACGAGCACGTCGTGGCGGCTTGGATTCCGCTGCGCGACGCCGGAGCCGTCGTGTCGCACGAGAGCGCACTCGAGCTCTATGAGCTCTCCGATGTCATCCCGAGCGCGACCGATCTCTCCCCCTACCCCGCTCCAAGCGCGGCCAGCGTCCGCGGCCCGGTGTTCGGCTGCACACGCTGGAGCACCCACCTGAAGAGGCCGAAACCAGAAGGCTCGCCGGCGTGCCGGTGACGACACCGGAGCGCACGATCCTCGACGCGCTCCAGGGCGGAACCCAACTCGAGCAGATCGAGCTCGCCATAGCGCAGGCGGTGGACCGAGGACTCACCACACCGAGACGCCTACGGTCAGCGGCCGCGTCGCGGCCAGCACGCGCACGCGCGTTCGTCGAGCACGCGCTTCAACGGAACCCCACATGAGGTACACAGACGCGACAGCGTTCCGGCACGTGCCCGGGCCACGAAGGACGTCGACATCGACTAGCAAGAGGACGAGGAGCAAATGCTCGAGACGCTCATCGACGCAGTCGAACACGACGCCGACGACTACTTCGCGTTCACCATCGAGCGGACCAGTGCTCCCGAAGATCTCCTCGGCGGCAGCCACCGGTTCTGGGTTGCCGCGTCGCTTGCTGGCCGGCTATTTGAGACCTTCCTACTGGATGTCGGCTTCCGCCGCGATCAACAGCTGACCTATTCTCAACGGTGAAATCGCCAGTGGAACGTGGGGCCCTGCGCACCAGCGCTGGCTACATCACGGCCCGACATCGTAGGCCGGGGCGCTCCTCAGCTTGGAGGTCGAGGCGGCGGTTCGGGGGCGGTCGGGGGGAAGCGCTGCGACGTGATCGCTGGCGAGTGTGCTCTGCATGGTCGGCATGTGGCATCGTGTTCATCCAGCCACACAGCGTACGATGGCATCGGAGATGCCCCCGCTCCGGTGGCCTGACGGCGTTGGTCGCGGCCTATGGAGCGCCTGCGGTGAGCTTGGCGCGCAGCGCTCGCCGGACGGCCCGCTCTACCGTGTCGAATTGGTCCGGTTCGTCGCCGAGATGCTCGCGCATCTCTGAGTCCCATCGTGAGCGCCATTGCGGTACTCGCTTCTCGAAGCGCTCGGCGAACTGCGCGGGGTCGATGTGTCTGTGTTGTGCCTTGCGCTCAAACGTCGGCCAGATGTCGTCGAGCTGGAGCTGGTTGACAACGAGCAGCTCGTTGAGGTCAAAGAGATCGCGTGCTTGCAGACGCTGGATTACGCAGCGCAGCTTCTCGGCGGCTATCTCTGGGAGCGTGTAGACGGTGACTTGCGCGTTGGCCTGGTCGGCGTATCGAGGTAGTAGTGCCTGGACGGTTGTGTCCTCGATGAGCTCGTCGGTTGCGATGTCTAGTTTGAGGTCGCGGCGCCGTCCCAGCGGTCCCTCGTAGTCGATCCGCTTCCCATCGTCGGCGATGGCCAGGTAGGGAAAGCCGATCTTGCGAGCCGCATCTTCGAGCGCCAACTTGATGCATCCCAGCGCTATGTCGAGGTCGCCTCCAGCGCGGAGGCTGAAGTCCAGGTCGGCTGAGTACCTGTAGTCCTCGAAGTAGCAGAGACGTAGTGCTGTCCCACCCTTGAACACCAGCCCGTGCTCCGCGGCCTGTTGGGCGATCGCCGTCACGATGTGCGTCAGGACGTAGTCGCGCTCCACCGTCTTCGCATCAACTTCGTGGGCGTCCGCGATCTTCGTGAAGTGGCTCCGGGGAATCATGTCGAGATGAGTTCGCGACTGTCTCGCCTGGATGTTGGCCATCTGACGCGCCACCGCTCGTCTGTCCACGGATCTTCCGATGGCGCCTGTGGGTCGAGAGGGAGCACTCTGGCATCGCCGGCAGGGGGGACGAGGCTTGCCGCGATTCGATCGAGCCCCAACACTTCGCTGAGCGATCCGAGACGACGCATTGCTGGGCCAACGTCGAGTTCGCTCGCGAGTTCCGTGAGCTTCGCCGGGTCGACCCTTGCCCGCTTCAGGGCGCTCGCCACAGCAGTCCATCCTCCAACAAGGGTCGGGCGCGCTGCGCTCTCGAGCAGTGCCCGCTCTACGCATGAGACTGCGGCGCCGTGTCCGGCTGGTTCGCTTCCTATCGCGATTGTTTGCGAGGACTCGTGGATCGCCTGCAGGCGACGCCCGCTGATGCGCTTGAGTTTGACGCGCCTTGGCAGAGCGATCTGGACTGTTCGCGCCGGGTGCACGAG
>DASUPL010000245.1:0-2442 GCA_036281155.1 Solirubrobacteraceae bacterium | reverse complement strand
GCGCGCGTGATCGCGTCGAGCGCGCCGAACGGCTCGTCGAGGCACAGCACGGGCTTGCCGGCGAGCAGCGTGCGCAGGAACGCGACGCGCTGGCGCATGCCGCTGGAGAGCTCGTGCGGCCGCGCGTGCTCGAACCCGTCGAGGCCGAGATCGGCGAAGAGGATGCTTGCGCGGAGGCGCGCCTGTGCGCGCGAGAGCCCCGCGACGCGTAGCGCGAGCGCGGCGTTCTCGACGGCGTCGAGCCAAGGCAGCAGCAGGTCGCGCTGGGGCATCAGCACCGCGGGCGCGCACACGACCGAGCCCGTCTGGGGGCTGAGGAGCCCGCACAGCAGTTCGAGCAGCGTGCTCTTGCCGCACCCGCTCGGTCCGACGACCGCGAGCAGCTCGCCACGCGCCGCGCTCAGCGAGAGGTCGGACAGGGCCTGCACGCCCGGGCCGCGCTCGCGCGGGTAGGAGAAGCTGACGTTCTCGAGCAGAACCTCCGCGCGCGCGTCGCTCCCCTGCCGTGACGCGGGCTGAGGGGGGGACTGCAGTTCGCTCGGCACTTCGCTCCCTTCGCGGGCATTACCCCACAGGTTCGAAGGGTCGGCGCCGGGGGAACCGCGTTCCCGTGCGCCATCTCAGCCGGCTTGCCCGCCAGCACCCCTGGTGTCTTGCTGCTCGCTTCGATGCTAGCGCGGCGCCGCGACGACGGGGCGCGTGAGCGCGCGCACGAAGTCCTCGAGCTGCGCGGTCGTCCAGCACTCGAACGCGGTGCAGTGCTGTTCGTAGGCGGAGATGACGGAGTCGCCGTAGTTCCAATACAGCCGCGGCTCGGGGTTGAGCCAGAACGTACGCCCCGCACGCGCGGCGATCTGGGCGAAGATGTCCGCGCGCGGGTCGCGCCCGTTGGTGCGCGCGTCGCCGAGCACGATCACGGTGGCGCGCGGGTGCAGATCGTCCTCGACCTGCACGAGGAACTCCGACCACACGCGCCCGTAGTCGGTGTAGCCCGAGATGTCCGCGACGCCGGCGTCGCCGGAGATCTTCTCGCTGACAGCTTTGAAGTTGCGCTCGTGTTCGAAGATGTCGGTGACCTCGGAGATGCGCTCGATGAACACGAACGAGCGCATCTTGCGGAACGTGTCGTGCAGCGCGTGCAGTACCGAGAGGAAGAACACCGACGCGGAGGTGACGCTCGTGGAGACGTCGCAGAGGACATAGATCTCGGGTCGTTTGGGGCGGCGCGGGCGGTACTTGAGCACGACCGGCACGCCGCCCGTCTGCAGCGACGCGCGCATCGTGCGCCTGACGTCGACGTGCGCGTGGCGGCGGTGCCCGCGCGCCTGCAGGCCCTGCGTGGCGAGGCGGCGTCGCAGCTGCGCGACGACGCGGTGCACGGCGGCGAGGTCCGCGAGCGGGCCGGAGGGCAGCGCGCGGTCCAGTTCGCCGAGCGGGCGCGCGGGCGGCAGGTTGCCGGTGCGCTCGATCTGGCCGCGCTCGAGCTCGCGCCGCAAGAGCGCCTCGAAGCGGCGCAGCGCCTCGCGCGGCAGGCCGTCGCGGCGCGGGTCCTCGGCGGGCAGGTCGGGCTGGGGCTCGGCGCGCAGGCCGAGCGCGCGGCGGATGCGCTGCACGTCCACGCCGATCACCCCGGAGCCCTCCTGGCGGCGCGCGAACGCGGCGATCGCCATGCGCGCGAGGTCGCGCATCGCGCCCTCCGCGCCGTCGCGCAGGGCGGCGGCGATCTGGGCGCGCAGCGCGTCGAGCTCCTCCTCGGAGAGCTCGCCGAACGCGGAGGAGAGGTCTTCCTCGCGGATGCCCTCGCGCGCGGCGGCGACCTCGACGGCGCGGAAGAAGAAGCGGTCGAACACGAGCTCGAACACGCGCCTGTCCTCCTGGCTCTTGGCGAGCGTCGCGGCGAGCGCCTCACGGAAATCCTCCTGCGCGGTCCAGGGGATCTCGCGCAGCACCTCGAACGCGTCGAGCAGCTCGGAGGTGCCGACGGCGACGCCTTCGCGGCGCAGCTCCTCGCCCAGCTCCAGTATCCGTGCGGGCAGTCCCTCGGGCTGCTGCTCAGGCGACATGCGGCGCAACCGGGTTGGCGCCGCCCGGCCCGGTCGCAGCGGGCGCGGACAGCTTCAGCCCCACGCGGTCGGCGACGACGTCCATGTCGGTGCGGTGCTTGACGATCACGGACATCGTTTCCATGAACGTGTCCGAATCGATGTCCTTGACGCCGAGCAGCAGCAGCGCTCTGGCCCAGTCGATCGACTCGGCGATCGACGGCGGCTTCTTCAGGTCGAGGTCGCGCACCATGCCGACGACCTCGACGAGCCGGCGCGCGACGGTCTCGTCCAGCTCGGGCGCGTGCAGGCGCACGATCTCGAGCTCGCGGTCGACCGACGGGTAGTCGAGCCAGAGGTAGAGACAGCGGCGCTTCAGCGCCTCGGTCAGCTCGCGGGA
>DASUPL010000244.1:0-15804 GCA_036281155.1 Solirubrobacteraceae bacterium | reverse complement strand
CAGGCCCGTGAGCTGGTCGTGCGTCGCCATGAACGCCAGCTCCTCCTGGCGGCGCGCGAGCTCTTCGTCGGTGCGCTTGCGCTCGCTCTCGAACACCGCGCACATGCTCACGATCGTCGCGTCGAGCGTCATCTGCGCCATCGCGAGCGCCTGCGTCAGAGACTCCACCGAGATGTCCATCTCCGCGGCGCTGTCGCGCAGCACGCCGCTGACCGCGTCGCGCCAGCGCAGGCAGCGCTTCGTCACCTCATCCAGCGGCGTCGCGCGATGAGCGGCCAGCTGGCCGAACGTCTCAAACGCGGTGTTCGCCGTGTCCTTGCCCGCATCGGGCTTGCCGCCCGCCATCCACAACGCGACCGCGCTCGTCGCGGCGTTGCCGACCGATTCCCAGCTGCCGCGTACGCCCTCGTCGATGTCCGTTCCGGCGGCCTGCGTGCGTCGGAGCACCTCGTCGGTCACGTCGGCCGCGCGCGCCTGCAGCGCTTCGCCGAGGCGCCGCAGCTCGAGATCAGCCTGCGCCTTGGGCGCGGCCTGCTCCCGCTCGGCCCGCTCCCCTGTGCGGCCCGGTGTTGAGGGCATCCTTGGTCATCCCTCTCGGGCTTTGAGCTGATCCATCATCTCAACCACCATGTTCGACCGTGCGTGTCTCTGTCTTTAGAACTGTCCCTCCGCGCTAGACGTGTGAAATGTCACTTGCATCAGCCGCCGGGTGGGTTGGGAGGTAACGCCCGCCGTCACCGCGACCCACCAGCCCCATCAGCTCCAGCTCGCTGAGGGCCAGGAGCGCATCGTCGAGATCCACTCCTTCGCGGGCCAGACGGTCGGGCGTGTCGCTTCCCGCGCTCACCCGCCGCAGCAGGTCGCGCAGCCTTGGCTCCAACGGCGCGCGCACCCGCTTGGGCGCGCCGGCTGGCTCTCGCGATGGATCGACCTCATACAGCAGCTCGAGCACGTCCCCCGCGTCGATCACCGCCCGCGCGCCGCTTCGCAACAACGCGTTCGTCCCGCGCGACAGGGGGGAGGTGACACGGCCGGGCACCGCCGCGACGGTTCTCCCCAGGGCTCGCGCGAGATCCACCGCGGCGAGGTCGCCCGCCGTCTGCTCCGCCTCGACCACGACCGCCACCGTGGCCAACGCGACGACCGTGCGCTCGCTCGCGAGCTTCGCCCAGCGCCGCCCATTGCAGTCGCACGGCAGCTCCGACACCGCGCAGCCGACGCGTCCCAGCCGGCTCAGCAGCGCGCGACGCCTTGCGGGAGACGCCGCCTCGAGACCGTCGCCGACGACCGCCACCGCGGTGGCGCCCGCCTCCAGCGCACCCTCCAGCGCCGCGATCGCGATGCCGTCCCGCCAGGCGCAGATCACGCTCACCCCGCTCACGCTCAGCCCGCGCGCGAGGCCGCGCGCCACCGCCCGGCCGTAGTCGCTCGGGCGTGGGCTGCCGAGGATCGCCACCGCCGGCGCCGAGCACAGCCCGCTCAGGCGCTCCGCTCCGCCGAGCACGTTCAGCATGTACGGCGCGCCACGGGCGGACAGGAGCGCCTGCGGGTAGCGGGGATCGTGGTGGCACAAGGCCTCCACGTCGATGCTCCGGCGCACGTTGCGACACGCCGCCCGCGCATCGGTGCTCCCGCCCAACGCCTGCCCAGGAAACGCGTCGTAACGTGCGCGCAGCTCCGACCGGCGCCTGCCGCCGATCGCCTCGATCAGCTCGGCGTCCTCCAGCGCGAGCAGCGTCTGGAGGCGGTCGCGGTCGCGCGCGCAGCAGTCCAGCGGGCCGCTCAGCGTCGACAGCAGCCAGCTGCGGCGTAGGCACTCAGCGCAAGCGCCGCTCGTGCGTGTGGTTGCGTAAGAAGCGCTCATGCGGCGCGGCCGCGTGGGGCGCTCATGTGCGGTGTCAGTGCGCCCGGAAGCGCTCACGCGACACGGCTGTGGCCGAGCGCCGCGCTCGTGCGCAGCGCCAGTGCGGCCCCGACGTCGCGCGCCCGCACGCGCCCGCCGCCGCGCAGGTCCGCGATCGTGCGCGCCACGCGCAGCGTGCGGTCCTCGCCGCGCGCGCTCAGCAGCCCCCGCTCGCGTGCCGCGCGCATCATCTCCTCGCCCTTCGCGTCCAAGCGCGCGTGCTCGCGCAACGCGCGCGCGTCCATCAGCGCGTTCACCGTGATCTTCGTCGCGCGCAGTCGGCGCGCCTGGCGCTCACGTGCGGCCAGCACCCGCTCGCGCGCGTGCGCGGAGCTGGCGGGCGCCGTCGCCTCGCGGTCGCGCCCGTCGGCGCGCGTGACGTTCACGAGCAGGTCGATGCGGTCGAGCATCGGGCCGCTCAAGCGGCGCGCGTGGCGCGCGAGCTGCGCTTCCGTACACCCGCAGCGCTCGAGCTCGCTCGCGTAGCCGCACGGGCACGGGTTGGTCGCCGCCAGCAGCATGAACCGCGCGGGATACACCGCCGAGTGGCTCGCCCGCGCGATCGCCACGCGGCCGTCCTCCAGCGGCTGGCGCAATGCCTCCAACGCCGCGCGCGAGAACTCCGACAGCTCGTCGAGGAACAGCACGCCGTTGTGCGCCAGCACCACCTCGCCGACCGTGCCGCGGTGCGCGCCGCCGACGAGGCCCGCGGCGGTCGTCGTGTGGTGCGGCGCGCGAAACGGGCGCACGCGCGCGAGGCGCTGCACGCGCGCGCCCAGCAGCAGGCTGTGGATGCGCGTCACCTCGATCGCCTCGTGCCTGCTCAGCGGCGGCAGGATCGAGCAGATCCGCTGCGCGAGCATCGTCTTGCCCGTGCCCGGCGCGCCGCTCAAGAGCAGGTTGTGGGCGCCCGCCGCCGCGATCACGAGCGCCTCCACCGCGTGCGCCTGGCCGCGCACGTCGCCCAGGTCCAAGCCCGTCGCGTCCGCCTCCTCGTCTGAGTCACCCTCCTTGATCGGTGGCAGCGGGTCTCCTGTGCCTCCCTCCAGCACGCGCACCGCGCTGCGCAGGTTCTCGACCACCGTCACCTCGAGCCCATCGATCAGGCTTGCCTCGTGCGCCCGCGACGCGGCCAGCGCCAAGCGGTCGAGTCCCGCCCTGCGCGTCGCCTGTGCCACCGCGAGCGTCCCGTGCGCGGCGCGCACGCTGCCGTCCAACGCCAGCTCGCCGAACAGCGCGATCCGTTCCAGGCGCTCCGCGCGGATCTGCCCGCTCGCGGCGAGCAGCGCGCACGCGATCGCCAGGTCGAGCCCCGCGCCGGCTTTCGGTATGCCGCCCGGAGCGAGGTTCGCCGTTATCCGCCGCGCGGGAAAATCGAGGCCCGAGTTGCGGATCGCCGCGTGGATGCGCTCGCGCGCCTCGCGCACCGCCGCGTCCGCGAGCCCCACGATCGTGAACCCCGGCAGGCCGGGGCGGACGTCCACCTCGACGGCGACGTGCCGAGTGTGAAGCCCCTCGATGGTGAAGGCGTGCGCCCGCGCGAGCATGGTGCGATCTCCTGTGGCAGCTGTCCTGAGCGGAACAGCGCAAGCTAGATCGCGCTTGAGACGGGACACTCGGCCGGAGCATGCTCCCCCGGCCGAGCGCTATCCCCGCGTCTGCGCGGGGGTGTCGCGTTTCGCTACAGCCCGGCGGGGTGGCGCGCGACGTAGCCCGACGTCGAGCTCATGCTGCTTGACCAGCGCGTGCCGGTTGCCTTGAGTGCGATCGTGTCGAAGCGTTTGCCGTCCACGACCATGAACGCGTGCCCCGAGTTCGCGTAGATCGTGATGTGCCTGCCCGGCCCCGCCTCGCCGTAGGACTCCAGCGAGCCCGAGTCCTCGGGGGAGCTCAGCAGCCCCGCGCCGTGCAGCGCGTAGGAGACAGAGCCCGAGCAGTCATAGCCCACCGACTGGAACGAGCCGTGGCCGCCGCCCCACACGTACGGGCGCGTCGCGATTTCATCGCCCGCGGCGATCACGCGTGCCACCACGCTCGAGCCTTCGCCCGTGTCGCCGCCCGATCCGGCCCGCGCCGACGGGGGCGGCGTGAGCGTCTCCTCACCGTTGATGCCCACGAGCGCCCACGTCGCCGGGCCCACCACGCCGTCGACCGTCAGACCGTGGCGCGCCTGCAGACGACGCACCGCGGCCGCGGTCGCGGGGCCGAAGTCGCCGTCCGCCGAGAGCCGCAGCGCGGACTGCAGACGCGCCACCGCGCCGCCGCCCGCTTCGCCGCCGTCCGATCCGCTGCCCGCGGCGCCCGCGTGCGCGTGATGATGGTGGCGAGAAGCCGGGATCGCGGAGGGCGGGGGGGTGAGCGTTTCCTGCCCGCTCACGCCGATCGTGCTCCACGTCCCAGGCCCCACGATCCCATCGACCGTCAGGCCGTGGCGCGCCTGCAGGCGGCGCACCGCGGCCTCCGTCGCGGGTCCGAAGTCGCCGTCGACCGACAGCTTCAGCGCGGCCTGCAGCCGCTTGACGGCGCTCGTCGGGTCGCCTTCGCTCGATTCGCCCGCCGGTGATTCTTCATCGCTGGATTCGCCGCTCGAGCCTTCGCTCGAGCTTTCCTCTCCGGAGCTCTCGCCGCTGGAGCTTTCCTCGCCGCCGGGGATCGTCGTGGAGAGGTTCGCGGCGAACGCCGTTCCGCCGCGCAGCGCTGCGCTCGTCGCGGGTCCCACGATGCCGTCCACCGCGAGGCCCCTGCTCGCCTGGAACTTTTCCACCGCCGCTTCGGTTTCAGGGCCGAACACGCCGTCGACCGTGACGTTGCCGAGCGCCTGCTGCAGCAACTGCACCTGGCGGCCTTCATCGCCGGAGCTGAGCGCGATGACGTGTTCGCTGGTCGTAGTCGGTTCGGGGCCCGTTGCGGCAGACGTATTAACTGCTCCCGCGCTTGCGAGGCCGCTCGTCGGTCCCACGCTCAGCGCCGCGAGAGCGCCCAGCGATGCGCGTTTGGCGCGCGTGCCCGTCGGCGCGAAGCGGATCTCCGCCGCGCGTCGACGTGCGCGCGAGCGGCCGAGGGAGAGCTGCCACGGGTGCTCCTCCGAGAGGTCGCGCTCGCGCGCCACGCTGCGCACGTCCAGCAGCAGCGACAGCGCCGAGCTGCCCGCGGCGGCGCGCACGCGCCCGCCGTTCGCCGCCCGCACGCGACGTTCGCGTGAGCGTCGTAGTGAGCTGTTCCAGTGATCGAGCACTGCAAGATCGCGCGGGGATCCCGACATGCGTGGGCGTCCTTTCTCCATTCGTCAATTGCATGGCGCCTACGGGGTTAGCTGTCGGGCTCGCGTAAGCGTCTACGCTACGCCACACCTGTGGCGATTCGCCCCCGCAGCCTTTCTCGGCTGCAATGGGTCCCCCGCTCCTCATGCCCCGTGGGGTCAAGGACTCGGCACGACGGGCGCCAAGCTACCAGATCCATTTGCAAGATGCATCACACGGGGAGGTCTGCAAGGTTTCTTGCCGACGACGCGCGGCGCGTGCGGGGTGGCGCGTTGATAGGTTCGCTCCGTGCAGCGCAAATCGCCCATCGACCCGCGCGTGCTCGCCCTCCTGGTCGTGCTCGCGGTCATCGCCGGGGGCGTCGCGCTGCTAACCGTCGGCGGCTCCTCGGGCTCGCCCAAGCGCGCGAAGGCCAACAACGCGAGCTTCGCCGCCGCTGGCCTGCTCACGCCCGTGCGGGCGGCGCCGCCGCTGACGCTTCGCAACTACCTCGGCCAGCGCGTCAACATCGCCTCCTATCGCGGCAAGGCGGTGCTCGTGACGTTCCTCTACACGCACTGCCCCGACGTGTGCCCGTTGATCGCGTCGAACCTGCGCGTCGCGCAGAACCTCATCGGCCCCGCCAAGGCCGCGAAGATGGAGATCATCGCCGTGTCCGTCGACCCCCGCGGAGACACCCGCAAGGCGGTCGCCGCGTTTCTCTCACAACACCAGATGACGGGGCGCATGCAGTACCTCATCGGCTCGCGCGCCGAACTGGCGCGCGTGTGGAAGGCGTGGGGAGTGGGCTCCCAGCGCGACGCGCAGCAGCCCCAGTTCATCAACCACGACGGGCTCATCTACGGGGTCACCGCGTCGGGCAAGCGGCTCACGATCTACGCGTCGAGCTTCCAGCCGCGCGACATCGTCCACGACGTACCGCTGCTGGCCGCGCGCTGAGCGAGACGATGGGACGCGCGCGCGTGCGGCTGCTCGGGTGGGTTCTGCTGGCGGGCGTCGCGATCGGCGCGCTCGCGGTGTTCGGGCTCACCGCCGAGCATTCGTCCTCCAAGGGGCGCGTGGCTCCCGAGCTTCCGCACGAACGCCTCGTGGGGTCCGCGCAAACGACGCTCGCGGGGATGCTCGCCGCGGACGGCCACAGGCCGGTTGTGGTGGTCTTCTGGGCCAGCTGGTGCGCGCCATGCGTGCGCGAGGCGCCCGCGCTGGAGCGCTTCTCGCAAAGCACCGCGGGGCGCGGTCGGATCGTGGGCGTGAACTGGAGCGACGCCCTCTCGGGCGCACGAGCGTTCCTCAAGCGCCACGCGTGGACGTTCCCCAACGTGCGCGACGCCGAAGGGACCGTGGGCAGCGAATACCGCATGACCGGCCTGCCCACGACGTTCGTGCTCGACGGCAGCGGGCACATCCGCGCGGTGCTGCGCGGGCCGCAGAGCGAGCGCTCGCTGGCGGCGGCGCTGCGCGCCGCGTGATCGCTATTCGGAGGGCGAGCTCTGAGCGTCGGCGGCGGCTTCGCGGAACGGCAGCACGTCGATCAGGCCGGTGATCTCGAACAGGCGCTGCACGGCGCGCGGGCCGGGGATGAGCGCGAAGTCGTGGCCGTCGCGTTCGCAGATCTTGCTCGCGAGGATGATCACGGCGAGCCCCGTCGAGTCGATGAACATCAGTTTTCTCAGATCGATCGTGAGGCTGCGCAGTCCCCCCGCGCACACGCGCGTGATGGCGGCCTGGAGCGTGTTCGCCGAGCCGAGCTCGAGTTCGCCGCTGAGCACGAGCGTGTACCGACCGGCGTCGGCGATCTCCTCTACGTCGATGCCTGCAAAGCGGCTCGTCATGATCCTCCGACGGGGTGAACCTTAGCTCATCGCGGGGTACGCGCGCGATCGGAGAGCGTCTTGCCCTGAGGTTGACCGTGCTCGTGGCAGGTGCGACACTGCGGCCATGGGCGTCGTCAGCGCGAACGTCACCGACGGGTTTCTCGAGGCGATCCTCGCCAGAGACTTCCCCCGCGCCAGCGGCCTTCTTCACCCCGACATCGACTTCCGCGCGATGACGCCCAACCGAGTCTGGGAGGCGGACGGTCCCGCCGGCGTCGAGGAGGTGCTGCGCGCGTGGTTCGAGCATCCCGAAAGGGATGTCGAGCGCGTCGAGCCCATCGCGCCCGGAACGGTCGAGGACACGCTGCGCGTCGGCTGGCGCGTGCATGGCAGGAACGCCGATGGCCCGCTCGTCTACGAGCAGCAGGCGTACGTGCGCGAGCACGACGGGCAGATCGTGTGGCTGCGCGTCATCTGCAGCGGCCCGCGGCCGGTGCGCGGCGAGTCCGCCGCGTAGAGCTTTCTCGGTAGAGCTTTAAACCTATGAGTGTTTACAGACGTGCCGGGCGCGGCGGTTAATCGGTCCAGTCCAACGTGGCGCTGTCAAGGGTATTCGCGCGCATGTCGATAGAGGCATCAATCCGATTGCCCGCCATTATTGGTCCAATGCCCCTGTTCGAGTCGAGATCCCGTGTGCTCACGGTTGCCTTCGTGGCGATGGGCTTGGGCATCGCGTTTCACGCCCTCCACGCCGTATTCGACCTCGGAGGACCATCGCTCGACGGCCTCGTCAAGGACGGCCTCTACACGGCGATCGAGCTCGTCGCGGTCGGTGCGTGCCTCGCGCGTGCGCTACGGCGGCGGGGCGATCGTGCCGCGTGGCTGCTGATCAGCGCCGGCCTGCTCATGTGGACGGGCGGCGATCTGCTGTGGCCGCTGTGGCTCGACAACGTCGCTCATCCGCCTTACCCATCGATTGCCGACGCGCTCTACCTGGCGATGTATCCGACCATCTACGTCGCGCTGCTGCTGTTGATGCGCTCGCACTTCAACCACGTCGGCGCCGCCGTGTGGCTGGACGGTGTCGTGGTGGGGCTGGCGACGGCGGCCGTCAGCGCGGACCTGATCTTCCCGGCCGTGCTCGCCAGGAGTACCGCCAGCGCCTCCGCGGTGGGCGTCAACCTCGCCTATCCGCTCGGGGACTTCCTCCTGCTCGTGTTCATCGCCGTCGGCGTTGCGCTGTCCGGCTGGCGCCCCGGACGGCAATGGCTGCTGCTCGCACTCGGGATCGTCGTCTCCGCCGCCGCCGACATGCTCTACGTCCACGAGGTTGCGAGGGGCAGCTACGTGGGGGGCGGCATTCTCGACACCATGTGGCCCGCCTCGATGGCGCTGCTCGCGCTGTCCGCGTGGCAGCCCAGCCCGCCCAGGGGCGCACGCGAGGTCGTCGCTCGTCATACGGTCGTGCTTCCCGCGATGTTCGGGCTCCTCGCCCTCGCCGTGCTGGTGAGCGCGACGCTGCATCCGCTGACGCGCCTATCGGTCGGTCTCGCCGCCGGTGCGCTGTTCGCCGCCGGCGCACGTGCCGCGCTCACGTATCTGGAGAACGTGCGGATGCTGCAGCTGCGCACGCGCGACGCCATCACCGACACACTGACCGGGCTCGGCAACCGGCGGCGGTTGATGGACGACCTGGACGTCGCGATTCAACGCGGCGAGAGGGGCCAGCCGTCGACGCTCGCGTTCTTCGATCTGGACGGCTTCAAGCGCTACAACGACAGCTTCGGCCACAGCGCCGGCGACGCGCTGCTGGTGCGCCTCGGGCGCGCGCTCGCCGCGGCCGTCGAGGGCACAGGCAAGGCCTATCGGCTCGGCGGCGATGAGTTCTGCGTGCTCGCGGCCGGTCGTTTCGCTCGCGAAGATGTCGTCGTGGTCAACGCCCAGTCCGCGCTCGCCGAGCACGGGGCGGGCTTCACCGTCACCGCGTCGTGCGGGGTGGTCGTCGTGCCCGGGGACGCCAACACCGTCAGTGCCGCGCTGAACCTCGCGGATGAGCGCATGTACGCCGAGAAGACGAGCACAGGCGCCTCCAGCCGGGCGTCCGCACAGACCGTCCTCATGCAGCAGCGCGTGCTTCTGCAACTGCTCACCGAGCGCGAGCCCACGCTGCACGATCACGTGTGCGACGTCGGCCTGCTCGCGGCGGCGATGGGACAGCGCTTCGACCTCGATTCAGAACAGCTCGACGAGCTCTGCCGCGCAGCCCAGCTTCACGACATCGGCAAGCTCGCGATCCCCGACCACATCCTCGACAAGCCCGGCCCGCTGGATGACGAGGAGTGGCGCTTGATGCACCAGCACACGCTCATCGGCGAGCGCATCCTCAACGCCGCGCCAGCGCTGCGCCCCGTCGCGCGCCTCGTACGCTCGAGCCACGAGCGCTGGGACGGCGCCGGCTACCCCGATCGGCTGGCGGGAGAGGCGATACCGTTGGGTGCGCGGATCATCGCCGTCTGCGACGCCTACGACGCGATGATCTCCAAGCGCTCATACGACGACGCCCGCCCCAGCGACGAGGCGCTCGCCGAGCTGAGGCGACACAGCGGGACTCAGTTCGATCGTGACGTTGTCGAGGCTCTCTGCGAGCACTTGGAAGGGCGGGTGGCGGCTGGAGGCGAGTTGGTGGCTGCCAGCAGGGGTGGCGCCTTTGCGCCGTCGACGCAATAGCCGGATCCACCGCACCGCTGTTAGGCCAAACCATCCTGCCTGAGGCGGGCTGGGGGGTGTAGTGTGGAGTGCCCGACTGGGAGGTGACCATGGAGTCCAAGACAGTTGACGCCGTCGAGTTTCGAGACGGACAGCGGCAACAGTGGAACAGCGCTGCGACGGGCTGGCGAAGATGGTCGGATCTGATCGACGGGGCGGCGAGTGGAATCAGTGAGCGCTTGGTCGAGATGGCCGGCGTCGAGCGCGGCAGCCGAGTGTTGGACGTGGCCGCTGGCTACGGCGAACCGTCGCTGACCGCGGCCAGGGCGGCTGGGGCCGAGGGCGCCGTGCTGGCTACCGACATCTCTGCTGAGATGATCGCGTTCGGGCGCGAGCGTGCCGCTGCCACCGGGCTTGAGAACATCGAGTTCGTTCAGTCGGATGCGGCGTCTCTGGACTTCCCGGAGGCCAGCTTCGACGCCGCGCTCTCACGCTGGGGGATCATCTTCGAGCCCGACGCGGAGGCCGCCGCGGCTCGTATCCGCAGCTTCCTCAAACCCGGTGGGCGGATGGCGATCAGCTCGTGGGGATCGCCGGACCGTGTCCCGTTCCTCGCGATTCCCATGCGAACCGCGATGCAGCGCCTCGGAGTTTCGCCTCCGCCTCCGGGAACGCCCGGTCCGCTCTCGCGTCCGACGCCGCAGGCGCTGGGCGGCCTGCTGGAAGCGGCCGGCTTCTCCGATGTCGAGGTGCAGGAGGCCGAGGTCGCCTTTGAGTGGCAGTCGCCCGAGGAGTTCACCACCTTCATCAGGGACATCGCCCCGCCAATCACCGCGATGATCGCTCCGCACCCACAGGAGGTGCAGGACGAGACCTGGGCCGCCATAACCGAGGCCGTCCGGCAAACGGCCGGAGATGGTGAAGCGGTGACACTTTCGAACCTGGTTCTACTGGCCGCCGGACGAGCGTAGCCAAGGTCACAACACCCCACGCACCTGCGTAAGCGACGCGTCGGTCGGCGTCGAGGACGACGCGAGCACTGCGCAAACTCCCTGCAAATGAGCCGCAAAATTTGGGTGGTGTAGACAGCTTGGGAGGCTGTCTGCGCACCGAAAAGTGCCGATTTGCAGGTATCTTTAGAGGCGACGACCGGAATCGAACCGGTGTAGACGGCTTTGCAGGCCGCTGCGTAGCCACTCCGCCACGTCGCCCAGCTGGGCCACCAAGCCTAGCGGGCCGTTGATAGGCTTGGGATCTTCCCAGGGCGATTAGCTCAGCTGGGAGAGCGCCGCCTCGACAAGGCGGAGGTCACTGGTTCGAGCCCAGTATCGCCCATCACGAAAAAGCCCTGCTAAACGCGGGGTTTTTGTGCCTACGGGGTCCGAGCGGCGGGGTTAAATGGGGCTTGGACCGCGAGGGGGACCGCGTAGCAGGGGCGCGGCTGTGCCCGGACCCCGTAGAGGCCGCGAAACGGCCAGGCTGTGTACGTGGGTGGGTTAGCCCAAATCGGCACGGCAGGGGCCAGCGCTGTGGCCCTCGCGTGTGAGTGCGGCTAGAGGCCGACGGGACGGATCACGTAGAGGGGTGGCCTGGCGTCCACGGGTCCGTGTGGAGGTAGCGCGGTGTAGCCCGAGGCGGTGTAGGACGACGTCGCTCCGGCGAAGGGGTGAGGGTCCGAATAGAACGAGACGTGAGCCGCCGGGAGGTGTGGATGGCTTTGTAGCTTCGCCGCCAGCACCTCGACGCCGACTGCCAAGGCGAAAGCCGCCTCTGCGACGGCGAGCTTCCTGCTGACGATCATGACCACACATGCGACTGTAACGCCAGGCGTGGACAAAACCGGTCGCCCGGCAATGCCGCATTCCAGAGCCAAATCCTGCCGCCGGTGGCCCGCGTAGGCTTGTGACAATTCCTACAAAGTGAGCCCCGCGCCGATTGAAGCGACGCGGGGCTCTGGACACAAGGAGTGTTGCCTCCCCATGCCCGAGACCGATCGTATCCCTGATGTGCGGATACTCGCCGCCGCCAAGCGCGCCCGTATCCATCAAGGACGGCCAGATGAAGGGGTATCGCTCGCACGGATCAAGATGCACCTGGGTCTTCCTCACAACGGCTGGACGACCAGGCAGCTACAGCCGCAGTTGGAGCGGATGGAGGCGGCTGGCCTGATCGTCCGTGAATGGCGACACAGCCGCACGTCGTGGTCTGTCACGCCGCAGGGCCGCAGGCGGGCGAGCCCGTTTCGTGATCTGCCCGAGGCCCCGCAGCACCGCCACTGGCGCGAGGCACGCGACCTCGCCGCCGAGCACATCGACGCGCTACGCGGTGACATGCAGGCTGCGTTGGATGAGGCGGGGCGTCTGATCTATGCCCGCAGCGATGCGGACTCGGATTCGTGGTTCGAGATGAGCGAGTGCCTAGAGCGCGCTGCTTGGCGCGTCGGGTCAGCTACCTACCGTCTGAGCGAGTGGGCCGAGCCCGACGACGCGAAGGCCGACACCGACGACCGCCTGAGCCCGGACGAGAGGCGGCTCGACCGCGTAGAGCGGTCGCGGCGTCGAGCACGGCGGCAGGGTCGCCGTAATACGCGGTGGAGCGCGGAGTGATGAACGAGCATGAGCGATGGTTGATCGGGTTCGGGCGAGCCATCCGCCAATTGCGCGCCGAGCGGAACATCAGCGCGGGTGAGCTTGCCGCCGCAGCAGGACTCACGCCGAGGCGGCTCGACGCGATTGAATCCGGCCGGCACGACCCGCGTTATGACGTGCTGATCGCGCTGGCCCGTGGGCTCGGTGTCACTCCCGCGGTGCTGGTGGTACGTGCCGATGAGGCGAAAGGAGGTGATGCCTGACGCCGTGGGCCGGAACCGCCTACGCTAGGCGGGGGTCGGCGTCCCGTAAACCCCGCCCGTGTCGGCCCCGCGCCTCCCTCCGCCTGCCGAAACGCGCCGGGGACCGTGGGGCTCCGCTCCGCGTGGCCTCCTGAGCGCTACGTCGGCTGCCGCGCGACGTAGACGTGTACGAGGTGCAACTACAGCCAGTCGCGGCAGAGCCCAATCGACCCTAGAACGACGAAACCCCGGAGGCTTTGGACACCTTGACCCGGGGCTGGCCAGCTAGTTTCGTCGGGGCAACTATGAGCCGAATGAGCGGGAGGTCGAGATGGTCGATCGGGCGTTCGGAGAGGGGCTCGATGGCTGATCGAATGCGTTGCTTCCGCGAGCCCCGGGGCTGTCCCGTCCTAACGGCCCTGAATCATCGGGCCCATGACTAAGGATCGGAATCGCCGTCGCCGTGTCGCGCGCGATGTGCGGATCGTGGTTGAGCGCTCCAGCGTCCATCCGGTTGAGTACGCGATCTTGCTACTCGTTGAGCGCGGCGGTGTCTGGCACACGGTGCGGACGTTCGATAACGCCCATGTTTCCGACGAGCACCACGAGCATTGCTACGTGGGGTCGGAGAAGCAGCCGCCGATCGTGACGCATGGACCGTCGAATGAGGCGATGCATGCCGCAGAAATCAAGCTCTTGGAGGGCTGGAGCGATATCGTTCGTAGCTGGGAGTCAACGCGATGAGCACTATCGACAAGAAGACAGACGAGCTGTTCATGGCCGCTAACCACGGCGATGAGAGCCTGGGCTACCCGGATGATGTTGAGTTCGTCCCTGGCGACAAGGACTGGGCCGATGAGGTGGTGTGGCGCAGCCTCGCCGAGGAGTGCCGCGCCACTGTGATCGTGGACGAGGAGATCGAGCTGATGTTGATCCCGTTCCCGCGCAGCATCGTAGATCGGTTGCGGGGGTGTGTTCGTGTGCGCGTCACGCTCAGGCCACACGGGCACATCGCTGCGTATGCGACGTCGAGCACACTGGGTCGTCATCCGGTGCGCGAGATGCGCGAGCTGGCTCACGCGTAAGGATCATTCGTCGGCAAGAGCCGACTCATCCGAACTTTGGGATACTCTCGGGCCTAGCCGGCGTCGAAGCGCGTCCATTCCAACCCTCGACGCTGTGAGTTCGCGCCTAGCTGTCTCGTTCGCGGCTGCTGGCGTTAGGCGGCCTTGATGCCTTCGCGCGCGGCGGCCTTCAGAATCTTTTGATCGAATGAGGCGACCGTCGAGCTTGTGTGCTTCGCGGTCGCGAGGCAGTAGGCATCGGGGAGGCTGATCGGGTGCCGTCGTCGCAGGCGCGCCGCCTCGACTCCGATTGCCTCGTTCGGCTGGTGCACGGTCACGCCGAGGGCGGCGATCGCCTCCCGGGCGGCGGCGAGCTTAGACACGTCTGCCGAGGGAGCGATCAGGACCTCGGTCAGGTTCACGACGCTGACCGCGCAAGCGTTTTCGTTGTCGTGCCACTTGGTGAACAGCTCGCGAGCGCGATGATGGTGCAGGTCGTTGCCGTCTAGCGCTCCGATCAGGACGTCCGCGTCGAGGAGCAGCTTCACCGCAGTTCATCTTCGGCGTCGAGTTGCTCGAGATAGCCGGCAGGGTAGGTGCCCGTCAGCGTCCCGAACGCATCCGCGAAGGTCGTGGTCGTGCGGCGGATCAGCAGCTCCCCGTCGCCGGCCGGCTCGACCGTGACTCGCTCGCCGGCGTGCAGCCCGACCTCGTCGAGCGCCGCGACGGGGATCGTGATCTGGTTCTTGGTCGAGATTCGCGCCATTCCTTTACTCTAGCAGTAAAGGTACTGCCTCTGTGCCAGATGCGCGCCCTCGCGCACGCCTGACTTGCTGGCAAGCACCTGAGCTGGTGCAGCGTTCCCGAAGTGGCTTGTCGACTCGCGGCGCTGTAATGATCGCTCACACGCCTGCTTTTCGTCTCAAGCGCGAGCTTGGCGCGTCGGGCTGGGTGCTCCCGTTCTTGGTCGGCGGCGGCAGTGAGCCGCGCGGTGGTCCCAGCCATGATCCTCGGCACGGCAGGAGTGGCCCTGCCTCTGGAGTTGGCCCTCCTAGGGTGGTGGTGATCCGCGGTCTGAATGCGAGGATTGTCTGATGGATGCTGACGAGCGACTGCGTGTTGGCCGTCTGGCGGCGCAGCGGCTGACGCCGGCAACGGCGTGCAAGAGCGCCGAGGAAGCGGCGTTGGCTGTAATCGGCGTCCAGGCTCAGGATCTGCGCGCCGCGGCTCTTACACTGCGCTCGCGCGTGCCCGGCCTCACCCGAAGCGCTGTGCGCGCCGCGCCGCTCCTGCGCACGTGGACGGTCCGCGGCACGGTGCACCTGATTGCGGCGTCCGATCGCCCCTGGCTGCACGCGCTATTCGCCAGGCGAAATGCCCGCGTGTTCGAAGCGCGCTTCGCGCGCTTCGGCATCGTGGAGGAGGTAAACGCCATGCGCGGGGACGTCGTTGAGCTCTGCGGCGAGCGTCCCCGCGACCGGCCGTCGCTGCTGCGCGCGCTGCTCGAGCGCGGCCACCCGTCGCTCGAGCAGGGTCCGATCAACACATTCGTTCCGTGGCTCTCGACGCAGGGGCTCATCGTCACCGACACTGCCGGCCTGCTGCACGCGGCCGATCCGCCCCCGGCGGTCGACCTCGACGAGGCACTCGCGATCCTTGGCGCCCGCTACCGCGCAGGCTACGGCCCCTGCGACGCAACCGACCTCGCGAAGTGGTCCTCGCTGCCCATCACACAGGCGCGCCGGGCACTCGAAGCCGCCGGAGCGCCGAGCGACGTTGACCTGTTGCCGACCGATGACACACCGCCCTGTCTGCTGCTCGCCGCCTTCGACACGCTCATGCTCGGCTACCGCACTCGCGAGCCATTCGTCGTCGCCGAGCACGACCATCACATCCTGAGGGGCGGCGGGATGCTCAAACCCGTCGTACTCAATCGCGGAGCAGCAACGGGTACTTGGTCCATCAAGAAGGGCCGCCCCGAGCCGGCGTGGTTCGCGCGGCCCACGCCCGCTCCGGCGCTCGCCCGCGAGACCGCGGACATCGAACGCTTCCTTGCATCGTAGCTGCCTGTAGCTCCTGGAGCAGGTCGCGCGGCTCCCACTTTCGGCTGCGAGCAAGCGCCTTGACGATCAAGCGCGAGACCGTCGCTCTGGACGAAAAGCACGCGTGCAAGCGATGGTCACCAGCGCCACGAATCGCGCGGGCTTGGCAGCAATTTTGGTAGCAA